>JBJOOF010000228.1:0-91381 GCA_046051425.1 Bacteroidota bacterium
CTGGGCAAATTTCTCAGACACTTGTCTTGGCGCTACCTGGATCTCCCGCAGGGGCGGCAGAAGGCATACAGGCGGTATTTCCAGCGATCTTGCATGCCTTTGTGGTGATGGAGGGAGCGCGGCACGACTAAGTTTTGGAAGGAAGTATTCTATCCCCAAAGGCAATTAAACTGCTATTTTTTCGTTTTTGAAAGTAAAATACCTAATTAAACCCAAGCTATACCCTGTGAACTTCAAATCCAGCTCGTTTTTTCTTAATTCCCTTCTTTTTGTTCTTTCCTTTTTTCTCTTTGTTTCTTGCCAAGAGCAAGAAGTAGTCCCTATCTCCAAAGGCGACGATGGGCAGGTCTTTGCTGTCGATACCGAGCAGAGTGAGTTGCCCTACCTTGTAATTGACACCAAGGGTAAGGAGATTTTATACGAGCCGGGAGTGCCTGCTACGATGAAGTTGTACCAAAATAAGAAGTTGGTGCAGACCCAAACGATTGACTTAGAGTACCGAGGCAAGACCTCTTTTCGCTTGTCGGACAAGAAGAGTTTCAATTTTGAAACCGTAGATGCTGCCGGTGCCGGGGTGGATGTGGCCTTTTTGGGCATGCCTGCAGAAGAGGACTGGCGGCTAATCGGCCACATAGTCAATCTGAAAGACAAGTACATCCTAGACCAAAGTTTGATCTACAACTACCTGGGCTACGAGCTTTCTCGAAAAGCGGGTAAGTATGCCAGCAGAGGGCAATTTGTGGAGGTGGAGATCAATGGGGAGTACCAGGGGGTCTATTTTTTCTGTGAAAAGCTGAAGCGAGACACCAACAGAGTCAACATCAAGTCGCTGAATGCTTCGTCCACCAACCTCACGGGAGGCTATATTTTGAAGATAGACAAGGCCGATGCAGGTCCTGAGCACAGCACCAAGCCCAATTCCTATTTTATGAATAACTGGGATGACGATGCGCGCTACAACTCTTTCAACAGTTTCCGTAGCCGCTACGATATCTTCCAGCAGGTGATTACTTTTCCTGCCTATCAGGCTCCGTACCATGCCCAGCAGTTCCTGGAAACCTACTTCACTTACGAGTATCCCAAGGCAGAGGAGATCACGGCAGCACAGAAGACCTACATTGCAGATTATGTAGACAAGTTTGAGACCGCCCTGCTGGCCGATAATTTTGCGACTACGACGCGTACCTACACCCAGTACATTGATTTGGCCTCCTTTGTCGATTACTTTTTAGTTACCGAATTGTGCCGCAATGTCGATGCCTACCGCATCAGCACCTTTTTACAAAAAGACCGGGATGGGAAGTTGGCCATGGGGCCTGTTTGGGACATGAACCAGGGCTTTGACGAGGGGGGAAGGATACCCATGAACGATTGGGTAGCGAATTACAATGTTCATGTGAAAAATGATCCTTGGATGGTTCCTTTTTGGTGGCCGCGTTTGCTTACAGATCCGGTCTTTAAGCAGGCTGTCAAGGCCAGGTGGCAGGATTTGCGCCGTGGTGCTTGGTCGGCGACGAGTTTACAGCAGACTGTGGATGAGGGGGTACAGGTACTGAATAAGAATGGGGCGGTGGCGCGAAACTACAAACTCTGGGATCAGGGGATTGGTATCAAGCACGAGCAGTCTGTTCAGAATTTGAAAAGCTATATGACTGAGCGAGCATCCTGGATGGATGGGAAGATTGGGGCTTGGTAAGGAAATATTTCCAGCCTTGTAATTTTGTTTTTGGACTTTGGAAGCAAATAAGTCCTTGACTGCGAAGCAGAACCTAGAAAAGCGAAATAAAAGCAGTTTTTTTTTAGGTAGTGGATTTGGAAAAAATATCCCATAGGTCTACATTTGCAACACGATTCCCGAAAGGGAGCGTCATAACCATCCCCGGTAGGGGTAAAAATTCCTCCTTAGCTCAGCTGGTTAGAGCACATGACTGTTAATCATGGGGTCCCTGGTTCGAGCCCAGGAGGGGGAGCAAGCCGATCAGAAATGATCGGCTTTTTTTGTGTCTTTATTTTTTCAATTTTTTGAACAAAAAACCTATTTAAATCACTGAAATCGATGTTCTTGAAAGAAGGGGTATTGAAATCCCGTCCAATTTCTCCTCTCCGTTTTTTAGTCCTACTGGAGATAGATTTTGTAATTAAAACGGACTTGCAAAAAATTTGCAAAAAATTCCAGAAATAAGGAGAAGGAATTTGCAAATAAACCATCGATTTAGGCTCTGTTTCGATTGAAATTTTAGGGATTAGTTGAAGATTAAAAATGGTTTTGTAAGAAATTTTTCCTGAGAAAAAGGGATAATCAAAAAACTCATTTTATTTCCACATTGTCTGAAAAAGTCAGCACTTTACCATAGTCAATTGGTTAATTTTTTTAATCGATTTAACTTGTTAGAAAGTAGTATTTGAGAATTGTGTAATAGAGTTTTGAACTTGACCAAGAGATTCATATGTTTGAAAAATTACAAAATTAAATTTAGGTTATGCCAATTAGAGAAAAACAAAATAAGACTAATTATTTGGGATTTTTCCTATTATTTATAGGACTTGTATTAGTTTTCGCAGGGTTTGATGGCACGCAGTTTATTGGGGAGAGGGGGATTGATGGAATTGCTAGTTTTATTTTTATCCCAGTTGGTTTTTTTCTATTATACATTGCGTATAAGCAAAATTTAAGATTCAGTAAAGAAATTAGGGAAAGGGAGGAAAAAATTATTGCTGAAGAAAAAGAAAGGCACAAAGCCGCTCAAATTTTAAAAGCAGAACAAGATCCAAAAACTAAATTGAGACTACAACAAGCAGAAAGTCTTAAAATAAAATTAGCTGAAACTCTAGAAATAGAAATTGTTGATATTTCAGATTTTAAAAACTCCATTTTAGTAAATGAAAAAATAATTCTTGATAAAGGCGCAGATAATCAATTATTTATGTTTTTAAAAATTGATTCTTTTTTACGAGACTATAGAGACAGAATAATTTCCGATCAATCTGAATTAACTAAAATGCTTGATTTTGAATGGCTTAAATCAAGAATTAAATCTGAAAGTGAAAGAAATGATTTAGATAAACTAACTGAAAATCTAGAAGGCTTGGTTGCTAAATTAGAGGGTGGTAAGCCGAAAGGATTCGAAGCTAATGTAGATAAATTATTCGAAATTGGTGATTTGATGAAGCCCGCTTTAGAAAATCAAATTAAAACTTTAGGATTTTACAGGGATTTGGCAATGTCCATGCTTGTTTTTTACATACATGATAAAAAAGTAAGATATTTTGAAATATATGAGGCGTTTGATAAACTCGGTGTTTTCGATAGCTCTTGGCAAAAAAACGTATTAGGTAAACTTGATAATATTGAAATAAGATTATCTCAAATAAGCAATCAGCTAACAGAATTAAATAAGAATTTTGTTTCTATCGTTGAATCTAGTGAAAGTATTGTTCTTGAATTGAAAGAAATAAACAGCAGTATAATGACAAATAATATGCTTCAGGCAATTACTGCATTTCAAACTTGGAAGGTAAACAAGAATACTAAATCACTACGGTGAGCTTGCCCTGATTTTCGAAAAAAAAGTTAGGTAAATCAAACCATCAAAGTTTTTAAAAACTCCTCAATTGAATAGTTTCTCGACCTGATTTACGAATCAGGTCTTTTCTTTTTTAGACCCTGCTGTATACTTATCTCTATAAGGAATACAGTATGGGAAATAGATTGTTAGAAAAATACCAAGATGTTATCAAATCAATAAAGGAATCCACGGGTATCAAAATTGTGTCTGTGGAGGAGGTCGAAGATAACCAAGCCTTTTTGGCGGTTAAAGAAGAGTTTGATCAAAGATTTTCTTTTTTTGATGTGAATTCACCCATATCCTATGAATACTCAAACATTAATTCTGTGGTGGATATGAAGAAAGGTGGGAAGTTGAAAACTCATAATTATGTCTACTTCTCATTTCCTGACAACTCTCATCTCCGATTTTCACCTCATGGTAAAGACGGATTGGAAATTAGTAGGGTATGGGTGAATCCAAATAACTTAGGTATGGGGATTGGTACGCTATTGATGGAGTATTTCTTTGAGGTCGTAGGTGATACCCTTGGAGAAATTCCTGAGTTGTACCTTGAATGCACTGGTTCAATTGGATATGGAGACAATAAACAGGATAGTCCAATGTAAGTACCCCTAAAATTCGGACTGGTTATAAGTTGGCAAATCCGCTAACTTAGATCCAATCCTATGAAAAAAACCAAATTCACCGAAAGTCAGATCATTAAGGCTATCAAAGAAGCTGAGAATGGTCGCCCAGTAGCAGAAGTTAGTCGTGAACTAGGCATCAATCCGCAGACCTTGTACAACTGGAAGAGGAAGTTTGCAGGAATGGATGGTGAACATTTACGACGGCTAAAAGAGCTAGAAGAGGAAAACCGCAAGCTGAAGCACATGTATGCCGACTTGGCACTTGACAACAAAATGCTCAAGGATGTGCTATCAAAAAAGTGGTAAGGCCTGCTGCCCGTCGAGAAGTAGTAGCTTATCTGCAGATGTCCCATCAGGTAAGTGTCAGTAGAGCCTGTAGAGCAACAGGGATTCAAAAATCAGTTTACTATTATCGCTCAAGAAAAGACGATAGTGGCGTTATTGAAGCATTAAGTGAGCTGGTTGAGCAGAAGCCTACACGCGGCTTTCCTTACTACTTTAATCGGCTTCGTAATGCTGGTAAGGCATGGAATCGCAAGCGGGTTAAGCGAGTATATAACCTAATGAATCTCAACTTGAGAAGGAAGCATAAGCGACGCTTGCCTCAACGCGTTGGGGGCGCGTTGGAACAAGCGCCGAAACCAAACCAAACTTGGAGTTTAGATTTTATGCATGACACGCTTATGAATGGACGCAAAGTCCGAATCCTGAATATCATTGATGATTTTAACCGTCAAGCCTTGGCGATGGAAGTAGATTATTCACACTCTGGTGTTAGCGTTTGCCGTACACTAGAAAAGGTTATAGCAGAACATGGATACCCTGCAGAGCTACGCTCTGACAATGGTCCAGAGTTTTTGTCCGCTGTTTACACAGACTTCTGCGAGAAGAACAATATTGAAACCCGATACATCAAACCAGGTAAGCCCATGCAGAATGGATTTGTAGAACGTTTCAATCGGAGCTATCGGGAAGATATTCTGGACGCTTACTTGTTTACTTCTATTGAAGAACTACGTGATCTTACCTGGGAATTCCAACAAGATTACAATTGGTACCACCCGCATCAATCATTAAATAACCAAAGTCCTATTGACTATCTAAAAGCTAATACCCATCTTTAAATTCCAATTTATAAGTGGTTCGAAAAACGGGGTACTTACATTAGGCTTTTTCGCCTTGCAAATTCTAATTACATCGTAAAATAGTGTGCCTCTAATGTCTAATTCACCATATCCTAAACCAGCTGATGAAAAAGGTTGACATGGAAAACCTCCTGTAAACAAGTCAAAATCAGGAAGATCTGAGACATTTATTTTTGTGATGTCCCCAAAATTTTTAATTCCAGGATGGTTTAAATCAAAAATTTCACAGGCATGTTTATCGTTTTCGGAATATCCAATTACTTCAAACGGAACTCCAGATTTTTTTAATCCAAACGACGCTCCACCATATCCAGCAAATGTCTCAAGTACTTTAAGTTTTTTCACTTCACTTAAATTTAATTATTTATAAAATACAGAAAATCAGTATTTTACCTGTTTTATTTTTTCAAAATTACTATTTCATATACATTCAAATGAAATAAGTATTCAATGATTGTTTCTTTAAATTTGCTCATTTTTTCAGACCCTTTTTTAGGACCTTGAATGTTTTTTCAAATTTACTGATTTCCATTAGAAGCTTTTAGATCAAATTTTGGATAAGTTCAAAGTTGGACAACTTCTGTCCTATTTTTTCAAAACGCAGTCTTTGGTTGATTTTTAGATGTCTTGCCCTAAAAAAAGCGGTAATAAAAGTTGGCTTAATTTGGATTGTTTCTAACGAGTTTTTCGAACCAATCATTCCATAGAATTTAAAGATGGGTATTTGCATTTAGATTGTCAATAGGGCCTTTGTTTTTCAATTTTCAAAGATGGAGAGACCAGAAACGGCCTTTCTAAAGCAACTTATCCCATCGCATTTATATGCCCCGATAGTTTTGGAAGCCGAGGAGCTAAAGGAGTTTCGGGTGATTGGGGTGTTTGAAGGAGTAGCAAGTAGTCAGTAGTTAGTATCAAGT
Organism: Bacteroidota bacterium; assembly: GCA_046051425.1. Lineage (GTDB taxonomy): Bacteria > Bacteroidota > Bacteroidia > Cytophagales > Cyclobacteriaceae > Algoriphagus. Next base: position 6,258 of record JBJOOF010000228.1, read on the forward strand.
AGCAAGTAGTTAGTATCAAGTAGCAAGTATCAAGTAGCAAGTAGTCAGTAGCAAGTAGCAAGATTGTACGAAGTACCAAGTACCCACCGCGGCGGGCAGGCAAGTACCAAGTATCTTAAGAATTAGAATTCTGCTCCATACTTGGTACTTAGTACTTCGTACTTGGTACATTATTTTTAGCTAAAGAATTTGCGTAAAGTACCTATTATAGGTACCTTACGCAAAAAAAATACGCTAATTGATGAATCAGGTAACTGGGACTTCGCTTTCAGCTTGGCTGTTTAGCCTCCAAGCACGAGGGCAGTTAAGCTTTGGGATGGATCTTTTGAAAAAGGAAAATCCCTCTCTTTCGGCTATTGCCATTAAACGAGCACTGAGTCGTCTCACCGCCAAGGGTAGCCTGATTTCTTTACACAAAGGGTATTACCTATTGATTCCTCCTCCCTATGCTAGCGCTGGTATCCTGCCTCCCCAGTTGTACTTGGATGCTTTTATGCGCTACCTGAAGCGACCTTACTACGTATCGCTCTTGAGCGCAGCGGCTTTTCATGGGGCAGCGCATCAGCAGCCACAGGAGTTTTTTGTGACTACAAATTTTCCTGTGCTCCGTCCCACCCACAAAAAGGGACTGAAAATTAACTACCTTAGTCTAAGTGCATTTCCGGAAGGACTCCTTGAAAAAAGGAAAACTGAATCAGGATACCTGCTTATTTCAAATGCAGTGCTGACCGCTGCTGACTTAGTGCAGTTTGAGAAGCGAGTAGGAGGGTTGAATCGGGTAGCGATCGTTCTTTTTGAATTGGCTGACGAGATTCAGCCTGAAGATTTTTCTTCAGAGTTCATTCAGCAAATCTCTGTGTCGACCCTGCAGCGCCTAGGTTACCTATTGGAAACGAGCTGTAAGCGGACTGATCTAGCAGATGCTTTGTTTGTGGCCATGCAGCGAGATCAGCTTTCCTTTTTTCGCATCCCGCTGAAAATGGGAATGCCAATCCAGGGTTTTGGTTCCGACAAGCGCTGGAAGGTAATTCCAAATGTAGTCTTGGAGACGGACTTCTAAGACGAGTGTACCGATTGAGTGATTTTTTAAACGTATCTTTTTTATGGTTCCTATTTCATTTATTACTGTTCGCCGCGGCGGAAGCAGGCAAGAAACTTACCTGCGGTAGGCAGGCAAGAGCCGAGAGGCAGATCACAATTTCTTTGCGTCTTGGCGCCTTTGCGCGAAAAAAGCATATTGCTCCTCTGGAGCAAAAAGACTATCCAGAGTGTGTTTTCTATTAGCATATTGCTCCTCTGGAGCAAGAGAATGGGAGATGTAAATGTTGTACTAGTTTGGTCTTTATGATGTAACTTGAAAATAAGATGAATAAACATCAAATAACGGCCATTTCATTCGAACAGGATACTATCTGCCTATCTATTGACGGTAAGGTCCTAGTCCTTCCGCTTGAGAAAGTGTCAAAAAAGCTACAAGATGCCTCTGATGTTCAACGAAAATATTTTAAGATTTCACCTTCAGGATACGGAATTCATTGGCCCCTCATCGACGAGGACTTAGGGGTTGATGCCCTAGTGAGACTTCAAGAACAGCTGTAGGTTGTTTAAGTATCAAGTAGCTAGTATCAAGTAGGAAGAGGTTGTACGAAGTACCAAGTACCCACCGCGGCGGGCAGGCAAAGTACAAAGAGCCGAGAGCCAAGAAGCAAGAAGACCTATTGCAGATAGGAATTGACTACAATTTCTTTGCGCCTGCCTACCGCAGGCAGGTCTTGGCGTCTTTGCGAGAAAATAGAAAAAATCCGCCGCGGCGGACCCGTAATTCTGCGGGGCAGGTCTTTGCGAGAAGAAAAATCCGACGCGGTGGGTACCTGGTACATTGTACATTTTTTTGCACAGCAAAAATCCTTAAATCTGCACAACAAAAACTCTTAAATTTGCACAACAAAAATTTTAATGTAGATTTAAACAACCAAATGACAGTTTTATGCCGTATTTAAAAAGGTTGGTTGAAGACGATTTGCAAGAAAAACTTGCCGCCTCAGGAGCAGTGCTGATCAAGGGGCCAAAGTCTTGTGGAAAAACGGAAACGGCAACACAATACGCAAAAAGCGTCATGCGTATGGATCGTGACCCACAAGTTCCGGTCATTATGGCAACCAATCCACAATTGTTGTTGAGAGGAGAAACTCCTCGATTGCTAGATGAATGGCAAGAGCAGCCAGAAATATGGAATTATGTACGGCATGAAGTCGATTACCGTAAATTAAAAGGTCAGTTTATCCTTACTGGATCAGCCAATCCGCCTGAAAATGTGAAGCTGCATAGTGGCGCCGGTCGATTTACGGTGATCCAAATGGACACCCTATCTTGGCAAGAATTAGGTTATTCAAGTGGTACTGTGAAGCTATCGGATTTACTTCTTGGCAATTTGGATGCCTATTATGCTCCTGAAATTTCCTTAGATACACTAATTGAAAGAATATGCATTGGAGGGTGGCCGATTTTGATTCACGAGCGTTTAAAAAACGCTTTGAAATTAAATAGAGGCTATGTGGATTTACTTTGTGAGGTAGATATGAGTCAAGTTTCAGGAGTGAAGCGAGATCCCTATAAAGTACGGAGCCTATTGCGTTCAATTTCTAGGAATATAGCCACCTTGGTAGATAACAAGACCTTAGAAAAAGATGTAAAAATCAATGAAGTCAATGATCTATCCAGAAATACACTGGCTGATTACTTAGGAGCTTTGTCCAAATTGATGATTCTGTACGAGCAACCCGCTTTTAATCCACATATTCGCTCGGCAGCATCTTTGCGTAAATCAACTAAAAAGCACCTTTGTGACCCGTCCTTGGCTGTTGCAGCTTTGGGTTTGGACAAGGAAGCATTGCTGAAAGATTTAAAGTACACCGGTTTCCTATTTGAGTCATTGGCAATTCATGAATTGAATGTCTATGCAAAGGCAAACGACGCCACTGTCTATCATTACAATGATTCGTTCTGAAATGAAGTGGATGCCATCGTTCAGAAGCGGAATGGTGATTATGCTGCTTTTGAAATAAAATTAGGGGTAGGGTATATTGATGAAGCAGCAAAAAATCTAAAAAAATTCTCAGCCAATATTGATACTGAAAAAATGGAAGCTCCAAAATCACTAAACATAATTACTGGTACAGGAATGAGCTATCGTCGCGCTGATGGTATTCATGTAATTTCCTTGGCTTCCTTGGGGAAATAACGTCGTCGAGAGGTAAAAAAAGCAGCTAGTAGTAAGATGTTGTACCTGCCTGCGGCTGACAGGCGAAGTACCAAGTACAGTGTACGAAGTACCAAGTACGAAGTACCAAGAGCCGAGAGCCAAGAAGCAAGAGATTAGACCTATTGCAGATAGGAATTGACTACAATTTCTTTGCGGCTTGGCGTCTTTGCGAGAAGAAAAAAAGAAAAAAATAAGTCTCGCAAAGTAGGGAAGGCGCAAAGAAGGGAAGCCTGTCCGCCTCGGCGGATAGGCCGTAGCACACAGACCTACCTTCCGCAGGAAGACTTGCCATTTTTCTCTTTTTTCTCTCCCCAATCCAGCCTTACCTTAAACTTGGGATCTTGCTTTTGGATGTCCTCTTCGCTTGCCCAGGGACGGCGGTAGTAGGCTTGCTCCACACAGGCGCGGTAGATGATCGCTCGAGTGTAGCCGAGTAGGGGAACATGTAAGCTCCCCGCAATTCTGCGGGGCAGGCGCTCAAACTCTACTTCCATAGTTATTTTTCCTTTTAATAGTGCCATGGGATTCCTTAATTGAGTTTATAATGCGTCAGTTGACTGATCGGGAACTGCTCGTCAAAAGGCAGGATCAGTAGGTTCTTGGACTGGGTGACTAATCCAAAAGACCCGCTGCTTGTGCCTAGGCTTAAACTCGCCCCAGTGAACTGCTGATCCGCATCAAACTGCAAGATCACGGCAGGAGCAATGCCACCTAGATCCAGCTGGGTGTTGAGCTGCTCGTGGCTGAGTTGGATAAATAGCCCTTGAAAGGGGACTTCTTGTGCCTTGACCACTAGGCTGGTATCCCCAGTGATCCAAGAGTTCACTTGAACTACTTGGGGCTGACTGGAACGGAAGGAAAGAGTAATGGAAAGGGTGGTGTTGTTCTGAGACATGGTGTGGGTGTAGTTAGTTATACGTTTGATAAAGGTGTGGGAGCCTACTCTCTTGAGAAGGCTCCTTTTTAGGATTAGGAATTTTCTTCAGGAGAGAGCTTGACCTCAGTTGCTTGGGGAATAAGGTAATGCGGGACATTCATCCCGATGACATCTGAGCTTGCGCTGAGTAGGGAGCCCCCGCGGGGAATGGAGCTGCTTTTTATTTCCTCCTGGTCCTTGAAATAGTAGCCTCGATCAGGGGCTTCTACGATACAGCATTCGATTTTACGGCCCTTGTTGTAAAACTCTGTTTTCTGCTTCCACATGCGGAAGTGTAAGACCAAGAGGTCGTGTGCCTCCGAGTCGAGGTTGACTTGATATTCTGCGAGCTGTGCAGGTGAGAGGTTGGGAATTTGAATCCCAGGTTGGGAAGGGGCTCCAGCTTCGGGTGGGCTGAGCTGAATGGGAATCTGCATGTACACGCCGTAGTGCATGCGGATGATGAGGTAGGGGAATTGGCCGTAGCCAGGGGGAAACTTGCGTACTTCTCCGAAAGAAGCCGGTTTGGGGGTACTAGGGGTGTTGGACATGATAACGAGTGTTTAGGTGAAACGCGTTACCATCAAAAAAGGAAAGGGGGGTGCTTTGGACTAACAGTTTTGGTTTGCACAAACCCTCATCGCTTTACCACCGTGGTGTTAGACTCGGTTGGTACCAGAATAGACTGGTTCTTGATGATGGGTCAAAGGTAGGGGAAGATTTGTTTGATTTGCAATAGCCCGCGCAAAGGAATTTTTTAAAAGGGACTTTTTGACGGTAAATGTCTTTTTTTAGAAGTGAGAGAGTAGAAGCAAGAGATTAGAGGCAAGAAGCAAGAAGTAAGAAAAAAGAGACAAAGAGCGGTTAGATTTCTTTGCGGCCTGTCCGCCGACAGGCAGGCTTTGCGTCTTTGCGAGAAGAAAAAAAATCCCCGCAATTCTGCGGGACAGGCAACTTGACTATCTAAAAGCGAATACCCATCTTTAACTTCCAAGTAGTTCGAAAAAAGGGGTACTTACAAATTCTACAATCGCATTCAAAAATGACACCTACCAAATATTTAGCCCCTACAAAAATCATTCTTTTCCTTTCACAATTTCTAGTGATTGGCACTTTCGCTCAATCTACCCTTCAAAGCCCTAGTTGGAATGTAGAAAACACAAGACGCGATGCTAGCCCAGTAAAGATTCATGTCAAAGAAGGCACTTGGATGAATCTCGATATTAGTCCTGATGGATCGCGTATCGTATTTGATCTACTCGGTGATATCTATTCTATTCCTGCAAGTGGTGGCATTGGAACCCCCTTGACTTCTGACTTAGCTTGGCAGATGCAGCCATCTTTCAGCCCTGATGGCAAACATATTGTGTATACTTCAGATGAAGGCGGCGGGGAAAATATTTGGATTATGGATGTGGATGGTGGCAACAAGCGTGCTGTTTCTTCAGAGACTTTTCGGATGGTTAACTCCCCTGCATGGAGTCCGGATGGTAAGTCCATAGCCGTGAGAAAACATTTCACAGGAACCAGATCTTTAGGAGCCGGAGAAATATGGGCGTATCCATCCGCTGGAGGAGATGGAAAAAAGTTAACCTCGAGACCGAATGAACAAAAGGATATGGGGGAGCCTGCTTTTTCCCCAGATGGTCGCTATGTGTATTACTCTCAAGATGTGACTCCCGGAGCTATTTTCGAATACTCAAAGGACAGTGAAAAAGGAATTTATGCAATCAAGCGCTTGGATCTTCAATCTGGAGAAATTGAAGTAGTACTCAGTGGTCGAGGTGGAGCCATCCGCCCTACGCTAGCTAATGATGGATCCAAACTAGCGTACATCTCCAGAGTAGATTTTCAGAGTACACTATTTGTTTATGATCTGCAGACGGGAAAGAAAACTGCGGTTTATCACAAACTCGACAGAGACAAGCAAGCAGCATGGGCCATTGACGGCGTTTATCCTGCAATGTCTTGGACGCCAGATGATACCGGTATCCTGTTTTGGGCCAATGGTCAAATCAATCGTATTCAGGTCGAATCAAAAATTGCCACCACAATTCCCTTTGAAGTGAGCCGAGAAAAAATCCAAAATAAGACACTTCGGTTTACCAAAAATATTGACGAAGAGAATTTTGAAGTAAAAATGCTTCATCATGTGGAGGTGTCTCCTGATGGAAAACAGGCTGTTTATGAGGCACTAGGCTACCTTTATTTGAAGGATCTACCCAATGGAACACCTAGAAGACTTACCCAACAAACTAGCTATTTTGAATATGCGCCAAGTTTTTCAAGGGATGGGAAAAAGATTGTGTACAGTACTTGGAATGATCAAGAACAAGGCAGGATCCAAGTGATCAATTTGATTACTAGTGAAATTAAAAATCTCTTGAATTTGCCGGGGAAATATACGGAACCTGCGTTCTCTCTAGATGGAAAGACCGTGGTCTACCGCAAGTTTAAAGAGGAAAACTTGTTGAACCCTGAATACAATTTGGCAACGGGTATTTACCAAGTTTCTTCTGAAGGGGGTATTCCAAAATTAATTACCTCAAAGGGGCGTTTGCCTCATTTTGCAGATCAAAATGATCGTATTTACCTACACTTGGATGGTGAAATGCCTAGTTTGGCCCGAGTTGATTTGGAGGGAAAGGAATTCAAGACACTGGTTACAATCAAGTATGCCACTGAATTTAAAATGGCTCCTACTGGTAAAGAACTTGCTTTTGTGGAGCATTATCGGGTCAAAACTCTTCCTTTTATAGAATCAGATAAGCCGATAGTCATCACACACGCAGATTCTTTACCTCAGGTAAAAACACACTCAATTTTAGCGGGAACGAATATTAGCTTTAGTCAGCTAACCAACGAAATCCACTGGAATCTGGGGCCAAATCTTTACAGTAATTCAACCCATAACGAGGAAAAAATCAAGGAAACATCGATCAGCTTTTCGCAGCCAATAGCTAAACCAACTGGAGTTCTGGCATTGGTAGGCGGACGAGTGGTGACAATGGAAGCGGATGAAGTAATTGAAGATGGCGTGGTCCTAGTTGAAGGGAATCACATCCTAGCAGTTGGAAAAATGGGAGAGGTGATCATTCCCACTCATGCAACCGTTATCGATCTCAAAGGAAAAACACTGATTCCAGGGATCATCGATACGCACGCCCATCAGCCCAATGGAACAAACGGTATTATTCCTCAACAAAACTGGAGTGCTTATGGCACTCTAGCCTTTGGAGTGACTACCCTATTTAACCCAAATACCTTTACTGAAGAAGTTTTTGGGGCAGCAGAAATGCAAAAAGCTGGAAACATTCTAGCTCCGCGGATTTTTTCGACGGGAATGTCCTTGTATGGTGCGTATGAGCCAGGGCATACAGCCATTGTAAATGGAATAGACGATGCACGCTTTCATATGGATAGATTAAAGCGCGTGGGTGCATTTGCGATTAAGATGCACCATCATCCCAGAAGAGAGCAGTACCAGCAAATTATTGAAGCAGCAGCGGAGTATGAAATGATGGTGCTATCAGAAGGTGGGGCATTGCTTCAGCAAGATCTAGGAAAAATTGCGGATGGAGCCTCCTCCATAGAACATTCAGTAGCTTTAGAAAAGCTTTATGAGGATGTGTATCAGTTTTGGAGCCATTCACAAGCTGCTTCCGTTCCCACGTTAGTGGTTTCGTTTGGTGGGTTTTCTGGGGAAAATTATTGGTATGAAAAAACAGAGGTTTGGAAACATCCGAAATTAAGCAAGTTTGTACCACAGGATATTCTTGCACCTCGATCGATGGTAAGAACGATGGCACCAGAACATCACTACAACCATTTCAATGTCGTCAAAACAGGTAAAGAAATGCACGATCGGGATATCTTGGTGGCAATTGGAGGTCATGGCCAGCGGGAAGGTCTTGCTGCGCATTGGGAAATGTGGATGATGCAACAAGGTGGAATGACCCCAATGCAAGCGTTGCGTGCCGCCACAATTGTGCCTGCAAGACACCTTGGATTAGACAAGAACTTAGGCTCTATCAAAGTCGGGAAGCTAGCCGATTTAGCCGTGATCGATGGAGATGTATTGAAGGATATTCGAGATTCTGACAAAGTCGTTTATGTGATCCTGAATGGACGGATATACGATGCAGAAACTATGAATTATATAGGAGGGGGGTCCGAGAAAAAGAGAACTAGTTTCTATTTTGAATCAACAGGCTATAAAGAGAATCGTTGACAGTTGACTGTCCGCGGTCCACAGCTCACTTAGTTGAACCTCAAACCTTTTTTTCTCTGGTTAGTGGTGAAAAAGAGGATAATCAGAAAAGATAAGTAAAAGCGTAATTGAAGGAGCATCCGAGATAGCTCTTCAGGTTTGTTGAAATTCAAGTTAAGTTCTGATTTAGGAAATCTTAATTCAGCTGTATTCCATATCTTTCTTTTGAAATAGTTTAAAACACCGTCGAATGAAACATTTTGTATCAGCAACAATTTTAATGGTATTGCTAATTGCTTCTTTTAGCATGGAATCCTGTACCAAAAAATCTGAGGAGGCAATTGATGGTGGCCCTATTGCAAAAGATACCTGGGCAATTATTCAGGACGATATTCTAACCCTGTCTTGTGCAACAAGTGGGTGTCATGGATCAACTAGCGATGCTACCTTCGCGCAGCATAACCTACTGTTAAACTCAATTAACGCATATGAAAATTTAGTTAATGTCGTTTCAAAAAATGAGGCAGCAAAAACAGCCGGCCTACTAAGGGTAAAGCCGGGTCATTACATGATGAGTTTGTTATTTCAGAAAATTGATTGTCAGACACCGTCTAAATATGGTGCAACGATGCCATTGGGGGGAACAAATCTGACAACAGGACAAATAGAATTTATCAAACAATGGATAATCAAAGGGGCACCTAAAAAAGGAAGCGTTGTTGATGAAAGCATACTGACCAGTAATACAGTATGTAGTCAGGCTTTTGTACCGATGACGGCACCTGCCGCTACAGAGGGATTTCAATTAGCAATCAATACGTTTACAGTAAGTCCCAAAACAGAACGTGAGGTGTTTGTAAACAGAATCTCCCCCAATACTTCCACGGTATATGTGAATAAAATAATGATGCAGGGTCGGCCAAACAGTCACCATTTTGTTTTATATGGGTTCCAAAACAATACCTTGTTACCTCCCGCAAACCAATTGAGGGATTTGTATAATTCAAATGGAACACTCAACCTAACCACATTTGGACAAATGCAGAACCATATATTTTTAGGTGGAGGAACAGATGTAAACACAACCTATACATTTCCTCCAGGTGTTGCACTAAAAATCCCCCCGGCTACAGCGCTTGACCTGAATGCACATTATTTTAATCAACAGAATACCAATTTACTAGGCGAGAACTATATCAATTTGTATACCGTTTCTCAGGCAAACGTTTTAAAAGAGGCGCAGTCTATAAACTTTGCCAACTATAACTTTTCTATTCCTGCTAATTCACGTAAAACGATTACAACCAATTTTACATTTGACAAAGAAGTAACCGTAATTACACTTACCTCACATTTTCATAAGTTGGGTGAAAAATTTCAAATTAAAGTTCTGGGTGGCCCAAGAAATGGAGAGGTTGTTTATGAAAACACAGATTGGCAGCACCCCTTAGTAATCAACCTTGATAAACCCATTCAGCTGAAAGCAGGAGAAGGATTGACCAGCGTGGTGACTTACAATAACACCACTACTAAAACGGTGAATTTCGGATTAACTAGCGAGGATGAGATGAATATTATTTTTGGGTATTACTATTAAATGAGTCCTCGGAATCTTGTGTAAGATGTCCCAAAATTCAGACTGGTTATTTAGTTGACAAAACCGCTTACTATAAGCTGCAGCTTTTGTCAATAGGGGGAGCTAGCAAAAAAGTTCTTAGCAGTAATTCTGAGGTCTTTTTCGCGTTTTAGGAGATATGTATTTTCTGATGCATTTTTTCATTTGCATACGATTTGCACAAAAATCCCCCCATCCCCCTTTCAAGGGGGAGTCTCCCAAATGCTCACGCACAATTAATTTATAAAGTTGGATTTTTGATTTTACTCCTATAAATTTTTAATGGGTGGAATTGGGGCAACTCCCTCCCGATCCGCCGCGGCGGACCGGGACAGGCTCTTACAAGGGGGTAGGCATTACGCGAAGGAGCAAAGCCCTTCCCGTAATGCTGCTGGATAGGTTGGCTTAGGAAGATAATACCAAATGAGGCTTTCGAATTAGATTTTAAGAGCCATTCATTTTTTTAAGAACAAATTGGTTATCTTTAAGTGTATGCCGACCGTATTAGTTATTTTTGGCTGGAGGCTGTTCTTTTATTCCAATGAAGGAAATGAGCCGGTTCACATTCATGCAACGAAAGGCGATATGGAATGTAAATTCTGGTTGTTGGTGGATGAAGTAGCCATTAAAGAGGCGTTTGCCTTTAATATGACGCCTGCATCTACAAGAGAAATAAAGAAAATTATCTACCAACATTTTGACCTAATCGTTGATAGTTGGAATACTTACTTTGACAAACTATGATAGCAGACCATCAAATAACCGCCATTTCATTCGAAGAGGATAGTATCTGCCTATCTATCGACGGCAAGGTCCTAGTCCTCCCGCTTGAAAAAGTGTCAAAAAAGCTACAAGATGCCTCTGATGTTCAACGAAAATTTTTTAAAATTTCCCCGTCAGGATATGGTATCCACTGGCCCCTAATAGACGAGGACTTAGGGGTAGATGCCCTAGTGAAACTTCACGAACAGCTGTAGGTTGTTTAAGTATCCTGTCTGCGGCAGGCAGGCAAGTAGCTAGTATCAAGTAGCAAAAGGCGAGAGGCAAGACAAAAGAGCCAAGAGACAAGAAGCAAGAGGCCGATCACAATTTCTTTGCGGCTTGTCCGCCGCGGCGGATAAGTAGGTCTGCCGACAGGCAGGCTTTGCGAGAATAAATCCCCCCGACCCCCTTGTCAAGAGCCTGTCCCGATGCATATCGGGAGGGAGTTGCCGCATTTCCGGATTAGATTTTAAAGCCACATAGGCATACCAATTTTTCTAGTGTGCCTATGTGGTTTTTCAAGTAATTTAAAAAATGAGTGCTTCGAGCTGCTGAGATTTATACAGCGTATTGTAGGCAGCAACTGATTTTTTGATGGCCTCAAGCTTACCTTTTTCTGCATTCCATTGGGCTTGCAAGTCAGCCAACCTGCTTTTTATTCCTTGGGTAATTCTTGGATCAGCAGCATCGGCAAGCCGCTTGATATTGAAGAATTCAACATTAAGTCTGCTCGGCCAGTTGATCACGTCTTGCCCGTTTTGGATTCTACCCTCTACGATGTTTGACTCCCAAACATCAATCCCTGCAATTAGCTTCTTGGCTTCGTCCAACACTTTTTCCGCAGGTTTCACGCCCTTGAGAATGTCGCTATGGTGCACAAGCTGCTTTCTTATTTTTCGCAGCTCATTTACCTGCTGATGCATTTCACTAATTGCCGTAGTAATAGAAGAAAGAACCTGCTGCTGTTCGTTCCAATCCGCTGCTGTTGCAGAAATGGTAGGATTGGCCAATACCATCATTTCCGTCTCTGCAATGGTCCCATTGAAATTCAATTGCGCCTTGTATTTCCCAGGAGGAACTGCATAGCCCTCGTAGCTTCCGTACACAAAAACGTTCTTTACATCCGGTAGGATGTTTTCATTTCTCAGGTTCCATAAGAAACGGTTGTGCCCTTTCTTCGCACTTAGCAGGGTAGCTGCTGCTGGACCACCAGGATACTTCACATAGGCTGCATCTTTTTTATTGGAGTAGGTCCGAATCAACTTGCCGGATGCATCCGTAATGGTTAAGGTGACTGAGGTGCTGTCCGTCACCTCAGGAAGGATGTAGTCGAGTATCACACCTTCTGGGGCGTTTTGCCCAGCGCTGTATTTTGCTTCTGGTAATCCCGTGCCACCACCAAACTTATATGCTGGCTTTGGGGTGAATAAGGTGACTGCTGAAGCAGTGGAGGCTTGTTGGATGGCTCCCAAATCATCCAAAATCCAAAAAGCCCTGCCCGCGGTAGCTGCTACAAGATCATTGTCTCGGATCATCAAATCAGTGACCGGAACTATCGGCAGATTTAGTTGGAAAGGCTGCCAGTTGCTTCCGGCATCTGTAGAAAGGTAAAATCCTCGTTCACTTCCCGCATACAAAATGCTTTTGTTCTTGGTATCCTCCCGGATTACTTTGATAAAATCATCCGGCTTTACGCCCTTGTTTATTTTTGTCCAAGTTTTACCATAATCGGTAGTCTTGTAGGCATATGCCCCATAATCATTCAACTTATATCTCGTCGCTGAAATATAGGCCACCCCTTTGTCGAACGATGAAAGTTCAATGCTATTGATTTGTGATTCTGGAAGATCAGCTGGGGTTACATTGGTCCATGTTTTCCCACCATCCAAGGTCACATTCACCAAGCCACAATCACTGCCAGTCCAGATTACGCCTTTCTCAAGCGTAGATTCAGCGACATAAAAGATCGTATTGTAATTTTCTCCTCCCGCACCTTCGTTGGTGAATGGAATTCCGCCTGGACCTTGTTTTGACTTGTCATTGCGTGTGAGGTCTCCGCTGATGGCATCCCAACTCATTCCAGCATTGGTTGACTTTAGCAATACATTGCCTGCATGGTAAATTGTTTTTGGGTCATGGGGGGATACCACAATTGGTGCATTCCAATTGAAGCGGTACTTCATGTCTTTGGGCTCGATGGCCAGGTTGAGGGTGGGATAGGCCTGCACATCCTTGGATTCATTTGTTTTCCTGTTCAGCACGTCAATGTAGCCTTGATAGCACCCACCAAACACAAGGGTGGGATCGTTCGGATCAAATGCTAGAAAAGCAGATTCGCAACCGGCACCTGTGGTCCAATCACGCTCTGTAAGCGCTGACCCATTGTTTCTGCTTGCGATAATCACGGATGAGTTGTCTTGCTGTCCGCCATATACCTTGTAAGGAAATACATTGTCTGTATTGACCCGGTAAAATTGTGCAGTAGGCTGATTCATGATGCTTGACCAGGATTTCCCATAGTCGAAACTTATTTCAGCACCCCCATCGTCGCCTAGTGCGATGACGTTATTTTTACTTGGATTGATCCAGAGATCATGGGTGTCCCCGTGTTGAACGCGTACTGAAGCAAATGTTTTGCCGCCATCCATGGATTTCATCATTGGGGCATTGAGCACATAAACAATGTTTTCATTGATGGGATCTGCAAATACTTCCATGTAATACCAAGAGCGCGAGCTGATGTCTTGGTTGTTGGATAGCAAGGCCCAGGTTTTGCCGGCATCATCCGAACGGTATAGACCTGATTTGCTTTTTTCAGTTTCTACGATGGCGAATACGCGGTTTGAATTTGCGCGTGAAACGCTGATTCCCATCTTGCCCATCAGTTTTGGCAGGCCCTCGGTGAGCTTATGCCAAGTATTCCCTTCGTCGGTTGATTTCCAAATCGCAGAACCTGCTCCACCACTGGATACAGTCCAGGGAAGCCTTCTGTGTTCCCATGAGGTGGCATATAGGATGCGTGGATTGTTCATGTCCATCGAGAGCGATGAAATCCCTGTGCTATCGTTGATGTACAGTACTTTCTTCCAGGTAGCTCCACCATCGGTTGATTTAAACACGCCACGGTCGTTGTTTGGGCCGTGCACGGTTCCTTGTCCCGCCACGTATACCAGGTCGGGGTTTGACGGATGCACAGCGATGTCTGATATATGGCGGGTCTTTTCCAAGCCAATGTTCTTCCAGGTCTTTCCTGCATCGGTGGATTTGTACACCCCATTTCCATAGCTAGTCATGACGCCGCGAACTGCATGTTCGCCTGTTCCGACATACACCACATTGGGGTCAGATTCAGATACGGCAATATCTCCTATGGATCCAACAGTGAAAAACCCATCCGAAATGTTCTCCCAATTGATTCCACCATCTTCTGTGGTCCACAAACCACCGCCCGTATAACCGGCATAAAATTTCTGGTCATTTCCTATCACCCCTGAAACTGCATTGGCCCTTCCACCTCGGAAGGGTCCGATGTTTCTCCATTTGAGATTGCTAAAAAGTGAATCTGGCGAAGGTTTAACTGGAACTTGGGGATCTGCTTTTTTCTTTTGTGCAGTGGCTACCAAAGAACTGATGCAGAGCATCATCATTAGAAAGTATTTCATAATTTTTTATTGAGATATCAATTTACAAAAGAAAATGTTGTTTGAAAGCAACACTGGAAAACAGCTGGAAGTTGAAAAACTTTACTAATCCATTTGTGCAAAATTACACCTTAGGCTAATCCAGAAGTTGTATTGCTTCCTACTCGGATGGATTAACTCAGGGTGTATTTGGATGGCTAAGGTTTTTTAGGATTTGCTTCTTCTAAAGCATGCAACACCTTTCCAAAAATGGGAGCTACGGCTCCACCGCTCCAAGCCCCGGAATAATTGGCAGCCAAGTAGAGATCTAGCTTGGGAATGTAGAGGACTTGTGTGCCCCAAAATCCCGAATGGCAATAGGCATCCATTCCATTCACTTGCACTCGGTACATCCCCATCTGGTAATCCATTTTGGCCTTGGAGGGATAGGTTACGGGCTCCAACATGAGTTTCAAGGTTTCCGGATTTTCAAAGATTTTGCCTTGAAAAAGTGCTTGGAAAAAGTCCACCAAACCTGCCGTGCTTGAAAGAATTCCTCCTCCTCCATAGTAATCCATCGTAGGGCTGAAGGCGTAGGTATCTTTCCCTTGGTAGTACTGGTGGATGCGAAGTTGATCGGTTTGGGGATCCATTCGTTCAAAATCTGTTCGGTCAAGACCCAATTTTTCCAGGCCCAGCAGTTCTTTAATACCCCCATCCAAGGACTTTCCGGTGTAGGTTTCAATAAGTTCCCCCAAAATCACATAGCCCATATCCGAATAGCTAAACTGATCGCCTGGAGGGCCGATCGGTTGCCCTTTCTCAACCCCTAGTTGGAGTTGGGCGGTTCGTGTCCATTCGTAGTCCGGAGTAGCGAATACCTTACCGAAGAATTCAGGGGCATTGGTATGGTCAAAAAATCCTGCCGAATGCCTCAAAATTTGCTGGATCGTGATCTTTTCCAAGTCATAGTCTTGTGCCAGAATTGCGGCATGAGCGGGTGACAGATGTTTTGAAATAGGATCTTCCAGGCGGAGCACCTTTTTCTCCATCAGCCGAAGGATGGCCGCGGCCACGTAGGTTTTGGTGACGCTTGCAATTCGGAAGGTTTGGGTTACCTGCAAGGAATCTCCAATGCTCAGGTCGTTGATTCCGGTAGCACCCGACCAAGATAACTTTCCGTCTCCCGATTCCATGGTAAATAGGACTCCTGGATTGCTGGAGCTGAGTTCGGACCGAAGGACCTGATTGAAATTTTGAGCGGCTGTGTTAGGTACTGAAAACCCTAAAAAAATCAGACTGAGTACGAGGTGGATTGGTTTCATGGGGTAAATGGGTTGGGGTAGTTTTTTAAAAGTAGGAGTAGGGTTTATTCTTCGGGAATAGCCATGGTATGGTTGGCGATCAGTTTCCACTTGCCCTCCACTTGCGCGTAGGTTCGCATGAAATGGTAGTTGGTGGGTTGCGGACCCCTGTCCACCAGGGTAAAGCCTGTTACCACGGCGGTTTGTCCCAGGATGACTACTTGATGGTCTCGAGGACTTCGGTTTCGCGTATCGTCCTGCTGTCCTGCACGGATTTTTTTTGCCCGATTCAGGGCTTCTGCCTTTCCATCGATTTGCGTCGCATGGTTATGCACCCAGACAAACTCCTCTGCCAAGAGGTTTTCCAAAAACTCCACCTCTGAATTCAGCAGTGCCCTTTCCCAACCCTTATCCAATTCCACAAGTTGCTCTTGAGTGGTTTGAGCTAGGGATGAAAAAGTACTGAGGAGTAAAGTCAGGAGAATGGGAAGAAATTTCATGGGATGGGCTGCGTTTTTGATACTTTCTAAAAATAGATTTTTAACTTAAATTTTTTGCACTACCTTATAGTTAAAGTTTAACTCTGGAGTTTCTATCCCGAATTTCCGAAAGCATTCAATCGGTGACTATTATCCCATGAAACAACTGCAATTGATCCTCTTTTTTTTGCTGACTACTGGCACTGCTTGGGGGCAGGGGCAGGCTGACTCTTTGTATCGCCAAATGGAGCGAGGAGAGATTACCGGGGAAGAGTGGTACTTGGGTATACTTAAATTGGGTAAAGTATCGGACGACGTCAATGGCTGGGTAAAGTACGATGACCAAGTAGATGTCAACTCCAAACTCTACAAATCACTCAAAAAGAAATCAGGATTGATTTTCCACATTCCCAATGAGTATCAAGTCATCAAGACCAATGGAAATCGGTACATTCAAGCTTATCTCTTCAACCTAACCGACTCCATCGTGACCCTCCCTAGAATGGATGCAACCCTTGATGGCATCGAAAGTGAGTTGTACCTCAACAACACCTGGTTCAAGGTGGGAGAAACTAAACCCGCATCTTGCGGCAATAGCTACTGGAGCCAGAAATTGGAACCCAATACCTACCTATCCATTCAGATAGAAAACCACGACATTACCCTCGGAAAAGTTAATGTCAGACAAAAGATCAAACTAAAAGTAGGAGACCAGGTCCTAGAGTCCAAGGAAGTGAAGGCTTTGCTCTTTCCCAACCAACTGAAACTGTTGACGGAGAAATTGAAGTGAGCCTAACGACCAAGCTCCAGTTTTTGTAAGCGCTTAAGTGAACTAAAATGTTGTGATTGAACCGCATTTTTCAGTTGACACCTCTATTTTTTTCTTGCCAAATTAAAAACTTCTTGGTCGTTGGAGATGCTCATTTCACTCGGCCCTGCGCAGTACTTCAATATAGGAATCAGTTATGTGACCTTGTAAGGTAAACCCGATACGCGGCGGCGGATCGGTCTTTTCTTTGTCCATCGGATCGTGAGGTCGGGTATCTCTTTGGTTTATGTTCTATTTTTTGCGAAGTCGAAAATTGCTCCAATACCTACACCAATTGATAACCCAAATCCAGCACCCGAAGCTATACCAGTGGAAATGTCTCCAAATACAATTCCAAAAGAGGAACCAAAAAGCAACCCAAAACAAGCACCAAGAGCAATCCCGTTTCCAGAATTTTTATTCTTTTTTTCTTCTTCCATTTCCTTAGTCAAATCCCTCATTTTTTGATATTGAAGGGGTTTAAAGATTTCAATTAACAAAATATTTACCGTTTGGTTTGTAATTAATTAATAATCTACTAAAATTGTAGACTAATAAAAAAAACGATGTCTACTACCTTACACTTTGAAACTCTCCAATTGCACGCAGGTCAAGAACCTGACGCAGTTACTGGCTCTCGAGCAGTACCTATTCACCAAACGACTTCCTACGTTTTTAAAAACACGGACCATGCCGCCAACCTATTCGGCTTGAAGGAATTCGGGAATATTTATACCCGAATCATGAATCCTACTACCGATGTGTTTGAAAAAAGGATTGCGGCCTTAGAAGGAGGGGTAGCCGCCTTGGCTACTGCATCGGGACAAGCCGCCCAGTTTATAGCCTTAAACAATCTGTTGCAAGCTGGAGATAATTTTATCAGTAGTTCCTTTATCTACGGCGGTACCTACAATCAATTTAAAGTTGCCTTTAAGCGACTGGGAGTAGAAGTACGATTTGCAAGCGGAGATGAACCTTCGGCTTTTGAATCCTTAATCGATGCGAAAACCAAAGCCATTTACCTTGAAACGATTGGAAATCCACGGTTGAATATTCCAGACTTTGAGAAATTCGCTGCCCTAGCTCGGAAACACGATCTCCCACTTGTAGTGGACAATACCTTTGGTGCTGGGGGCTACCTTGCCCAACCCATCAAGCATGGAGCCAATATTGTAGTAGAATCCGCGACCAAATGGATTGGCGGACACGGCACAAGCATTGGTGGGGTGATTGTGGACGGAGGAAATTACAACTGGGGCAATGGAAAGTTCCCTCAGTTTACGGAACCTTCGGAAGGATACCACGGACTCAAGTTTTGGGATGTATTTGGCGAAGGAAATCCACTGGGGCTTCCAAATGTTGCCTTCATCACACGTGCACGAGTGGAGGGATTACGGGACTTTGGACCCTCGCTGAGCCCATTTAATTCATTTTTATTGCTCCAAGGACTTGAGACCCTTTCGCTTCGGGTGCATCGGCATGCTGAAAATGCCCTTACCCTTGCTACTTGGCTCGAAAGCCACCCTTACGTGGACTTTGTCTATTATCCAGGCTTAGCCTCTAGTCCTTATCACCTGCTCGCCAAAAAGTATTTGCAAAATGGATTTGGAGGAGTATTGCAATTCGGAATTAAAGGTGGCGCTGAGAATGGAAAGAAATTTATCAACTCCCTTCAATTGGTAAGTCATTTGGCCAATGTAGGAGATGCCAAAACCTTGGCCATTCATCCCGCTTCTACTACGCACGAGCAACTTTCGGAAGCGGAGCAAAAACAGTCAGGTGTACTTCCAAATTTGATTCGGATTAGCGTGGGTCTCGAGCACATCGAGGACATCAAAAATGACTTTGAACAAGCCTTCTCCAAATTGAATTAAGGCCTAGAGAGCATTGAACATTTTCTTGTAACTTGTACTCGTTATTCAGAAAATAGTTCAATGCTCAATAAAAAAACCCAATACGCTTTGCAGGCCCTTCAATACCTCATTGAACACAAGACGGAGGGGCCAATACTCATTGCACAGATTGCGAGCGAGAAGCAAATACCCTTAAAATTTTTGGAAAATATTCTTCTTGAACTCAAGAAGATGGAGGTCTTGAGCAGCAAAAAGGGGAAAGGCGGAGGCTATTTTATTAACCAAGAGGCAATCCAAACCCCTTTGGCAAAGATCATTCGAAACATCGAGGGACCCATTGCCATGCTGCCCTGTGCTAGCCTGAATTTTTACGAGCGCTGCGAGAATTGCGATGAGAAAAATTGCGGTCTACACGCCACCATGGTGGCGGTGCGAGATGCCACCCTGAAAGTCTTAGGTTCCAAAACCGTGAATGATCTTGCTAATCTAGGTTAGGCTGTCCCAAGTGACAGCCATTTTTTTTTTAATACTTAAGACTAGTACTCCGAAAAATCACATCCCTCAAATCCGAAAAGTTTACCTCAAATCCTGCAAAATCAAGGTCGCCGTTTTACTGATTCAAGTTAACCTATTCTTTAATTCTGTTTATTGATTCGCAATTTGTCTGATCAGGGCATTTACCCAATTGTAAGAATTAAAAACCGTGTTTACTTAATCTAGTTCATCAGGCTTGTCCATGAAAAAAATACTCTTCACCCTTAGTATCATCCTCTGTGGATTGACCTCCTATGGCCAATCCACCTACTGGAAGAAATCCACTCAAAATTTCAGCAACAACAAGATAGTTCAAGCTGAAACCGAGCAGTACCAAATTCTTGAGCTGGACCAAATTGCACTTCAACGAATTCTTTCCTCCGGGAAAGAGACCAAAATCAGCATGCCAAACAGCAAAGGAGGTATGGAGGATTTTTTGGTTGTTGAAAAAGTAAGCATCTCTAAAGAACTGGCCGATAAATACCCAGCAATCAAAACCTACCAAGGCTATAAAATTTCGGATCCCAAGAGCCGAATAGCGCTCACCATGACTAGCACTAGGCTCTATCTCTACGAGTTTTCGGGAGCATCCGAGGGGATGAGAATGCTGTCAACGAACACCTACATGTTCTACAAGATCAGTGGTAACCAAAGCATGTCGGAAGGCATCTCCTGTGGTGTTCCTTCCAATGACCAAATTCCATTACCTGACTTGACTACTCCAAGTGGCAACCGATTGGATTTAACGAGTCAAACCACAAGAAATAAAGTAGAAGGCGTACGGACTCTTCGATTGGCTGTAGTCTCTGCAGGTGAATATGGGGAGATTAATGGCGGTACCAAAGAGACGGTACTTGCCAACATAATTAGTATTGTCAATGGCATAAACTTGATCAGTGAACAAGATCTAGGGATTAAGTATCAGCTCATCGCTAACAACGATAAATTGATCTTTTTCAATAAAGCCACAGACCCTTACAACATTGAGCAAAATGGCGTCTCTACGAATTCATCCTATTTGAACACCAGAACTCAAGTAGTGATCGATTCGCTTATTGGTCAACAAAATTATGACTTAGGGCATTTATTCATCGCCCGAAACGAAACCGGAAATCCAGTTCCTTATGGGATTGGCAATGCCTACGGAATTGGAAACGTCGGAACCCCTGAAAAGGGATCAGGCTGGTCCTATTTCAGCAAAAGCACGGCAAATGAACTTGGGTTTATTGGCTTGGTATCACACGAATTTGGACACCACCTTGGAGCTACCCACACGTTTTCAAATCAACCAGATGGTTTGGTTACCCAATCTGAATTGAGTTCTGGCAGATCCATCATGTCTTATGGTAAGATCAACCAGCCCGATTTGCATTTTTACCACTACCACTCCATTCACCAAATTATTCAGTCTTTCAAACGTTTTCAGTTTGGAATCGATTTTTCTAAAGTAGGCACGCTTGCTCCATACACCCAGCAGCCCCCGGCGAATATTCCCCTAATAGCCTACTTCATTCCAATTAAAACCCCATTTGTTTTGGAGACGCCAACGGGGTTAAAAAACTCAACTTATTTTTACAACTGGGAACAATTAGATTCAGACCTAGTACTACCGGGAAGTTACTGGGGGTCTAAATCTCAAAAAGCGCCTTTATTTAGTTCCACTTCTCCAAGTGCCAATTCGCAGCGTTACTTCCCAACCTACGCGCGTGTTATTTCAAACAACCTGACGAGTGATAATGCAGTTTTAACTGCAAATTCAGGGACTTCCATGCTCTTCGAGACGCTACCCGAGGTGCCTAGACAGATGACCTTTGGCTTAACTGTCCGAGATGGCTCAAAAGCGCAAGGGGTATACCTAGATTCTACCCAAGTAACTACAGTGGCAAACAGCAAGCCCTTTGCCATTTTGACTGCGCTACCTGCCCAATTGAATGGGGGAAATCCACTTACCGTAGAATGGGAGATAAGTAATACAAACGACGATCCGATCAAGGCTACCCAGGTCAACATTTTACTTTCTGTAGATGGAGGGGTCAGATTTGATTACCTCCTCGCCGAAAAAACAGCCAATGATGGTTCGCATTCAGTGCTGATCCCGAATGTCGCTACCACAAATGCGAGACTAAAAATTGAACCTGTAGGTAACATTTTCTTTACCATCAATCCAACGGATTTTGTAATTATTCCTACCCAATTAAGTCTCTTTAGTGCGGCCACAGCGGTTGAATTGACTACGTGTAATGAATACAAGCAAACCTTCAACTTGCAGGTTCAAAGCAATCAAGCTACTTCTACGCTATCCAACATTACTTTTACCGGGGCTCCTGCGGGACTGACCATCACCCTCAGTAAAAGTCAGGTAGCTGTAAGTGAGTTGTTTACTGCTACTATTTCCAATCAAACTGCCGCTGCAGGCACCTACAACATCACCTTAAAGGCGGAGTTAAATGGGACCACTGTTGAGCGTCCCATTGTACTGACCATCTTGGGGAATACCCTTGCGCCTGTGACCCTCACAAGCCCTGCTGTAGGTGGTACAATCAACCAAAACTCGGTTGAACTCAATTGGTCTTTAGCTGCGAATACCCAAAAGGTACTCCTTCAAATCTCAAAAGATCAAAATTTCAGCACCTTATTGGTTGACAAAATCGTCTACGGCACCCGATACGTGTTTAGCCCACTTACAAACGGAACTACCTACTACTGGCGTGTCTATGCACAAAGTGGATGCGGGACTTCCGCAGCCGCAAGCAGTAGCTTTACCGTGAACCTGGGTTACGAAAAGGCACTCAATCACAACACCAATCTGTACAACACGTCCAATGGGCTTTATCCTATTCAAGTCACTGACTCAAATGTCATCAAGGGAGTGAAACTCACTGTCTCTGTGGCCAAGGATGCGGCTTCGCAACTAGCAAGATTGAATGACATGACGATGAGCTTGATCAATCCTGCTGGCCGTGCAGTGATCGTATCCAAGCCAACTAGCACGAATACCGTGGTCAACCTAAATTCGGTATCCTATGTATTTGATGACCAAGCATCCGAGTATAGCGCGCCTGTTTTCAATGAGTCAACCCAAAAATGGCAACTCACGGCCACACCTTTTGAAGCGCTAAGCCAATTTAATGGAGGAAATACCTTGGGAAATTGGATCTTCAAGGTGGAAGGAAAATCATCTAACGTCTTCATTGAAGCGGTGTCTGTTGAGTTTCTTTCCGATCAGCTATTCAAAGCTCCAAGTGCAGAAAACTTGAAGGTGTTCTTATTCCAAAACGAAACTAAAATTTCGCTACTCGGAAAAAATTATTTGGGTCAAGCCTTAGTGAACTCTAAGATAATTATCAACAAACTTCCTGAAAAAGGAACCCTGGTGGATAGTCAAAATAATTTGCTCGTAGTAAATACGGCCTATGCATTTACCGATGTTTATTTTGTTCCAAATCAAGGATACCAAGGGGTAGATCTCTTCAACTACCAAGTGGTGGACATTGCAAACAATAATCTGGAAAGTACCACAGCACAGGTGATTCTTGACTATAAAAACACCAAGCCTGCTTTGAAAGTCTTTGATGTGTATACCTCTGTTCAGGAGGGTAAGTCCCAGACGGTAAATCTGATTTTCAAAAACGCTGAATTTTACAACAGCTATAGTTTTAGCCTTTCCGCACCTCAATACGGAACAACAGAAATCAACGGAAACTCGATTCTGTATCAAGCCACAGCTGTTGGAGATGAAGTAATCGAGGTAACCTATACGACTGGAACTACTGTAGCGAAAGGCTACATCAACATCAAGAATTTCGCAGCCTACAAAGTGATTACTGAGCCTATTCAGGTTCTTAAGAGGGCAGATGTTGGTTTCAGAGTTGGTCGAACAGTAGCGGTGAATGCGGATGGAAGTGTTTTGGCTTCTTCACAAGAAATCTCATGGGAAGTAGGAGACGCTGGATTCAACATGAAAAACTACGAGGGGACGGCCAAAGTATTCGCTCTTCAAAATGGACAATATGTTCAATTAGGGAATGAAATTAAGGGTCAAGGCGTGAATGACCGTTTAGGCTATCGCATCAGTTTGAGTGGTGATGGAAAAATACTCGCCTTAGCGACCAACCACGTCATGGGATGTTTCAGTTGTACAGTAGCTAGCGATTACGTGATTGTGTATTACTATGACGACGTAACCAAAACATGGATCAAGAAGGGAGATAAAATTCCATTTGATGGACAAGGAACAGGTCCTGGAGGAGTGGATATTAAAAGCCTTGATTTGAATTTTGACGGTTCTATTTTGGCCGTTGGAAACGCAAGAGAGCCAATCAATGGATACGCCTCTGGTGCAGCATTTATCTTCTCATTTGATGAGGTTACCAATTCTTGGGTGAAAAAAGGATCTACAATTAATTCAAAATCTGTTGGCTTATCTGAAAATGGAACCGATTTTGGTGCTTTTGTGCGATTGAATAAGGCTGGAAATCGACTCGTATTAAACCAGCCCTATTCGTATTTTAATCGTTCGAAAGCAGGAAATGTGTATGCTTTTGAGTTTGATCAGGGTGACTGGAAAATAATGGGACAGCCTTTATCAGGTACTCAAGGTTTCGCTTCTCAGTTTGGAAAAACCGTTGACATGAATGACGCGGGGGATCAGATTGTGATCAGTGAGAATTACGAAGTCATCTCCAACACTGAAATCTATTTAGGGAAAGCACATGTCTATACCTACGATGCGCCTACCAAAAAATGGAAGGCGCTTGGAAATCAAATCAAAGGGCCAAAAACAACCCTTGCAAAATCGGTTGATGAATGGGGAATTACGGATGAAAATGCGAAGGTGTCCATCAACGGAGCGGGCAACCAAATTACTCTTTCGTTGAAGGCAGCTGAAAACCTAGAAAGCAACGGGAATCAAAAACACTTTATCAATGTGTACAATTACGATAAAGTGTTAGGAACTTGGGCGGCATTTGCTGAACCTTTCGCTACTGCAAATCAAACCCCAGGTGACGGACATCGCCCTACCTATGCTGAAACAGTGATTAGTTCAAATGGGGCTAAAGTGTTTTTTGGTTCTGGTGAAAAGATTGGTTATCCTGAGGATAAAACATTCATCAAGGTTTATGAAACAACTACGAATTTTGTCCCAGATACGCAGGCCCCTGTATTAGTGCTGAAAAACCCGTACACGCTCCAGATTCCAGCTTCGGGTACTGCTGTTCTTGAAGCGGCAAGCCTAGACAATGGCTCTACGGATAATAAAGCCATTACGGAAGTTACCATTTCCAAATCCACCTTTACCTGTGCGAATCTCGGCGCGAACACGATCACGTATACCGCAAAAGATGCCGCTGGAAACACCACCACTGCTACAGTGACCATCAACGTAGTCGATGAGATCAAACCTACCCTTAAAGCAAAAACCAGCTTCACCATCAAGCTAGATGGGGAAGGCAAAGGCAGCTTGAAGTGGGAAGACCTCGATGAGGGCAGTACGGATAACTGTTCGATTAAAGACAAGCTCCTTTCCAAATCTACCTTCACCTGTGCCGACCTTGGGGCAAACAAAATCAACTTTATAGTAAAAGATGCCTCAGGAAATACCTCCACTGCCGAAGTGACGATTACCGTAGTAGACGACATCAAACCTACCCTAAAGGCAAAAATCACCTTCACACTCAAGCTGGATGCTGAAGGAAAAGGCACCCTCAAATGGGAGGATATTGATCAGGGCAGTACGGATAATTGTGCCATAAAAGACAAGCTACTTTCCAAATCAGCCTTTACCTGTGCTGACCTAGGAGATAGTAAAATCACGGTAACCGCAAAAGATGCATCAGGAAATACGTCTACTGCTGAGGTGACAATCACCGTAGTCGATGATATCAAACCAACTGTTAAAGCCAAAACGAGCTACAACATCAAGCTTGATACCCAAGGAAAAGCCACATTGAAGTGGGAGGATATCGACGAAGGCAGCAGTGACAATTGCAGCATCAAGTCACGCTCCCTATCCAAAACGGAGTTTACCCGTACCGATGGAGGAGACAGTAAGATTACGTACACCGTGACCGATGGCAGCGGAAATACCAGCAGTGTCGAGGTGACCGTTCGTGTAGACATTGTACTCGCTTCACCTGAGCGTCCTAAGGAAGCCAATTTCTTGAGAGCTTATCCTAATCCAGTGAATGACTACCTTTACTTGGAGTTTGCGGAGGGAATTAGCGCAGGTGCTATTCGAAATAGTTCCTTGGTAGATGCTTCCGGCAGAGTTTTGGGAGAGATCAGACTTGAAGATGGTGGCAACGGCTTACTAGGCTTCTCGACTCAATCGCTTAAACCTGGAATGTATTTCCTACGCCTAAGCACGCGTGACACCTTACATCTAATTAAATTCACCGTAATCCACTAAGTGATGAACAAGCTTTATTCCTTCCTTTTCCTATGCTTTATTTGCCTCGCCTCTTGCGGGGAAAAGGAAACTCCAAAAACACCCGAAGAGCAGGCACTAGAAAAGTTAAGTGGGGACCTAGGGTTCAATTATACCCTTGGTACAGCGGGTTATGTAAAACGAAATCAAGTGGATGAAACTCGATTTTATCCTGGGCTTAGCATCCGATTTCAGGGAACGACCAAGTCGTACACCACCACTGGAGCTACGGATTTATTTGAGTCCAGTGGCAATTGGGAATTTGTAGGAACCAACTTTGACAAGATCCGACTTACGGGCAGTAAGCCGGCCTCTCAGATAGATATTTCCTACACCAAGACTGGGAAAGACCTTATTTTGGTTTTCTCCGTACCCACCCCTCCAGGAGGAAGAGTTGCTTCTCTTACAGGAAACTATGAAATTAAGTTAACGGGAAGCTAATCGCTTTCCAATAGGCACTGTCTCAGGTTCGCGTAGGACATTCAAGAACAAGCTCTCCGCCGTGGTGGAGAGCTTTTTTTTGGCTATCAGTGTCTTAGATATGCTACAATTTTTGGAATTTCAAGTTGAAACTCGTCTTCAACTCCCCGAATGTTTTTTGTTTTTTAACAGCTTAGAAAACGGAACTAGGGAAGGGGTGGAACGGATGTAGTGTTGATAGCTTTCCAAATGCCCCCATTTTTCCATTCCTGAAGCTTCCAGAATTCGTACGCCACTGATGTAAACTAGTAAGAGGTAGGTGAAGAGTGGAGAGATTAATGTGACATACTGCCAATTGGATAGGGAGGAAAAAGACATAATTGAAATCCCGGTCCACAGGACGATTTCCCCAAAGTAGTTTGGGTGCCTAGCATACTTCCAAAGGCCAGAAGTAATAAACGACTCCTTATTTTCAGGGTTTTTTCGGAAGTTCGACTTTTGCCAGTCGGCAATAATCTCTACACTGAAACCTAAACCAAAAACCAGCAATCCTCCGTAAAAAAAGTCATTTTGAAGTACCCCATTTTGGCTTGCGATGGCTGTTAAGGCGCACATGGAACACAAACAAACCCACATCCCTTGTAAAGTCCATGCCATAAAAAACCGAGTGGCAGCGGGCTTAATGTCTCTAAATCTTTTATCTTCTTTAGCTCGATGAATTCTTAAGAATAAGAAGCTGCCTAAACGGATGGCCCAAAGTGATATGCAGGAGGCCAAAAGCATGCTCGCGGTATTGAGATTGAGTGAAGAGTAACTTTGATAGCTTACAAATCCTACCATAAATAAGTAGGTGCAACTTCCAGCTAGGTCATAAAATTTTTCGGTTTGAAAAAAATAAGCAGGAACAAAGCAAATCCATTGAATGAGAAAGGCAATTAACACAGCTTCCTGAATCACTGGCAGCCCAGTCAACAGTGCAATGCCATACACCAGGATAAAGGCGATTAAGGCAAAAAACAAATTAAGTACTGCTTGCTTCATGGGAGTTAATAATTTCTAAATGGCCATCAGATGGGACTGCTAACTCGTGCTTTTGACAACCTGGTAAATGAGAAATAAAACCAGATAAACCGCTAAATAGATGCGGTAGAAATTTCTTGTTTTAAGGTAAGTCGTATTCTCAGGATACATGTTGCCGAATAAAGCGAGGATCTCCTTTTTGAAAAGAGGCCTAATGTTTATTTTCCAATCCTCAGTTTGGTATACAATTTTTCGAAACTTACTTCGGTAATGCGTGCTTGGAATGCTCCAAATGATCAACAGAAGGAATAGTAGAAAGGTAACAGTCATTAGTCAACTCGGTAGGTTTTCTTCATCTTCCAATCAAGGGGTTTTACTGCCCAACTGATGGATTGTATTCTGTACCAAACCTTCTCGTTCGATGCCACGGCTATCTTTGACCTTGTAGGTAATTTCCATTCCCCAGGTGGGTTGGATAGATGGGATAGTCAGGTTGATCGTTTTGCCTGATGCATCCAGCTCCGCTTTGGTGACTTGAAGTGTTTGCTCGTTGTGATGCTTGGAGCCATACTTTCTGGATCGAATTAGGTCCCAGGTCTTAACGCTGTAGCTGGAAATCTTCTGTACAGCTTTTGCATCCAGCTTGTCTGTAAAAGTCAGCTTCATCCCTGTGGTGGTGGCTGCGATTCCCACCGGAATCACCATCGGCTGATCCACCTTTCTGATTCGATACAGTCCCCCCAGTTGAGGTTGGGTAGATCCCCATGCTGACAGGCCAGCCAGGTACAATTGTCCATCTCCGGGATTGAACCTGCCACGCATCACACCGGTGGAAAATCTTGGGATGGGCAACTCAAAAATTCCTCCCTGAACTTGATCCCCAATTTTTTCAAAAGGAACCACAAACACTTTCCCATAGCCATAAGACAGATTTAGGAGTTTTCCATTGAGCGCGCCCCATTTCTGACTCTCCACCCAGAGCAGCTCGGAGGGAGATTGATCTCGATCCCGCTCCACCCATACCAGTGGCTGCTCCATTCCTGCCTCTGTACTATCTTTTGGAGGGTTAAAGCTGAACATATTTCCATAAAATTCGCCTTTTTTCACCCAGTTGATCCGATTCATAGGATTCCAGTGGCCTTCCTGATCGGTGACGATAAAGGTTCCATCAGGATTGATGCAGACCCCATTTGCAGCCCTGAATCCTGTGGCAACGATTTCAGTTTTCTGTCCGTCTTTACTGACTTTGATCAAGGTACCATGCTGCGGCACTAGGGCTTCCCGAGCATGCCGAGCGCTTTTGGCATAGTAGAAATTCCCTTCCTTATCTACCTGCAGACCCATGGCAAACTCGTGAAAATGGTCAGTCACCTGATGATCAGAGTTGAAAGCTTGATAGAAATCCGTCTCCCGATCCCCATTCAAATCATGTAATTTAACCAGCTGGTCTCGACAGGTGACGAAAATTTGTTCATTCACCACCTTGATGCCCAAGGGCTGGAAAAGTCCCGAAGCGATTCGCTGCCAGGTCAGTTTTCCAGTATTTTGGGTAAATCCTTCCACCAACCAAACATCTCCATCTGTGGAGCAGATTACCCCTTTGTTGGGATCTTTGAAAAAATCCAAGCCACTGAGCCTAAATTGATTTTTCCAGGGACTATCAAAAGGAGGGTTCATCAGGTCTACCTGAAAAGGTCCTTCCTGGGTACCCATGGTGACCTGGGAACTTAATTTTTTAGGAAACCGTGATGGTCCTCCCGTAGTCATGGCCACCAAGGATGCCGGGGGAGCTGAACTTTTGGCGTAATCTGTAAGGCCCTTCGTGCCGGCGCTTCCTATCAGAATTTTGACTTGAACTGGAGCTGAAGGCATTGTTTCCATGACCATAAAGCCGTTTTCCTTTTTTAATACCGCCCCTTTTCCAATCAGCGCTACCGCGGTTTTATCCTGAGCAATTCGCATTTTCAAGGGTTTAGCTGTAGGACTTAGGTTTAGAGTTCTGGTAAAAACCGGTTGATTCTGCCAGGATTCCATACCAAAAGATTCGAGCACTTTGGTACTTCCCACGGTGTAAGAAAGAATTACCTGATCTTTAAATTGGTAGAGGCCTTGGTACTGTGCCCAGGTGCGAGGAAGCGGGCCAAACTTCCGCTTGTCACGAGCCTGGAATCGTGGATCCTCAAATTTTCCATTTGCAGGATTTGCCCAACCTGGCCCAACGGGATTCTCAAAATGAAGATTGCCTACTGTTCTGGGAGAAATATTGTGTTTCCCGTTAAAAAGAATCGCTTCCCAATCAATAAATCCTTCTCCGGTCCAGGCTCCTGCCACCCGCATCAGGTCATGGTCAAACATCATCCAGGCCTTGCCCGCTGCCACGCCACCGAAACCCTGATCCACCCTCACCGCAATTCCTTTGTAGGCAAAGTTGGCATCGACTAAATTCTCGTCAGCAAGGGGAGAGGGACCTTTGGATTGCTCCCGTTCCGGGGCATCTTTGCCGACCAACTCATAGGTATTGATCAGAAAGTTGCCATAATCCATTTCTGCCCAGGGCTTAAATTCTTTCGGGGCTGGCCCTTTGTTGCTACCGGAAGGCAAGCCTGCCAGGTAAGTGGAATCGATTTCAAAAAACTGTCCCGGATTTTTTTCTTTGAGGTAGGTTTCTCTCAAGTAATTGATGATGTCGTATTTCTCCACAGGGGTAAGGTGAACTTGTGGAGGCATGGAGCCGTAGCCTCTGGTAAGCACTTGATAGATCGAATAGGGGTCTTTCCCAAGGTTGAAGGTATCTTCCCAGAATTTGAAGGCAGTTGGGATGGATCCAAGTTGATCCGGATTTCCATGGCAATTGAAGCAGACATTGTTGTAAATATGTTCACCCGTACGGATGGATTCATCGAATCGGTCGTCTAGCGCAGTCAGTAGCCCCTTGTGATCAAGGTCTTTTTCGTAGTCTGGCAATTCTGATTCTTGAAGAATAAAGGAGCCCGAACTAGCCAATTCGGAATCAGTAGAACTGGGTTTGCAGCTAAAATTCAGAAGTGCTGCAAGCAGAAAATAAACTCCTAGTCGAATCCTATTCATTTCCATGGGGTGGTTTGTTTGGGTGGAGGGGGTGCCGGTATGGTGAAATCAACTTTTTGCTAGTAATCCATATTCCACCTTACCATGCCCATCTGGGGTGGTGTAAAATGGCCTTTTTTCAATTTCATAATTTTTGTCCGAAGGAATCCCTAAAGCATGATACACCGTTTGGTGAATGCTCGCGATTTTGATCGGGTTTTCGATGGTTTTGCAGGGGCGTTCATCGGCTGTTTTGCCAAAAACATGGCCACGCTTGATGCCTCCGCCAAACATCAGAATGGAGCAACCGTCAGTGAAATGGCGGTGCATGCCATAATTTTTGAGGTCATTTATGATATCGGGAACCTCTACCTGATCTTGAACTTTTAGATCTGGCCTTCCTTCCATCAGCATATCCCTGCTGAATTCACTAGCCACAATCACGAGGGTCCGCTCAAGTTTCCCGCTTTGATCCAGATCTTTGATCAATTGGGCGATGGGACTATCGATTAGTTTTTTCATGTCTTTCAGTCGGGTGTGCCCGTTATCATGGGTATCCCAGCCAAAGAAGGGTTCATATTCACTCGTCACGGTAATGTATCGCGCTCCTTGATCAATCAAGCGTTTGGCGAGTAGACAGCCAAGCCCAAATCGGCCAGTATTGTATTTGGCATAGCTTTCTTTGGGTTCCTGACTTAGATCAAATGCCTTTGCCTCTGGAGAATTAAGTAAGATGTACGCCTGCTCCATGGATTGCTTGAGCGATTCTTTTTGGTATTCAGAACCAAGTTCCCCCATGGGACCAGCAGCAATCAGGTCATTGTAGAGCTTATTTCTACTTTCAAATCGTTTGTAGTCCATTCCAACAGGAGGTCTTACGGCTTCCAATCCCGCCGAAGGATCAGGAATCAAAAATGGACCATAGTTGGAACCTAAAAATCCAGCAGAGTGAAATGCTTTTAGCTCTTCTGCTTCGCCAACAGTAAACCGCTGCCCAATGTTGATGAAGGGCGGAATCACTGAATTTAGAGGGCCTTTTTCCTTTGCAATCCAACTTCCTAGATGAGGCACCACCACCGATTGCGGCGGCTCGTAGCAGGTATGGAAATGGTATTGGTGTCGGGTATGCAAGATATGTCCCAGATCTGCTGCCTGATAGGAGCGGATCAGCGTGCCTTTATCTAGGACCGAAGCAATATTTTCGAGTCCTTCAGAAAACTGAATCCCATCCAGTTTGGTCGGGATAGCAGGAAAGGTGCTGAGCACCTCTTTCGCTTCCATTCCTTTGCGGAAAGCAGTGTATTTTTTGGGGTCAAAAGTCTCCGTATGTGCCATCCCACCTGCCATAAACAATAAAATAACGGAATCAGCGGTAGCGGGAATTTTAGTTTCACAGGAGGAAAGCAAACCGGCCAGAGGAGCACCCATACCTAAAGTAGCCAAGGTGGCTGCGCTGGTTTTTTTCAGGAATTCGCGTCGGTTTTGAAGGGTTTTCATGACTCTTGAAATTTATATTTTGCGATGCAGGACAGCCTAGGAGCTCCTGTTTTCAATAGATGAGTTGGAATTCGGGCAACATAATTACTGCCCACAATAAGTCTTGAACAGCCGCTGCATTCGGTTTTGCGCCGAGCACTTTCTTCGCCACTTCTAGCTCCCTGGGGTTCGGCTTTCGAAGTAATGCTTTGGCATACAATTGTTCCGCCAGGACTTTCGGATCACCAAATGCGCTTGCCCATTTTTCCCCTCCTTTGACGAGCGAATTATTCAATTTTTCTCCATTGCTGAGCTCCAAGGCTTGAAGCAAGTTGGCCTGAGAGTCCCTACTGACGGAGACTATTTCCCGATTTGGGCGGCCTAGGGATTTTAGGAATTCATTGTTGGCCACCAAGGAGGCTCGCGCAAATCCTAAATTAGATTTGGCCTCAGGAATCAATTGGTAAGGGCGGAATTTCACTTCCACAGAATCAAATAAGGGTGCGGAAATTTCAGAAACCGCATCAGAAAATTGTTCGGCGGTAATTCTTCTTCTGACCATTCCCTGAAACTTGAAATCCTCAGCCATGAGTTTGTCTGCCGATGAAACGGTCACCGAAGGGTTTTGATAGATTTTGGAGCTGGTAATTTGAAAAATCAGACGCTTGATGTCGTAGCCATTTTCCACAAAATCTACGGCCAGCCAATCAATCAAATCTTGGCTCCAAGGAAGATTGTCCATCTCGTCCACAGGTTCTACAATTCCCCTTCCCATCAGCTGCTTCCATACTTTATTGACTAGGGTCCGGTACATCCTTCCATTGGCAGGCTGAACAAGTTGATCGGCAAGCTGCCGTAATTTTTCTGCCTTGGAGGCTAGCGAATCGATATCGCCGAGTTCTTCCCAAAGAATCTTGGTTTTGGCCATTTTGCCAGTAGGGATTTCACAACGATTTACTTCCAGGGTAGAATCGGCAAAAATATTTGCGAAAGCATAGGCCTGCTCGAGCTTCCAGTCATTGATAAAGCTATCATGGCAGGAAGCACACTTGAGATTTAGGCCTAGGATAACTTGCCCCACATTTTGAGCAGCCTGCAATTCCGTTCGCTGGGAAGCATTGATTGTTCCGCGCCAACGAATGCCTTCAATAAAACCTTTTGATTTTTCGGAAGGATTCAGCAGTTCTTTGACAAACTGATTGTAGGGCTTGTTGTCTCGAATAGCTGTGTAAAGCCAATCGGAGATGGCAAACCGTCCTCCAGTGATGTATCCCGTACCAGTGTAGTCATTTCGTAGGTTGTCGTTCCAAAAAGTCATCCAATGCTGGGTATAATCATCGGTTCTATCCAGAAGTTTCTGGATTTCTATTTCCCGTTTCTGAGGGTTGCGATCAGCTTGGAAGGATGCCAGTTCCTTCGGTGTAGGCAAGAGCCCAATGATGTCTAGATAAATTCTTCGGAGAAAGGTGCGGTCATCGACAGGACTGCCAAAGCTGAGTTGATTTTCTTGAAAGTATTTATTTACCAGCCGATCAATTGGATGTTCAAGCCCAGGTTGTATAGGGGGAAGTTCGGGCTTTCTCGGAGCCAGGGCCGCTACGCGATAGACGGATTGTTGAGCTACTCCTTCCGGCCAAGGCGCTCCTTTTTCGATCCAAAGCGTCAACAGTTGAATTTCTTCGTCTTTGAGTAATTTGCCCTTGGCAGGCATGACCTCTTTGTGGTTTTTGGAAAGGGAAATTCTCCGAATCAGCTCACTTTCTCCAGGGTTTCCGGGAACTATAATCTGTCCATTTTCTCCCCCTGCAAAGACAAATTCCTTTTCATCCAATCGCAATTCCCCTTCAATTTTTGCTCCTGAATGGCATTTGTAACAATTATGGGCCAGTACCGACCGGACGTTTGTGACAAGCTGAATTTCTTTTTCTACAGAAAGATCGGAGGCGAAGGAAGCAAGGTTGATTGTTACGCTTTCAGGTGCTTCCGATTCTTCATTCCAGGAGGGGATAACTTCCGTCAAAAAGTCCTCTCCATGGGTAAGTGAGGCGCCCAAATGTCCAGCGATTCCGATTCCTAATCCAGAAGCAAATAGAAGCATACGGTAAATCCTTCGTGTGGAAGGTTGGGATTGCTGGCTTGTCTTCCTTAAAAAATAAAGGAGAACCACAGCTAATCCTGATGTGATGAATCCGATTAGTTGGTGCAGATCGAAGGTTTCACCACTTATGCCTTCACTACTGGCGTGGAGCCAACCAAAAAGCGCAGAGATTAGAGTGCTTATCGATCCAACCAGGACGAGCAGTTGGATGGCAGGACGGAACTTGGAATTGAAATCTTTAAGTGTAAACAGCTCGAGAAAGCCTGCAAAAATCAGGAGGGAAATGGGGAAATGAACTACCATGGGATGCAAACGGCCAAAAAATTGCCACAGCCAGAAATCTGTAGGGGTGTCTGATCCTACAGTCTCTGCTAAAGCCGAAATGACAGGTACCATTACGCCAAGAGTGGCCATCGTCCACTTCAAGAGGTAGAATAGGTTGTTTGAAGAACTGACCTTAGAATTCATCTAGTTAAAATCTAAGTTAAGATACAAAATATCGTGTTTCTAGCTAATTCTAGCGGTATAAAAATTCAGGTAACTCGTAGAAGGACAAGAGTATGTGGGTTGCAGGTCTCTTTCTTTATCTTCAACCCATATTTTCTTTTGGTTCTACTACCACAACTGTGACCGAGACTTTGCAAAATCAATAGTTATCAGTTAGTTTAGTTCAAATGGGTTTGTACTGAATTTTACAATCCACAAATAGGGCAGTTACATCATAATTTAATGGGTAAAATTCTCCTTTCATTACTTTTTTTCAACCTGACGTTTTCTACTTTTTCGCAGGTAAAAAAGCCGAATATCATCTTACACTTACGGACGATCACCGTTGGGATGCGCTAGACCCCTTGGAAAGCAACAATCTTGCTGCTGATCTTTTGCATCAAGAGATTCTCCAGGAACTTTTTATTAAAATGGAGCAAAAAATTAACGCTTACCTAAAGGCTAAAGTCCAATGATTAAGGATTGGATTTATCCCTTGTTTAAATGATCTGGTAAATGATTCATCGCCAATCCTTAATATAATCCTCCTATCCTTTTGATTTACGAACTGGGAACAATTCTACTTGCCCTTTACGGAGGCCTACCTATACTTGAAGAAAATAGCATTCCAACCTTCTTTTACGCTGTCCTCAATCCAGCTTCTCAAATGACTGCAATAAATCTTGGTTGTATTCAGTAAGTTACTCAACCATCATTTAAATCACTTTAAAAATAACATTTCGAAAAATGAAAGCGAATCTCTGGTCCCCGTTAAATTCAATTACTTCCAAATCCTTTTTAGTTGTTTTGGTTCCAATTCTCTTTCTAGCCTGCAATCCATCCAAAAAAGAGGAGAATTTGAAAGCGGATAAGGATTGGGAAGTCCTGTTTGATGGCTCATCGACTGATGCATTTCGAGGCTATGGAATAAGTGAATTTCCTGAGGGGGTGTGGATCGTAGCAAACGGAATATTGATGACCAACCCAGACACCGCAAATAGGGATTTGATTACCAAAAAAAGGTACAAGGATTTTGAACTGGAATATGAGTGGGCAGTAGATACGGCAGCGAATTCTGGAGTTTTCTTCCACATGCAGGAGAACCTCTCCATGGAGGCAGGTAATGGGAATAGCCCAAATTGGATGGATAATTTTGAAATTCAGATTTTGGAGGATACCTACTTTTACGATACCACAACCATCCGATCCGCAGGTTCCTTGTATGACTTAATTATTCCAAAAAATAAAAAGCTTAATCCCATAGGTGAATTCAATAAGGCCGTCCTTTCGCACAAATCAGGCCATGTAGTGCATTGGCTCAATGGAGTGAAAGTGTTGGAATTCACGATTGGCAGCCCTGCAATGGATTCCCTGTTGGCTGGAAGCAAGTTTAAAGAAAACCCTAATTTTCACTCAGATAAAGAGGGGCACCTCATGTTTCAACATCATGGGCAAAAAGTATATTTTAAAAATATTCGCGTAAGAGTACTTTGATAATTATTTTAGAATTGATTTTTCACCAAACCAGAATTCAAATGAAAAAGACCTCCCTTTTCCTAGTTGCTGTAATGCTTGCTTTCCCCCTTGCATTTGCATCCTCTGCCGTAAAGACAAAGACAGAACTCTCGGTTCCTAGTGCCGAACGTATTAGTTTCAAGATTAAAGGTACCGGCTCAAAAAACATTGCAGTCACCATTGGGATCGGTTCCCAGCCGGGTAGTGGAGCTTGTTGCTCTGGGGTAAGCCCATTCACCACAGCAAGTTTTGTAGGCAATGTTGGCGATGTGGTCTACGATGGGAAAACCAGAAGAGTGATCACCAAAATTTCTAGTGACATGGATGGGACTACCCTTGACCTAGCCCAGTACTATTGATTTACTTGGATGATTCCACCATTCAACTTTATTCCTTAAACAAAAAAGACCCGATAGGGTCTTTTTTGTTTAGGTTGGGGAGATTTTACTATTCAAATTATAGGTAGCAAAACCGTAATGGAATTACGCCTAGAAGCTATTAGTTTGAAAATCGTGAGGTTTCTTGAATAGGACTAGCTGTTTGAAGAACCCAATGGCAAATGGACTGGCTGTTGGGTGTAAAAAATGTAGTACTAAATTAACAATGCATCTGAACAACTACTCGCACCCTTTTTTTATATTTCAATATTATTTATCCACCTCAAAAAAAATCAGATGATTAGCAACCATGAAATTGATTACAAAATCTACGGAGAAGAACTCCAATTTGTAGAAATTGAATTAGATCCAAATGAAACTGCCATCGCCGAAAGCGGCGCCTTTATGATGATGGAAAGTGGCATTGAAATGCAAACCATTTTTGGCGATGGAAGCCAGGAGCAATCCGGTGGATTTATGGGCAAATTATTCAGCGCAGGCAAGCGTTTACTGGTAGGTGAAAGTTTGTTCATGACTGCATTTACCAATGTGGGCCAAGGAAAAAAGAAGGTAAGTTTTGCATCTGCCTATACCGGAAAAATTATTGTATTCGACCTGAAGCAATTGGGGGGAAAAATCATCGCACAAAAGGATGCCTTTTTATGCGCCGCCAAAGGAGTAAGCATTGGCATTGAGGTTCAAAGAAAACTGGGGACAGGTATATTTGGAGGTGAGGGATTTATTATGCAGAAGCTAGAAGGTGATGGACTTGCATTTGCACATGCTGGAGGGTATATCGTAGAAAAGGATTTGCAGCCTGGTGAACTACTTAAGGTAGATACAGGATGTGTGGTAGCCTATACTGCAGGCGTTGACTTTGATATCGAAATGGTAAAGGGAATTAAGAACTTTATGTTTGGTGGAGAAGGTTTGTATTTAGCCGTATTGCGAGGCCCAGGAAAAGTATGGTTGCAGTCCCTTCCAATCAGTAGACTTGCTGGACGTATCATGCAATATGGTGGATCAACTCGAAAAGAAGAGGGAAGTGTGTTGGGAGGACTGGGGAATTTATTAGATGGAAGAGAATAGTTTGTAAATAGTGGCAAACTAAAAAAGCCTTCCGCTGCTGCGGAGGGCTTTTTTAGTTAATTTATTCCTTCTTTTGGTGAGTCGTACCAGTGAAGGAAAATAAGTCTATTCTTACAATTTGTTTGCCTTGTAGATTTTTACAAACCCATCATTTTCACTTGAAACTACAATCAAGCTTTGTTGGATTGGGCTTTTGCTTGCAGGAATAAACAAAACTCCTTCAGGAGCATCACCTGTTTTAATTAATTTCACAAATACTGGGCTCGTAGGAGTTGAAATATCATAGATAGCGAAGGCATCCGCCCGCTCCAGACCTACGATGGCAATTTGCTTGCTGCCCACTCTTCCTACTGTCACTGCTTCAGGTTCAGTGCCCTTATCGTCACTTCTGCCATCGTCATATACTGAAGATTCGAGTGCTTTTTTATCCAATTCATTTTTGCTATCAAACACCTGATCACCCGTCAATCCATTCCAAACACTAAATGATCGGGCGCCTAAGGTATAAATCGCATCAAAATCACCATCGGCATCCGTGTCGCCCAAGGTTGTGGTGGTATTCAATCTTCCAATCTGCGCATCTGTTTTCAAGGTGCTCGCAGTTGGGAATTTGGTAGCATCAAGTACATGTGCACTTGCGCCTACTCTTCGCATCTCCGTAAATCCAGCATATTCTCGGGCATCTCCCTCATTTGCGGTAAATAGGTAGGGGATCCCGTTGTATGTGTATTGGGAGATGGCATCTGGTTGATACATCCCGAATACATTGTCCGCTAATCTGAATTCTATTTTTGAATCCCGATCGCTTGGGTCAATTTCATTCCCTGCAGCTCCATAATTTTTAAATCCTAGGGGAGTGATTTTTTTGAAAACACCACCCACGATATCTAATTCTGCAATAGCATTGTTTTCTTGAAGCGTTACCCATGCTGTTTTGGAATCATCCGAAACGGTGATGTATTCTGGTTCAATGTCTTTCAAGAAATTCTTACCTGGACCATAAACCCGAAATCCTTTAGCAGTTAGTGTAGCCAATTGACTTTCGAATGCAGCAAAATTTAACGTTTTAACTGAGTAATCTGCCACCTTGATGATCGAAACGGTTCCTTCTGGGTCCGTGGTGTAAGCATCGTTGGGTTCTCCCTCATTGGCAGTGAGAATGTATTTCCCATCCTTTGAGAAGGTAACCATATCGGGCAATGCTCCCACTTCGATCACTTTCACTTCTGCTAAGGTGGTGGTATTAAAAACTACAACTTTACCATTCTGCTGCTTGTTGGTAGATTCTATTGCCGCGGCAAGCTTACCATCATAAACATCTACACTGTTTACATAACCACCATAAGTTGTAAGTGTAATGGACTTTACCAAAGTTGGGGCAGCTGGATTAGACAAGTCAATCACGTCAATTTTATTGACCGCGCTATTGTTAACAGCAAAAAGCTGCTTAGTGGCAGGATCGAATGCGGTGATTTCCGCAGCTCCTAGGCCGCCCAAACCAATAGATCCAATTTCTTGGTAAGAGGCTATGTCCTCATTGACTGTATTTTCCAAAGGAATGGGGTCAGTTTCCTCTTTGAGGCAACTAAAACACGTCAAGCAACTTAGAAGTACTAGTATCCGTCTCATATGATTTTTTTTCTACAAACTTAGAATCAGACCTGGAGACCTGGCATAAATCAGATTTATGAATTCATTACCAGAAAGTTATTTTTAAGGCGTTCAAAACCAGAACACTTGCTAAAAAAATTAACATTGGAGAAAAGACGCTTAATGAATGCGTAATCAGGAAAACACTTTGGCAAATGCCCGAACGGGGAAGGTTCCCATTCCTTTTATTTTAGGAGGGATGGCATTGAAATAAAACCCTTCCTCTGGCAGGTTTTCCAGATTGCATAAATGCTCCACCACCAAGATTTCAGCACCCAAAAGAATACTATGTGCCGGCCTTGAGTTAGATGCCGTATTGTCTAGGTTGTGCGAATCAATCCCTACTAGTTTTGCCCCAGCCTCCTTCAAAAAAATAGCAGCTTCCTCTGTGAGGTAGGGGTGTTGCTCGTAGTAAAGTTCGGTATTCCAACGACAAGCCCAGCCCGTATGCACAAGTACCGCACGGTGCCTAAGGTCACTATTTTTGAAATGCTCCGGAGTAATCGCTAAGGATTCAGTAAAGGGCACTCGGACCACAACCCCTTCCAACTCAGCAAACGCGGCTAAATCTACCTCGGAAATATCCTTGCCGTCCGCATACCGGTGGAAGGGACAGTCAATGTAGGTCCCCGTATTGCCTACCAACTCTAGCTTCCCGATTTGAAACTCAGTTCCTGCAGCATACTGCTTTTTGGAATCTTCCCGACTCAGGTAATCGCAGATGATCGGAGCAGGCAATCCCTTGTAGGTAACTAGTCCCGCTTCAATGGTATGACTTAAATCCACCAAACGAACCGAAGGCTGACTTTGCTGCATAAATTTAGTTTCCTTCATCGATGGTAAGGGATACATGTGGCCTTGCGCTGGGACTCAAATGGAATTGGCTCCAAGAAGGGTAATGGAAGGAACAAGCTAGTCAAAATCAACAAATTCTATAAATTTGGAGAAGCTCATTTATTACAAACCGAATTTCACCAAATTTGAGAATGGGCTTATTTTAGAAATT
Organism: Bacteroidota bacterium; assembly: GCA_046051425.1. Taxonomy (GTDB): domain Bacteria; phylum Bacteroidota; class Bacteroidia; order Cytophagales; family Cyclobacteriaceae; genus Algoriphagus. The sequence goes on from JBJOOF010000228.1 coordinate 46,251, forward strand.
TAGTCTACCCTTTTTTCTTTCAAAACCACTGCTACCCCCATGGAACAATCCCTATTCAAAGAACTTTTGGCCCAAAACATTCAAAGCTGCAGCTATGCCTTCGATGCGATTACTGAAGAAAATAGCAGTTACCGATTGAATGAAAGCGCTGCCTCGGTAGGATTTATCTTTCGGCATGTGGGCGAAACGATGTTACTATTTGGGTATTTTTATGGCATCCCGTCTGCCGGTACCAATACCACAATGGGCAAGCAAGATATCGGACAGGGTAACGACCTCAGCATAAGCCGGGAACTGCTCCAAAAAGGGTATGCTTTGCTGGAGCAGATCATCACTTCGACTCCTGCCGAAGGATGGTTCGAGCCTGTTGAAACTCCCTTTTTTGGGACGGTGTCCAAGGCTAGGTTGTTTTCGCATATCCTCTACCACAACTCTTACCACGCGGGTCAGATTGCACTCACGATCAAGCGGGCATAGGAAAAAAAACAGCCGCTAAAGTCCAATTTTCTTCAATTCCTTTACTTGATCTCCATCCCTTGATTATGTCTATTCGCACGATTTGGTTCTGCTTTTCCCTTTTGCTGATTCCTAGAATTAGCTTTGCGCAAGCCCCAGACGCAGCAACCAAATCCAGCCAATACATCACCGTTTTAGGAATCGCCCAGGATGGGGGATACCCACAAGCAGGTTGTACCGAGGAGCATTGCCTACGTCATTGGCGAGGGGAGGAGGCTAAGAGGCACGTGGTAAGTTTGGGGCTTACGGATCAAGCCAGTGGACAAAACTGGTTGTTTGAAGCGACTCCTGACTTTACTGCTCAACTTCAGCAACTCCAACTAGCTTCAAGTTCTACCAACCTCTCGGGTATTTTTTTAACGCATGCACACATGGGACATTATGCGGGTTTGCTGCAACTCGGTCGAGAAGCCATGGGCGCCAAATACATGCCAGTCTACGTGATGCCTAGAATGAAAGAATTCTTGGAAAAGAATGCCCCTTGGAGTCAATTGGTGGCATTGGGGAACATTAAGCTGATCTTGATGGAACAGGATCAAGCCATTCAACTGACACCGAATCTTCGGGTAACTCCTTTGAAGGTCCCGCATCGGGATGAGTTTTCGGAGACGGTAGGATTTCGGGTCGAGACCAGCGAAAAGAGCCTCCTTTTTATCCCAGACATTGATAAGTGGCCCCTCTGGGAAAAGGACATTCGAGCCGAAGTAGCTCTGGTAGATGTAGCCTTGTTGGATGCTACTTTCTATCAGGAAGGGGAGCTTCCAAATCGAAACATGAGCGAGATCCCGCATCCTTTTGTAGCTGAAACGATCGCTCTATTTTCTTCGCTTCCAGCTGCTGAAAAGCGGAAAATCAAGTTTATCCACTTCAATCATACCAATCCCCTGATTTTGGAAGGCCCTGAGCGGAGTGCAGTCAAAAAGCTAGGCTTTGAGGTAGCTACCGAAGGGGAGCGAATTCAATTGAAGAATTGAATTTATCCATTAGGGATTAATTCAATAGCCTTTACTTACACTGAGAATTATAACGTCTAGCCGCTTCTTCGTTTCCAAAACCCATCCCTGCTCTATAATTTTTACACATTTCTGCTTTGTTATCTTTATTCGCAAATGCAGCACCTAAGTTGACGAATATATTTCCATCACTCCAAAAATATTCTTTATTTGAATTTTTGGCTGCCGTCAAAGCACTGTTCCAACTTTTAATAGCCATATCATAATCTCTTTCATCGAAGTAAATGTGACCTAATTGATCCCATGCATTTACCTCATCATGGCGGATGTAGTTTTCAAACATTTTTTTGGCTTGAGCCCTTTCATTTATATCCGCATAAGTAATCCCAGCCATGTATCCATAGTTTTGAATGAATTTATCATATTCCATAACTCCCATTAATTGATTTAAATAGGTGGCCGCTTGGTAATAATTTTCTCGGTAATAAAAGTGGTTAAACAGTTGAGAATAAACCGATTCTTTTTCCTCCAGATTAAAATTACTAAAACTAGATAGTTCGTCTAAAATAGAAGTGAAATCCGAATAGTCTTTGTCCATGGCTACTCTCAACTTGATTAAGGTCATGCTGTAGGTCAAATCCTTTGGAGCACCTAATTCGTCGATCAGGCTACTAACTTCATAGAAGTCATTTTCTGTGCTCCAATATTCTGAAACTAGTTTATCGTAGTTGGCTTTGAACTTTCTATAGGGGGATTTGAGGTACTCCCCTAAAAAATAACCTTGATTATTTCTAGTAGTTACATAGCCTATAAAATTATCTACATCCACTTCATAAACTCCTGGTGCGATTACTTGACGAACGGAGCAGTTCGAACAAATCTCTATTTTTTTCCCATTCTCCGCGGATTGTTTAGTAGAGGTGTATTCAAAAATCTTACTTCCATCACTGTAAAGAAAGGTGTACTGATTTACCCAATTAGTTAGGTAGCCTTGCGCAATTGGGTTTCCTTTGGTGTCAATAATAAGTTGATTGATCTCTTGATCCATCACTTGAGCTGTCCAACCGGAAAATTGTTGGGCATAGGAATGCTGGCTAGGAATTTTTAACTCCCCTGATGAATTTATATACCCATTGTATTCTCCAATTTCTACAGGGATAAGGTCAGTGAACTTTTCTTTCCATTCAAATGTAGATCTAGGATTTGAAGTCGAATGGTACTGGATCTCCATATCGTTAATGTAAAACAAATCAATGCCTCCATATCCATCCCCGCCTTCATCATGAGCATCTCCATAAAATTCTTCTTCAGGATCTGGTGAATTGACAAACGGTAGTGGAGTGGTAGTTAATTTTCCCTGTTTTGGAACTACAAGCTGGACATTTCCAGATGGATTGGATGTAAGGAATACTCCACCAAGATCAGAGAATGTGGTTAAATTAGTAAGTGACTCAGAAAGGTTATTGGTAGAAACTAGCTTATTTCCTCCATCTGTCAAATTAAAAATAACCACTTCATCTTGCACTGTTAGGTAATCGCAGCTCATTTCAATTCCTTTAACTCCACTTGCTGTGATGGAATACTTCCCGCCATCTGGATCTTTGCTAGAGATGTAGTTTTTGGAATCTAGGTAATAGACGATTAATTCTGTACTTGGACTTGGGATTAGGCTATCTTTTTGGACTAAAAAATTCTTCCCATCTACCTTTAGATTAACAGTTTCATTTAAATTTTTAACGCTTAGGTTGATTCCTTTAGCCAAAGACTTTCCAGATAAGGTATACACTTCCCGGATAATTTCTTTTTCATCATAGGCAGCCAATAAACCATCCGTAAGCACAGTTTTATTCGTGAAAGAATTCAGCTTGCCTTTGAAGGGATTAAGTAGTGAATAACTTGTGCCTTTGCCTACGAGGATATTCCCATTTTCTAGCGTCGTTATTAAATCATAGTTACCTAAGGGCACGACATATTCCCCCAAGACATTAAGGTATCCATTGAGGGTATTCCCGTCGGGCTTATTGATAGTTACCTGATAAACCTGTTTGGTTAAGGGGCTTATTTGATCATATATAGGCTGGGTTAGCTGTTGCATTTTGCCTTGTGCATCCAGGTAAAGAATCCCCCATTTGTCCCCAATTTGGAATCTGAAAAGTGAGTTGCCATCCCTTACAATGGTTTTTGCTTTAAAGTTGGCAGCCTCTCTAGGAAGTGCCTTACCAGATAGGGTTCCCAGTGAAAAACTATTCCGATCATTCAAATAGGGAAGTACCGTTATCTCTAGATTTTCTGTAAGTCGGTTGATTTGTTCATAGCCAAAACTTGCAGCATTTCTTTTAATTTTCTTATGCCATTCCTGCGCATATTCCCAATTTCCAACGGTTAGTTTCTCGAAAAGAAGCTGATTGAAAAGTGAGTCTAGCTCTAGACGGCGAGGGCCTTCGGTGAATCGTTTTGCATAGGACTCAAAGGCAATATCTTTAAAATTGATCATTAAATCTTTGTGATACAGAGAGTCCAATACATTAAAAACAGATTTGTACTCCTCACCTTCTTGGTAAGTAGACACGAATTTTTCAAGTGTAGGAATAGCCATCTCGTTCATAGCTACTTTATAATCCATCGCTCGGGCCATGGAAAAGGCCTCTTTGCTGCGGGCATGGTTTGTGAATTCAGCGGAAAATTTTCGGAGAGCTTCCGAATTGTTTTGTGCTGATACCACTTTGAATTCTAACTCTCCCCAGGCATCGTACGCTTTGGTGGACGCCTCCATTCCTTTATACTCTTGGTAAACAGCCTTTAGCTTTTGTGCGTCTCCACCATTTGCGAGGGCATCTCTCAATCCTGCTAAACTCTCCAAGTTGTACCCCTCTGTTAAAAATGGACTTGATGCATATTTAGCATTGTGGTCTTTCCAGGACTCCGTTTGATCAAGCCCTTTGTAAAAATTAAATGCAGATTCAAAAAACTTACCTTTAGCTGCATCATAACTGCCCGCATTCAAGTCAAAGTCTTGCAAAAGATTTTCTATTTCCTTGGGGTCTTTTTCAAATGCGGGATCACCTTTTTGTAGGTCTTCGTAAATTGAAAAATAGGCTTCTTTTGTACTTGCCGTTTTTAAATTACATAAAGAGCGAACGTAGTAAAACTCCAACTTAATGTCTTCAGTCTTTACTTCAGAAAGCAATTCACTGGCTTTTGCATAATCCCCTTTAGTTAGTTGTTTGTATGCATTCTTCACCTTGGTTTGGCCTAAAACACTTGAAGAAATGATAAAAATTAGAACAAAAATAAATCCTTTCATTTTTAGAATTTGATTGGTTGAAACGTGCTTTTTCCTGATTAAGTAGATTAATACCAAAAATACTAACTAGATCAAGATTAGTTTGTTTCTACAAAAAAAAGAAATGCTCCTTCCATGTAGTTAAACCCAATCAAATTTTGTGTAGTAGGTGTACAAGAGAGAAATATTGAAACGAATAGCTCTATTTCAAGCTATTTTATTCATCAACTAAAGAAGTAGTTAATTTCTAAATCGAGGGGATTTACCCATTAAAAAAAATCAAATTGATTCAAAAAAGCACCTAATAATCTTTGAGGCTTACTTCTTTTTTTTCTCACCCTCTCTAATTTTTTCCTTGGGGTACAAGGTGTTGTTAGTTTTAGGTCTTTCCTGTTAGATGTATTTTGACTTTGAGATCTAGTTGAAAAAATAAATGGGCTGCCTCAAGTTTGTTGCAGCCCATTCTAATTATTCTTGAACAGTGAGCGTGACCGTGTTGCTCTTAGTGTCAATGTCGATGCGGTTTGGTTGCAAGAGCGAAGCTGACTTTTCCGGGCTGAGCTTGATGTCGTAGGATTTGCGGTCGTACTTCATCACTGCTCCGGAGAGGGCATCGATACCCCAGCCAAACAAGTTGCCCAAATTGATAATGCTGACCAGGTTAAACTCCTTGTCTAAGGTGATCAGGCGGGTTTCGTAGCCGTCCAACTTAAATTCTACCTCTGTGTCGTTGAGGCTTCGTTTGACCCGGTAGTTACAGGGGGTGGTGCAGATTTCCACGCCATCCTTGTAAATAGTAGCACCTGAAGGGCTAGAGGTAAAGGTAATGCGGTCTTTGGTGCCAGTAAAAATGGTGGCACAACCCGTCATCAAAAATAGGGCAATCAAAAAGATAGGGATTTTGTTCATGGTACTTTTGTTTTAGTGTATATAATAATAGGATAAAAATTTATTTAAATAAGAATATTAATAAATAAAAAGTAAAAAAAATAGTAAATATTCTGATAGTTAAATTAACTGAGTTTCCGATTGATCTAGTCTTGTACGCGAGTCAACGGAACTAAGTTGCCCTTCAAAAAAATAAGGAACACTTAATATCTTGAGTTGATTAGAGGTAAGTCGCATAAAATAGGAGGGGCATCACGAAGTATCCATTCAGGTAGCATCCCTATTTTTACAAATTGGCCACTATCCTTCTTTCAAAATAAGCTGCATGTCTTCAATGCACTGCTCTGCGTCTAGCGCTAGGGTACCATTGTAGATTCCTCGAATCCGACCTTTTTGATCCACCAAGACGAAATGCTCGGTATGCAAAAACTCCTGGGTAGCCTTATTGTAGCCGATGGACTCCTCGGCAAAAAATGATTTTCTTGCCAAAGTGTATATGTCCTCTTTCGAACCGGTGAGCAAGGACCAATTCGAGGATGAAATTTGATTTTTCTCGCTGAATTTTTGTAAGGTTTTTACATCGTCGATCCAGGGAGTGACCGAGAAGGATAAAAGCTTTACCTCTGGATTGCCTGGAAAAGCTTTTTCGATGCGTTTCAATTGTGCCGTCATATCTGGGCAAATGTTGTTGCATTGGGTGAAAAAGAAATTAGCCACATAGACCTTCCCTTCCAAAGATTTGCTGTCAAATAGGATGCTGTCTTGGTTGTAAAATGCAAAGGGCTTGATTCGGTGGCTGATTTGGGCCATGGCCTCAGCTTCGCTTAAAAAGTAGGGTGTAAAATCGGGACTATTGTAATAAGGTATGCCTGACTTTTGGGGCTGTGAGCAAGCAAAAGTCAACCATAGGACATTAGTTATCAAAAAGTTTCTCATCGATGATTATGCAGTTTTTTGTACCCAGTAATCCATATCTTTTGCCCTTGATAATGACAAAGTTTGACCTAATCTTTCCATCGGCATGCCACATTTTTTGCTCACCTTCCTCTTGCCCATTTTTGTAATGGCCCAAGTGAAACAATTTTCCCTGCTCATCCCATTCTTTTAACTCCCCCTCGTAAGCATCGTTCTTAGCGGTATACTCAAATCGTTTGTTTCCATTTTCCCAAAAAGCGGTTTGCAATCCCGTTCGGATGCCGTCTTTGAGGTGCCGGATTTCCATGATTTTTCCCGAAGGAAAATACTTCTTTTCCACTACGATTTCGGAGCTAGAGGGAGAGGGGGAACAGCTCCAAAGCAAGCCTAAAATGAGCAAGTATTTTATCATTGAGAAATGGTACCCGGGGTTCCATAATAACCATTCCCATTTAGATACGGTGCCGCTGTCGTAAAATGGTAATGGTAGATTCCAGCAGGAAAGTCTACCGTAGCATGGGTGTGTCCATGATACACGTCCAAAGAGGAGTTGGTCACGGTAGTTCCATTTTCTTCTTGTGGACCATACACTGGGAAGCCATCCATCAAAAAGCCCATCAGACCTGATTTGGTTGATTTCACCTGGGTCAAGTGGAGTGGCTCCACATGGTAATGGTAGACACCAGATTGTTGGGGATGTCCATAAAATTGATCAAAACTCGCCATTTCTCCCGTCAATTCCTGGTTGTTGGGACCAGCGTATTGGTTGAAAAAAGGAACCCCATTCAACGCGACCCCTATCCGGCCCAAAGGTGTGGCTGATTTAGTAGTGGCGGCTTGTGGTTTGAGCGGGATTTTATAAATCGCAGACTGCTCAACGATTGAATTCGGATTTTTGGCAAAGTTGTAACCTCCAAAAGTGGTTCCAGAGTAAGCTATGTAAAGGCTATTTCCTGAAGCAAAATAGGGGCTTTTGTGATCGGGTACTCCATTTGTTTTTATAGTAATGTAGGTGCCATCGCTGGTGATACTCGATGCTCCATAAATTTTTTTATAGACCTCAGGCACCGTGGTATCTGATGTAGGAGTAGTAGGTGTGGGAGTAGTAGTTTCGTCTTGAGAACAAGCCATTACGAAGACTAAAGGCAATAGGATAGCCAGGAGGCGAAGTGTTTTGGTCAGTAAATTCATAAGGATGAAAGAAAAATGAGGAGAGGGAAATATAAAAAATTTAGTTCTGATTTTGAATAAAGAATAAAAAATTCAAATCATATCAATAAAAAAATTATGTGATTACCCGCTTCTTTACTAGTAACCAATCTAACCTTGGTGTACCATGGGCATGTATTTACCCATTAAAAATCAACTTGACCGTCGTGCCTTGGCCTAGCTCGGAACGGACCTGAATGTTGCCTTTGTGCCGCCGCATGATTTGCTTGGATAAGCTGAGCCCAATTCCAGATCCTTTCTGCTTCGTTGTAAAAAATGGAATGAAAATCTTTTCCAAGGCTTCTTCTTCGATTCCCTTGCCAGAGTCTGTGATTTCTAGAATAATCTTTCCTGCCTCATCAATAAAGCCTTTGATATGAATCACTTTTAGCGGAACATCTTCAAGCGCCTGAATGGCATTGTGCATCAGGTTAATTACGACCTGCTCAATCTGGGTTTGGTCTCCGAAAAGGATAAGTTCCTTAGGTTCCAATTCCTTGAACAGACGGATGCCTTGACGCTCCAACTGATGCTGCAACAAGAGTTCCAACTGATCAAAAAGTGAGGACAAGGCGATACTTCCAAACTTTGGTGTCGGAACATGGGCCAAGCTCCGAAAATCGGACACAAAGCTCACCAATCCCTCACTTCGCTTCTCAATGGTTTGTACCCCCATCAAAAAATCCTCCATGTCCGCTGGATTCAAGGATTCCTTCTGCTCCAGCTTCTGCTCCAACTCTCCCTTCAAGGTCCCGGCAAGCGAGGAAATAGGCGCGATGGAATTCATAATCTCGTGGGTGAGGATATTGACCAAGTTCTGCCAAGCCTCCATTTCCTTTTCCTCCAACTCGGACTGAATGTTTTGCAAAGACACCAATTTGAAGCGCTCCCCGCGCATCAGCAACTCTATCACATAGACGGATAGCTGCATGATTCCATCTGGGTGTGCAATCTTGATCAATTCACTGCCTCCTGTCCGCAGCTGCTGTATGGCTTGATGAAGTTCCTTATTGATCTGCTCTACCTCTTGAATTTGTTTCAGCTCATCTACTTGAAGCATGCGCTTGGCTGCCACATTCAGTATTTGAATATCTCCATTTTCTCTGTATGTAATCAAGCCGATGCTGAGATGCTTGAACACGGATCGGAAATACTGGTAGTTGGCTTCCTTCTCCGCTTGGTCTTCCTTGAGTTTGGCCAGGATGGCATTGAATTCAATATGCAAGTCGTCTGTTTCGGTCCCATCAAATTTGACAGGGTAGAGCTGGCTGTACTTGTCCTGCTTAATGTTATTGAGGAAAAGGCGCACTTTCTTGAAAGAACTTTCAGCATACTTGACTAAAAAAATAAGTTGGATGCCTGCCACGATTAGAAATAGGGAAGTCCCAAACACTCCCCAGCCTCCCACAAGGGAGTAAGCCATTAGAAATAGCGTGCCGGTAAGCAAGGCGATTCGCCCAAGTAAGCCAACTTTATAATCCATATTTTTCCAATCTTCTGTACAAAGATGCGCGCGTTAATCCCAGTTCCTTGGCAGCTTTGGAGATGTTTCCCCCATTTTTATCGATGGCGCGTTGAATGGTGTTGCGCTCCATATCATCCAAGTTGAGTGTGGTACTCGTCTGTGTTTTTTCGGACGCGGGCTTCGCCGATAGAAAAAAGAAATCCCGTGTATCCAGTTCATCCCCATCTGCCATGATGATGGCACGCTCGATGGCATGCTGCAATTCCCGGATATTTCCAGGCCAGGAATAGCGTTGCAAGAGCTCCATGGCTGTAGGCCGGATACCTTGAAAGTTTTTGCGGTACTTCTGCGCATATTGGCGTAGGTAGTGATTGGCGAGCTGCGGAATATCGTCTTGGCGCTCCCGAAGTGGGGGGAGATAAATCTCCACGGTATTGATCCGGTACAAAAGGTCTTGACGAAAGCTATTGTCGGGCACCATCTCGTGTACGGGCATATTGGTGGCACAGATAAGACGAATATCCACCGGGATGGATTGATTCGTACCGATGCGGGTCACCTCCCGTTTTTGGAGCACAGTGAGCAACTTGGATTGCAAGGGCATGGACAGGTTGCCAATCTCATCCAGGAAGAGGGTGCCCTGGTCTGCCACCTCAAATCGTCCAGCACGATCTTCCTTGGCATCGGTAAATGCCCCTCGCTTGTGCCCAAAGAGTTCGGACTCAAAGAGGGTTTCGGTGATGGAACCCATGTCCACGCCTACAAAAATCTCCTCATTACGTAGGGAGCGCTCGTGGATAGCCCGAGCAATCAGCTCCTTTCCTGTACCATTTTCTCCCAGAATCAAGACGTTGGCATCGGTTTGCGCCACCTTGTCGATAATGGAAAATATGTTTTTCATGGAAGCCGACTGCCCAATAATCTCGGTATAGTTCTTTTTCAGGTCGCTCTGCAAGGTCTTTTGCTTTTTGTGCAACTTGTCTACCTCTTTGTAGCTTTCCTTAAGTTTGAGGGCTGCGGATAGCGTAGCCACCAATTTCTCATTTTGCCAAGGCTTCAGGATAAAGTCGGTTGCACCTTCCTTCAAGGCCTGAACGGCCATTTCCACATCTCCAAAAGCAGTAATCAAAATTACTACTGCATTCGGGTCGATCTCCTTGATCTGGTTTAGCCAGTAAAAGCCTTCTTTCCCAGAAGTAGTGTCCTCCCGGAAATTCATATCCAAAAGGATCACGTCAAAGTTTTGGGTATTGATTAAAAAGGGAATTCTTCGTGGATCCTTTTCAATATGCACTTCTTTGGCGTGCTTCTTCAAAAGCATCTTTGCTGCAAAAAGTAAATCCTCGTTGTCATCGATGATCAGTATACGTCCGAGTTGCTGTTCCATGGGAGTTGTTTTGTGTTTACCCTAGAAAAATAGTGCCAACAGGGATTGGATCCCCTCACCCTAGATTTATACGGTAAATATGTCCGAAAGTGTACAATTTTATCCGATTACCGTACACTTTTTTTTGATTTGGGGCACCTGATCATTTTTCCTACCTTTGAGATTCACAAAACTTGAATCAAATGTCAGCTAAAAAAGGGGATGCCGTAGCCGTCCATTACACCGGAAGATTGGAAGATGGGAGTATTTTTGACTCATCGGTTTCCAGGTCACCACTAAGTTTCACGCTTGGCGATGGCAACATGATCAAAGGCTTTGATTCAGCAGTCTATGGGATGGTGATCGGAGACCATAAAACAGTGACAATTCCCGCAGCAGAGGCCTATGGCGAGCGTCGGCAAGACCTGTTGATCGAGGTACCCTTGTCACAAGTGCCACCAGATATTCAACCAGAACTCGGACTTCAATTGACGCTTCAAGGTCCAGGTGGTCAACCCATGCCCGTTACCGTAGTGGAACTAGACGAAGAAAAAATCGTTCTAGATGCCAACCATGAATTAGCAGGCCAAGACTTGATTTTTGACATCGAACTGGTCTCTATAGGATAAGCCATCTTTTGGACTACTTCCAATGTGTAACAGTTAAAAAAATCATAAAAGCCCTTCAATGCACTATTGAAGGGCTTTTTTATTGAAAATTCTTGTGGTACCTTACTTCTAAAGACTTGTTTGGAATGGGATTGCATTTGGGCTAGGGGAGGAGGTAAACTGGAGGAGCTGGACCTCCGAATCGCTTATTTCCAGATAGGTATTCTGGCTTACCCATTCACCGAGATTGAAATAGGTAGCGCCTTCACCCACTGGCAACTGTAAGGGCAGGTGGCGGTGCCCAAAGATGTAATAGTCATGTGATGTCTTCTGCTCGAGTTCTTTGCAGTAGGCCCAAAGCCATTCTCCATCCCCCAAAAATCGCTGTTCATCCTTGCTGCTATTGGTAATTCGACTTTTCCCTGACCAGGCCTTCGCAAGCCGGATCCCAATGTCTGGGTGAATCCATCGGAAAAGCCATTTCGCTACCGGATTGGTAAAGATTTTCTTCAAAAACTTGTAAGTGGCATCTCCAGGACCCAAGCCGTCCCCATGGCCCACTAAGATTTTTTTACCGGCTACTTGAAGTTCAATGGGATGGGTATACACAGGAATTCCAAGTTCCTGGGTGAAATAATCTCGCATCCAGAGGTCGTGATTCCCCGTAAAAAAAAGAATCGGAATCCCTCGGTCACGCAGTTCGGAAATCTTTGCTAAAAAGGGGAGTTGCCCTTTGGGGATGACTTCTCTGTACTCAAACCAGAAGTCGAAAATATCTCCCACCAGAAAAATCGCTGCCGCCTCATCTGCGATGTAATCCAGCCAAGCGATGATGCGATCTTGCCGCTCCCTGCTCGATTTAAAATCTGGGGCACCTAAATGAAAGTCGGAGGCGAAGAACAGCTTTTTCCCGTGAAGGGGAAAATTCAGGTCGGAGGCTTGCATGGGGTAAAGATAGATGCAATCCCTCAAAAAAGGAAAAGCCCCGAATTTTCGGGGCTTTTCACGTTATGCTTCTGTTTTGGATTCTTCAGCATCCGGTGTTGGACTTGGAGGAATTGCTTCTGCAGTTTCTTCCTTTTCGGCCACTACCGCTGCTTCAGGTGCTGATTCAGCCACTTCAGGATCCTTTTTATTGGTAAAGGCCTGGTAAGTCGTTTCCTTCTCAAAAGGTCGCTTTCCGATGAGACGCTCCAAATCCGCTTGGAATAGAATCTCTTTTTCAAGTAGTTCCTTAGCGAGTATTTCGAGCTCTGCCTGGTGCTTGCGCAACAAATCAATAACACGTGTATAGGCAAACTGGATCAACTTACTCACCTCCTGATCAATCATCTCAGCGGTCGCTTCCGAGTAAGGCTTGGTCATCTTGTACCCATCGCTCTTACTTTCGTAGAAGGAGACATTACCCAGTTTCTCGTTCATGCCGTACACCGATACCATGGAGTAAGCCATCTTAGTGATCCGCTCTAGGTCACTCAGGGCTCCAGTAGAGATCTTTCCAAAGATAATTTCCTCCGCTGCTCTACCCCCTAGGGTCATGCACATCTCGTCGATGAGCTGCTCGGTTTGGTACAGAAACTGTTCCTTAGGAAGGTATTGGGCATAGCCAAGTGCCGCCACTCCACGTGGTACGATGGATACCTTGACCAAAGGGTCAGCATGCTCCAAGTACCAGCCCGCTACTGCGTGACCGGCTTCGTGGTAGGCTACGATTTTCTTCTCTTCTGGAGAAATAATCTTGGTTTTCTTTTCCAACCCTCCAATCACTCGGTCGATGGCATCCTGGAAATCTTGCATGTCCACCGCTTCTTTATTTTTTCGGGCAGCGATCAAGGCTGCTTCGTTGCAGACGTTGGCAATCTCTGCCCCAGCAAAACCAGGAGTTTGCGCAGCCAATTTCTTAGCATCTACTTCAGCGATCGTTTTGATTGGCTTCAGGTGCACTTTAAAGATGGCTTCTCTTCCTACAATGTCTGGTTTGTCAATAGAAATCTGACGATCAAATCGTCCTGGACGAAGCAAAGCGCTATCCAATACGTCAGGTCTGTTAGTTGCTGCCAACACAATGACTCCAGAATCGGTACCGAATCCATCCATCTCTACCAAGAGAGAGTTGAGCGTGTTTTCACGTTCGTCGTTGGATCCTGGCATTTGGCCTTTGCCACGTGAACGACCGATGGCGTCAATTTCATCGATGAAAATGATACAAGGCGCCTTTTCCTTGGCTTGCTTGAATAGGTCACGTACACGCGCAGCCCCTACCCCCACAAACATTTCCACGAAATCAGAACCAGAAAGCGTGAAGAAAGGGACACCCGCTTCACCAGCTACGGCTTTAGCAAGCAATGTTTTACCGGTACCTGGAGGGCCTACTAGCAAAGCACCTTTTGGTATTTTTCCACCCAACTTGGTGAATTTGGAAGGGTTCTTTAAAAATTCTACGATCTCTTGAATTTCAACTTTAGCTTCATCTAGGCCTGCCACATTGTCAAATGTGATTTTGACCTTGTTGTCCGCATCAAAAAGTTGTGCCTTAGACTTGCCTACATTGAAGATCTGACCTCCTGGACCTCCGCCACCCGACATCCGGCGCATCAAAAACCAGAAGAGGACAAATATCAAGATCATGAATCCAAAACTCCCAAAGTAGTTGCTCCAGTTTTCTTCATTGGTTACTGAGAATCCTATTTTTTCTGCTCCGGCTGGCATTTTCTCTTCCAATGCCTGGAAGTCAGCCTGGAATTTGTCTGCAGTAGTTACCTGCAAGGCATAATGTGGTCCTTCTGGATTAAAAAAGGAGGAATTGGCTTCCAACTCAGTTTTGTATTTGGCATTTTGAAGGGCAGCAGGTTTGAGGGTGACATCCACCCGATTCATGTTGCGCACGATCACTACCTTGGCGACATCTCCAGCAGTATAAATATCCTCAAAACGCTTCTGAGTGATGTCAATGACGGCGCCACGCTGCTGAATCCAGGTTAAACCTAGGAGCACCATGACCGCGGCTACGATAAGCCAAAGTTGAAAATTAGGTTTTTGAGGTGCCTTAGGGGTGAAATTCTTGTTTTTATTTTTGTCGCTCATCGCTTATTAGGGAGTGCTTGTGTAAATGCTAAAACAGATTTGGGAGGTGAAAGTTCAGGGAAGCGCTTAGGAAATCCGAGTGGTCTTGGCATCCCCCCACAATTCTTCAAGACCGTAGTATTCTCTTTTGTCCGAAAGAAAAATATGGACCACTACATTGACATAGTCCATCAAAACCCATTGCCCATTGGCTCGGCCTTCAATTTTCCATGCTGGTGATTCTCCAGCCTTGTGTACTTGCTCCTCAATGGATTTGGAAATTGCGTCCAATTGGGTGTCAGAATTACCCGAACAAATCACAAAAAAATCGGTCACCGTATCTTTTACTGACCGAAGGTCCATGACCGTAATTTCGGAAGCCTTTTTTTCCTCCATTCCTTTGACAATGACCTTACTCAGCTGTTGTGCTGTCATACTATTGATTTAAACTTTGTCTTCGGTACCTTTGAGTTCCGAATCTCTAACGAATGTATAAAATTCTTGCCAACACGCTTTTTCTAGGTAAAGATATTCATTTTCTGCCAGACTGTCATTCTACCAATGACATGGCTCTACAAGCGATACGCCAAAAAGAGGTATACGAAGGGAGCATTTTTATTACGAATCACCAAACTCGCGGAAAAGGACAACGTGGAAACTCTTGGGAAACCAAGCCTGGAGAGAATTTGACGTTCTCACTTGTGCTCCAACCTCAATTCCTGGATTTGAGCGAGCAGTTTTTGTTGAATATGGCTGTTTCTAATGCTATTCGGCAGGGGATGCAAGATTACATCCCCCAACTGCAGGTCAAATGGCCTAATGATTTGGTGGTTCCAGGTGCAGGGAAAATAGGAGGGATCTTGATTGAAAATCTGGTAGGAAGCAAGGGATGGGAGTATGCGGTCGTAGGAATTGGATTAAATATCAATCAACGCGAATTTTCAAGCTCTCAAGCCACATCCCTTTCACTCGTAACGGGGAGTTCCTATCCATTGGAAGAACTATTTAAATTGCTAATCATCCAGGTGGAGCAGGCCTACATTTCACTCAAAAAAGGAAAAATTGAGATGCTCAAACAAGAATACTTGCGACATCTGTATTTGATCGATCAATGGGCCCAGTATCGGGTAGGGGAACAAACCCTAGAAGGAAGAATTGTAGGCCTTTCAGATAGCAGCAATCTGCTACTAGAACTACCCACTGGCAAGCAGCAAAGTTTTGGTATCAAAGAGATTAGCTTTCCGAATTTTTGATTCTACTTCTGATTTTGGATTTTATCCAATACCTTTGCGGGGCCAAAAAGGTGAACCTGCCTACCTACCGTAGGCAGGCAAGTCCTTAACAATTAACCTGCCTGCGGCAGGCAAGCTTTTAACATTTTAACAATTTACATACAGTATGTCTACTACCACCTACATCCCCTTCAAAGTCAAAGACATCTCCCTAGCGGAGTGGGGAAGAAAAGAAATTCGTTTGGCTGAAGCCGAAATGCCAGGTTTGATGGCCCTTCGTGCTGAATTCGGTCCATCACAGCCCCTTAAAGGTGCGCGCGTGGCTGGCTGTCTTCACATGACCATCCAAACTGCCGTGTTGATCGAAACTTTGGTTGCCCTTGGCGCTGAGGTGACCTGGTCTACTTGCAACATTTTCTCTACCCAAGACCATGCTGCTGCGGCCATCGCTGCTGCGGGCATCCAAGTATATGCTTGGAAGGGACAAACTGCCGAGGAATTTGACTAGTGTATCGAGCAAACGCTATTTTTCGGCGAAAGCCAGCAGCCATTGAACATGATCCTAGACGACGGTGGTGACTTGACCAATATGGTCCTAGATCAATACCCTGACTTAGTGGCAGGAATTCGTGGACTTTCTGAAGAAACCACCACCGGTGTACACCGCCTGTACGAGCGCATGAAAAATGGCACCCTACCTATGCCTGCCATCAACGTGAATGACTCGGTAACCAAATCCAAGTTTGACAACAAGTACGGCTGTAAGGAATCCCTAGTAGATGCGATCCGTCGCGCTACAGACGTGATGATGGCTGGTAAAGTAGCTGTAGTAGCTGGCTATGGTGACGTAGGAAAAGGATCCGCTGCCTCCCTTCGTGGTGCAGGTGCACGCGTGATCGTGACTGAAATCGACCCAATCTGTGCGCTACAGGCAGCTATGGACGGCTTTGCCGTGAAGAAGATGGCTGATGCGATCAAAGAAGCAGACATCGTGGTAACAGCCACAGGAAATAAGGACATCATCACCGGTGCTCACTTCAAGGCGATGAAGGACAAGGCGATTGTGTGTAACATTGGCCACTTCGACAACGAGATCGACATGGCTTGGTTGAATACCCACTATGGCAACTCCAAGAACGTGATCAAGCCTCAGGTAGACTTGTACGAGATCGATGGCAAAGAAATCATCGTGTTGGCAGAAGGCCGATTGGTAAACTTGGGTTGTGCTACAGGTCACCCATCCTTTGTGATGTCCAACTCCTTCACCAACCAGACTTTGGCGCAGTTGGAACTATGGGCCAACTACAAGAGCTACACCCCAGGTGTATATGTACTTCCAAAGCACTTGGACGAGAAGGTTGCCTTCTTGCACTTGGCCAAGTTGGGCGTACAACTCGACACCCTTTCTCAAGACCAAGCGCAGTACATCGGCGTGGAAGTAAAAGGTCCGTTTAAGCCAGAGTACTATCGCTATTAAGAGCAGGTAGGTTAACTCTCTTTAATAAGAATTCAAAAAGGAGCTCGAGTTGAGCTCCTTTTTTCTTTTCAATTCGTACAAAGGGGAGTATATTGAAAAAAAATAATAATAGAATGAACTATACCGAAGGAATGCTCCGAGAAGGGTCTTTGAAGGGCAAAAACATATTGATAACAGGTGGAGGTACGGGACTAGGCCGAGCCATGGGGGAGTATTTTTTGGAATTGGGAGCCAACCTAGTGATTACCTCCCGTAAGTTGGAGGTGCTGGAAGAAACAGCCAAGGAGATGATGGCCAAATCAGGTGGGAAGGTCGTGCCACTCGCATGCGATGTTCGAGACATTGCCCAAGTTGAAGCCATGTGGGCAGAGTGCATTGCTGCCTTTGGAGAGATTCACGGGGTCTTAAATAATGCAGCGGGCAACTTTATCAGTCCTACCGAGCGCCTTTCTGCCAATGCCTTCAATACGGTATTGGATATTGTATTGAAAGGAACCTCTCAGGTGACCCTGACTGCAGGGAAGCACTGGATTGCTGAAAAGCAGCCGGGCGTATTTTTGAACATTGTCACTACCTATGCTTGGACAGGTTCGGGCTATGTAGTGCCTTCTGCCGCTGCAAAAGCAGGGGTTTTAGCACTGACTCGCTCTCTTGCTGTGGAGTGGGCCAAGTACGGCATCCGATCCAATGCGATTGCACCTGGTCCATTCCCAACAGAAGGAGCCTGGAGTCGATTGCTTCCGGGTGAATTGGTAAAGAAATTTGACCCAGCCAAAAAGGTTCCTGTTGGTCGGGTGGGCGTACACCAGGAGTTGGCCAACTTGGCAGCTTACTTGATTTCAGATTTCTCAGCCTATGTGAATGGTGACGTGATCACCATCGATGGGGGAGAATGGTTGAAAGGTGCGGGAGAGTTCAATAATTTGGAGATGATACCTCAAGAAATGTGGGATATGATGGAGGCATCTCGCGGAAAAAAGCCCTAAGCCCCAAATTACTTTGGGGCTATGTCAAAGCAAAATGGAAAATTAGAGGAGCTTAAGTGACCTAGATTCTTCAAAAACGCTGTCGACATCCAAAAGCAGTTGAAAAAAGTTACACGCAGAAAAATCCATGCAAACCCCATCCTTAAATCTGAACCGTCAAGAGTTTGGAGATTCGATCAACAAAGGCAATGTCCTTACTTTGGAGCAAGCCCATACCCTTTTAAATGAGTGGGTACTGAATGAGCGTTTGAAAGTGCACATGAAACAGGTGGGCCACCTGATGAAGGCCTACGCGCTCGAGCAGGGTCTTGACGCCTCGGAAGCCCACAAGTGGCACTTGGCGGGTTTGCTTCACGATGCGGATTGGGATCAATGGCCAGACCAACATTGTCGAAAAATCATTGAGGAACTGGAGGCAAGAGCCATCGATCCGGAAATAATCCGTGCCATTGCCTGTCATGGTCCGCGCTATTTTGGAGTGGAGCCTCGTACCCCAATGGACAAGATGCTTTATGCCTTTGATGAACTCAGTGGACTGGTGCATGCCTACTCCCTGATGCGACCGGAAGGCTATGTGGGAATGGAAGTGAAAGGGGTGAAAAAGCGCCTAAAAGATAAAACCTTTGCTGCCCAAGTAAGTCGGGAGGACATTGATGATGCTGCCCAGCGTGCAGCGATCCCTGTGGATGACTTGATTGCATTTGTGGTTGCCCACCAAGGTTCCACTGATTTAGCCTAAAAAGTAAAAGGGCCGCTTTCGCGGCCCTTTTTTATTCTTCTTCCAATTCTTGAGCAACCGGCTTGAAATTCCCAGGAGGTAAGTCTGGGCTTACCTCAGCTTTTTCAAAAGGAAATACTTCTAGAATGGAACTTTCGGTAATGTCAGGTACTCTGAAACTTACGAGCATGTTATTCAAACTTTCTTGAATGCGATCGTAGGCTTGCTTGACATCTTCTGCAGTCACAATCATGTATTGGGTGACCTTTTTCTCCTTCCCATTGTCCCCATCCGCGATCAAGTAGGTCACCTTGCACTTGTGCCAGATGTCTGCATCATCGTAAAAAAACACGTCCATGATGTTACTCTTGCTGATTCCAGACACTTGAAAATCCCCACGGATTTGCGATCCGAGTTTATCGTAGAGGATCGCTTCCGCTTCCGTAAAGGATACCGCATCCACTAGATATTGTTCTGAAATACTTTTCAAAAGACCCTCTTCAGTTTCTTTCGCATATTTTACTTTACACAAAAACCAGATTCTCATTTGCTACTTAGTTAAGGCTTCGAATCTACCGCATCTCTTTCAAAGCGCTAACGAAACTCAAAAAAATATTTTTGCCACAGCGAAAAAATGGAAAAGCAGGTAGGGTTTTTCTCCAAAAAAGGAAACCTGAGTAGAACCCTTGTTTGGTTCGGCTGATTTAGTAGTTTTAGGAAAGGCTAGGCAGCACCTTCTATTTTTAAATCGAATTATTCCATGTGGCAAACTTTTACGCGTAGTTTCCCGGTTCAACTTCTCCTTCTACACTTGCAGAAGAACCTTTCCTTGCTGTTGATTTGGGGGGTGCTTTTGGGATTTATACTGCAGCAATTTGGGGTCGTGCTCGGAATTCCTTATCTATTTCTGGATCCCGAATACCTGCATGAGGTGTCTTGGCTGAGTTTTTTTTGGATGGGACTTGGCTTGGCAGTATTTACCATGGCCTTTCACATGACTACCTATATCATGGATGGCTGGCGCTTCTCTTTCCTTGCCGTGGTGCACCGCCCCTTCATCCACTTTTGCTTCAATAATTCCCTAGTTCCTCTCTTCTTCTACCTCCTCTACACGATCCAGTTCCTTTCCTTTCAATTGGACAATGACCTAGGTTCCGACTGGGAAGTGCTTCGCCTGTACCTAGGGTTTGCTTCGGGGAGCATTCTGGCCTATGCTATCCTATTTGGATACTTAAGCTTGACCAATAAGGGTTTTTTCAACCTTTTCTCCGAAACCATCGACAAGCGACTGCGAAAGGTGAGTCGAAGTCATCGATTGAAAAAAGGGGAAGCAGATCCCTTCAATTTGGAGGGGCCCATGGTGCAAGTCTACCTGAATCTTAAACTTCGTTGGGAGCAAGTCCGCCCTGATATTTCCCGCTTCGAAAAGGCAAAGTTGCTTCGGGTATTCCATCAAAATCACTGGAATCTCTTTTTGATTCAAGTCTTTTTGTTAGCCTTGGTACTTTTTCTCGGGCTATTCAATGAGCAAGAAATTCTACAGTTTCCCGCAGCCATGAGTGCGCTACTTCTACTATCCATCCTGCTCATGGCAGTTGGCGCATTGATATTTTGGTTTCGGACCTGGGCTGCAGTGACGGTACTTATTTTGGTCTTGGGAGCCAATTACTTCTCTACGATTCCCTGGCTGACCAAGCCACATCAAGCCTATGGGATGGATTATTCACCTGCCCCAGCGCCCTACAACCTTGGCAGACTGGATGCCTTGACCCATCCTGATACCTTGCAAAAAGACAAGCAGGAGGTGCTGCAGATTTTGGATCGGTGGCGCGCTAAGTTTCCGGAAGAGAACAAGCCAAAGTTGGTGTTCGTGGCGGCGAGTGGTGGTGGACATAGGGCTGCCTTATGGACAATGAAAGTGCTTCAAGAACTCCACACAAGTACTTCTGGTGAACTCACCCAACACTCATTTCTCTACACAGGTGCCTCTGGAGGCGTTTTGGGTGAGGCTTTTTTCCGTGAGTTGTACCTGAGGTCTCTCAGTGATTCAACGCTCGACTTGGCTGATCCAAACTATTTGCAGCAATTGGCGGCAGACAATCTCAATCCCATCCTGTTTAGTCTTTTGGTCAATGACCTCTTTTTTCCAACTCAAAAAATGGAATACAAGGGGAGGGTTTATGCCAAGGATAGGGGATTTGCCTTTGAGGAGCAACTTAACAAAAACACAAAAGGTATTCTAGACAAGTCGCTAGCCGACTACAAAGATCCGGAAAGGTTAGGTCAAATTCCTTTGCTACCCCTAACCACCTTAATCACCAACGATGGTAGGAAGTTGGTCATATCTCCTCATTCCTTTTCCTTTTTTGGAAGTGCAGGACTACCTGGCTCTCATCACAAAGAGTTGAAGCAGTCCGTTGATTTTATGCGATTTTTTGCGGGCCATGATCCTGAAAACCTTCGATTCTTGACCGCATTGCGGATGAGCGCTACCTTTCCTTTTGTGACCCCCAATGTGGAACTTCCCTCAAATCCCGTCATGAAAACCATGGATACAGGTCTTTCGGATAATTTTGGGATTCAAGATGCGCTACGCTTCCTGTACGTTTTTCAAGAATGGATTGGAGCAAATACCTCGGGTGTGGTGCTGGTGACTATTCGAGATTCTGAAAAATCTCCCAAAATCTCCAGTTCAGCATCCACCAAAATCCTTGAAAAAATTGGTTCCCCTCTCAAAAGTATCTATGGCAACTGGGATAAGATGCAAACCATCCACAACGAGGTGCTATTTAATTACATGGCAGCATCCATGCCTTTTGGAGTGGAAAAAATTGAATTTGAATATGCTCCAGGAAAACTACCTGCTCAAGGATTGGGTAATCTGGGGAGTATGCAGCGCGCTTCGCTCAATTGGAGGCTGACCGCAAAAGAAAAGCGTTCTATTCTCGCCAATATCCAGACGCGATCCAATCAAGCTGCCTTGGCTCGAGCAAAAAAGCTATTTCAAAAGTGAGAAGGAGTAGAACTGGAGTATTGTTGAATTAATACCCGATCCCGATTTTTTTGTAAATAAAATGCATTAACCAGGCAGGCCCGATCATCAAAAATTGCACATCCTTTAAAAAGGAGGGTTTTTTGCCTTCGATCTTGTGTCCGTAAAACTGGACTATCCAGGCGATTACAAAGACAGCTAAACTGATGTAAGCCAAATTGCCAGGAAAAGTAATTGCCAAGTAATTGGCCAAAGCCAAGCAGAAGGAAGAAAATAGCAACATGCCCAGCGTAAGTGCAGGGGAAAGGGAGATGTAATAAATCAACACCAAGAAAAGGGTAAGGGTAGCCCAGTTTGCAAAATCACCCAAAAATGGAAGTTGGTCCGCTAGAAATTCACTTGGAATGCTAAAGACCAATCCGACCACGCTAAAGAAGATGGCGGGAACACAAAACCAGTGAATCAATTTGTTGGTTTTGTTTTGGTGGCTATCTCCGTATTCGACCAGTAAGGAATCAATTTTTCTCATGGGATTTTGGGTTTAAATGCGGTACTTGGTGTCACAAGTTAACCAACCAATTTTAAAAAGTAAATTCTCTTTGTCTATGTTGAGTTTTTGGGAACAAAAAAATTTTTTGAACTACGATTTAATCGTGGTAGGAGCCGGGTTTACGGGGTTGTCTGCTGCAATCCATTTCAAGAAGCAACATAAAAAAGCAAAGGTATTGGTAATTGATCGGGGGGTCTTTCCATCTGGCGCCAGTACCAAAAATGCAGGCTTTGCTTGCTTTGGGAGTTTGACTGAGATTTTGGATGACTTCTGGAGCATGACTCCGGATGAAGTGCTACAATTGGTAGAGAAAAGGTATTCCGGCTTAACTCAGATTCGGAAGCAATTTGGAGACAAAGCTCTGCGCTACCAACACCGGAATGGCTACGAAATCCTCGGCGAAGAACAGGTAGAGGCCTTGGAACAACTTGATTCAATTAATCATTTGCTGAAGAAAATCTTCAAGAAGGAGGTCTTTTCCCAAGTGAAGGACCCTTCCAAATTTGGTTTTTCTGAGCAAGTGAAGGCAGTGGTCAAAAACCGCTTTGAAGGAGAGTTGGATCCTGGGGCCTACTTGAATGCTCTTTGGGAAAAGGCCTCTCATTTAGGTATACGCATCATTTCTGGGCTGACGGTAGTGGAGGTGGATCATGAAGCAGGTAGGGTCTTGGCAGAAAAAAAAGATAAAAAAGAGGTTTTTGAATTTGTTGGGGTGCGGGTAGCTATTTGTACCAATGCCTTCACTCAGAAACTGTGGCCTGGATCTCCCTTGGAGCCTGGCAGAGGATTGATCTTATTGAGTAAGCCCATCGCGGGAGGGATTCCTTGGAAAGGAGGCTTTCATCTGGATCGGGGATACGTGTATTTCCGAGAGGTTGAGGGTCGGCTACTCTTGGGAGGGGCCAGAAATAAAGACTTTGAAAAGGAGAAAACTACCGAATTTGAGGTAAATCCTACGATTAAGGCACATTTGGAACGATTGGCTCAAGAAGTGATTTTCCCAGGTAGACCCCTAGAATGGGAGATGGAATGGACTGGAATCATGGCATTTGGGTCCAAAAAATCACCCATCATTCAGCAGATTGGAAAGAAGACTGCAGTGGCAGTTCGACTAGGAGGCATGGGCGTAGCCATAGGTTGGCAGGTGGGCAAGGAGTTATCCGAACTACTTTCAGACCTGTAATTGATTTTTTTTCTTTAGTTTCATGGCTTGTAAACTCTCGACTTCAACCGAATGACTTCAATTCCAAAAGTACCTAAGGTGCTGGATGCACTGATTCCCTTAGTTGTTTTAATTGTCCTCCTAATCATCAGCATTCAAGTTTTTGGTACGGATGGACTTTCGGGTTCCAGTCAGATCGTATTGATTCTATCGGCAACTGTTGCTGGGCTAATTGCGGTATTTCGCTTAGGTTTTACTTGGGAAACACTCCAAGATGGCGTGGTAAAGAGTATCAGTTCTGCGATGAGCAGCATTCTTATCTTGTTTTTGATTGGTGCCTTGGCAGGAACTTGGCTGTTGAGTGGGATTGTACCTGCGATGATCTATTACGGTTTGCTGGTGTTGAGTCCTACCATTTTCTTATTTGCAGCCTGTTTTATCAGTGGTATTGTATCCACGGCCACCGGAAGCAGTTGGACTACCGTGGCTACCGTGGGCGTTGCCTTGCTCGGAATTGGTAAAGCGCTTGGCTTTGAAGAAGGAATTATCGCAGGAGCCATTATTTCAGGCGCTTACTTTGGCGACAAAATGTCTCCCTTATCCGATACCACCAACCTTGCACCAGCGATGGCGGGCACGGACCTATTCACCCACATTCGGCACATGGCCAAAACTACTACTCCTACCATGATTATCACCCTGATCCTCTTTTTGGTGATCGGCTTCAATTACGAGACGGCGGGAAATGTGGCGGATGTGCAGATTATTTCTGAAGTCATTTCTTCTACTTTCACCATCACTCCCTGGTTATTTGTAGTTCCGCTTTTGGTGATTGTGATGATCGTTAAAAAAGTACCAGCATTGCCAGCTTTATTGGCAGGAGCCCTTTTGGGAGGGGTATTTGCTTTGATTTTTCAACCCGAAATCATCGCTCGAATTGTAGGCGAGGAGGGCTCATTCTCCTACATTGGTTTTAAAGGAGTGATGATGGCCTTGTTCGGTGAAATTAGTATAGTCACTGAAAATGCGCTAGTAAATGAGCTTCTGGTCACTCGAGGGATGGCAGGAATGCTCAACACCATCTGGCTGATCGTCTGTGCCATGGTTTTTGGAGGGATAATGGAGGAGAGCGGCATGCTGAAAGTCTTGGCCGAATCCATGATCCGAAAAGTTCATCGCGTTGGATCTCTGATAGCTACCACAGCAGCTACTTGCATCTTTTTTAACATCACCACATCAGATCAATACTTGGCTATCCTGGTTCCAGGTAGAATGTACGCCGACGTGTATAAGAAAAGAGGGCTCAAGCCTGAAAATCTATCCCGTACATTAGAGGATTCCGCGACCGTGACCTCTGTGTTGGTACCTTGGAATACCTGCGGAGCCACTCAAGCCTCCGTATTGGGTGTAGCGACCCTCGTGTATGCTCCCTATTGCTTTTTTAACATCATCAGCCCCATCATGACCATCCTGTATGGTTATTTAAATATCGGTATCAACTATTACCCCAAGGACGAAGAGTTGGCATGATTCCATACAGTATCAGTAAAGAAGAATTATTGGAGTTGCCGTTAGGCCAATTTGAAGGTCCGATCTACTTGATTGATCGTCCAGAGCAGGTAGAAGATGCGGTTGATTTTCTAGAGGATCAACCTCTCATTGGCTTTGATACCGAAACCAAGCCTTCCTTCCGAAAAGGAGAGTTCAACCACGTATCCCTACTTCAACTATCGACTGCCAATCAAGCCTTTATTTTTCGGCTCAACAAAATTGGATTCCCTCCTGCTTTGAGAAGTTTGCTTGAAAAAGAAAATGTACTCAAGGTAGGCGCCGCCGTACACGATGACCTCAAGGCCTTGAAAAAGTTGACGGACTCCTTTTATCCCCAATCCTTTTTTGACTTGAACGACGAACTCAAAAAGGTGGGCTTTCACAATGTGGGCGTGCGCAATCTCTGTGGAATGGTCCTCAAAATCCGCATTTCAAAGGCGGAGCAGGTTTCCAATTGGGAGGCAGATAAGTTGACGGAGCGACAGCTACGGTACGCGGCTACGGATGCTTGGGCTTGTTTGGAGATCTTCCAAAAACTGAAGACGGAGGGATTTTTGGATGAGCTTTTGGGATAATTGGTTTTCCCCTAACGCCTTAGCCTACTCGAACTTTCACCCGATCTGCACTGGAAAAATAGCGCTCTCCAATGTTTAGGAGATCAGTGGCAGTGAATTTTTTGAGGTAGTTGAAGCGATTTTCGTAGAAACCGAAGTCAAGACCAGAATAGTAGACTCCCTTGAATTGTTCGATCAGATCAAAAGGTGAACTGAATTTCGAAAAGAGCTGACCAATCAGGTAATTTCTCAAAATTTCAATTTCCTCTGAATCTGCAAGCACGGTGCGCAGGAGGTATATTTCCTTATCGATTTCCTCAAATACCTCTTCCTGATGGGCTTTTTTTACATCGGCAGCGATCATCCAATAGGCATACTGATCCAATTCCACCAAAGTGGAGTGGATGCCGTAGGTATGTCCTTTGTCTTCCCGAATATTTTTGACTAGCCGCGACCCAAAGTATCCTCCCAAGAGCGTGTTGAATACGGCTAATGCAGGGTAATCGGGATGTTTTTTGGGGATCGCCCATGCGCCCAAGCGGATGCTGCTTTGGACTGCGCCCTCTTTGTCCTCCTGAAAATCCCAAAAAGGGGATGGACTTTGCAATTCCTGTTTTTGAGCCCCATGTCTCAAGGGAAGTTGCTCGAGTTGGGCAAGAAGGGAGTCCAGTTCCTGCTGCGTAAAGTCACCAGAAAGAAAAAGACTACAGTCCTTCCAGAGTTGGGTCTGGTAATAGGCTTTTAGGAGCTCAGGAGTGATTTCTGAAATATGTGCTTCCGTTATTTCTTGGCCATAGGGATGTTCGGTTCCAAACAATCCTTTTTTGAATAGCTGTCCTGCCCTTGAACTGGGTTTTTCTTGGTCCAGTTTGAGGCTGAGCTTGCGCTGGGATTTTCGTTTCTCTAGGTTTTCTACCGGAAAGGTAGCCTCTGTAAAAAGGGAGATGAAAGTCGGAAGCAGGGTGGTTAAGTGTTTTTTGATGCACAGTAAACTCAAGCCTTCTTGGGTATAACTTAGGGTAGGGTAGACTTCTGCCCCATGGTAATCAAAAAATTCTGCCAGCTGCTGAGCACTTGATTGGGTCGTGCCCTCCTGAAGCATTTGCAGGGTAAAAGAGGGGGTCAGGGCATGGAGATTCGGAAGTGTTGATCTAGAACTTGCACCAATAACTTCCAATTTGACCGCATCAATTCCTGGAGTTCGGAAGAAAAAAACGGTGCTTCCCGTGCTCAGTTGGAATTTCTGAGGAGCAGTTAAAGCAAATTCGGATGGAAGAGAAAATTGAGGTGCTTTAGAGCGATCTAATGATATCAATTTTTGGCAATGGAGTAGCGGAGAGAGAATCTAAGCGTTTCAGCTAACGGATGGTTTTGAACTTGAGGTACCAAGTAGGAGAAGTCCAAACCAAGTCGCTTCATCGTGAATCCGCCACCCATGGTGAAATACCTTCTTCCACCTTTGGTGTCGTCCTCGTAAAAATAGCCCGATCTCAAAGCAAACTTATTTGCATACAAGTACTCTACCCCAAAAGAGAGGGTGAGTTCACTTAATTCTTCTTTAAAGCCATCGGGCGCATCGTTGAGGGAACCGAACATGCCAGAAATCAAAGCTCGGTTCGGGTCTTTTCCTGATTCAATGATTAGGTTACCGCTTGCATCAGTGGCCAAGGTTCCGTCTGCGTTGGTTTTGTAGGTAGGAGGGGTAGGAACCAACAATTTATTCGCATCCAAAGCAAAAGTCAAGGAGCTTGTCGGATTGACATTGATTTTGTAGGCTGTACCTGCACGGAATGTAGTGGGAATGTAATCTAGATCCTGTGCACTGTTGTAAGTGATTTTCGGGCCTATGTTGGATAGGGTAAGACCCCAAGACCAAACACCATCTTTTTCACCTACAAGGATTGGTTTCTGGTGGTATAAGCCAACGTCGGCCCCAACACTAGTTCCTGGGCGAGATTCGGAACCGCCTGAAGAAGACATATTGCCAGAAAGGTTGGAATGAATAAAACGTGCAGAGATACCCAATCCTAGGTTGGCAGAGAGTCGTCTGGAATACGTGCCTCCAATGGCAATATCTCTAGGATTAAACTCTCCGATAGGATTTCCACGTCCATCTGTGAGGGAAATATCCCCCATGTTGAAGTAGCGAAGATCTAAGCCAAAGGCTGAATTCTCATCTATTTTTTTATAACCAGCTAAGTAACTCAAGGACATGTCATTGACCAACTTGCCGAGCCAAGGTGAATAGGAAAGAGAGAAGCCGTAACTGTCCTGGATAAAGGCGAGTTTTCCTGCATTCCAATGAGCAGAATTCGCGTCTGGGGAAGTTGCTACTCCCACATCACCCATTGCGGAATGGCGGGAGTCAGGAGCAAAATTTAAAAAAGGAACCGCAGTAGTGATGACTCTTCTGCTTGGATCTTGTCCCGAGATGATCACACTGTTTTGCGCGAAGGAGGTGAGTCCTGTAAGTACAAAAACAATGGTAAAAATAGACTTCTTCCCGAATATGGCTTTTTTGTTCATTGAATCACCAGTTTTCCACTTCCCGAATCCACTTGTGAAGAGGATTCTGACCGTAATGTTAGTTTGTAAATATAAGTTCCTTTTGCTGGATATTTCGATTTGGACTGTAAAAAAATCCAGTCCCATTCTTCAATAATTTCCGGCGCTTGAATAAAACGTTTTTCTTCTGAAAATAGTATTTGCCCAGTTGGGGAAAAAACCGTCCAGATTGCAATTAAATTCTCCTTAGGGCGGTTATGTCGAAATCGGAGGGATGCCTTTTCTGTGGCTGGATTCGGGTAGATTTGGTGTGAAAGTACTTGTAATCGGGTACTGTTTCGAACCTCAATGGAAAAAGTAAAGGAACCTTGATTTCCAAAATTATCCCAAGCGAGCACCTGAATTTCATTTTTTCCTTCAACCAATCCAGTCAACAAAACCCGTGCTGTTCCTTTTTCGAAACTTCCTTCTAAGGCCCGGTAGGCCTGATGAATTTGTTGTGGAGGTTCTTGATTAACTCGAAGTTGCATCGTTTTTTCTGGCATTTGCGATGAACTGTTGATGCCACTCGCATCTTGAAACTTAAGCAGCACTTCCACTTGGGTGCTGGCAATTGGAAAGCTATTCTGTACACTCTTTCCAGCCAGCTCAGCGGTGATTTGTGGCCCAGTTTGGTCCTGAATCACTGCTTTTTTGTTGGCTAAGGAAAGGATTACTACCCCGGTAGCATGTGTTTTTTTAACCGAATCCCAGGCCTGAATGCGAACCCGTATTTTTTCTACTTTGACCTTCAGGTGTTCGGGAAGGATAAATTGCGCGACTAACTTTCCATTGCGAACTTCTCCTTCACCTGAGAAGAGACGTTGATTTTCTTCCGTAAACTCAATAGGTGCATTTTCATCCCCAAGGGTTCGGATGGAACTGGCTTGATCCCAGATTTCCAAGCTGTACTTGCCCTGAAAGTTTGGGAGGAAGGCTTGGGTAATTGGGTCCTGGATGGCAGCAGTCAGCTGAATGGGTGCTAAGGTGAGGAGCGTGTCTACCACGCTTTGACTAGGTAGAAAAATCAATTTTTCAACTTGCACCCGAGCTTCTGGAAGAGCCAAGCGAAGACTAGGGTCACCGAGAAGTGAGAAATTCCGATTATAGGCCCCATTTAAGCTTTCGTTTTTGGTGCGGCGGTAGAGCGACCCCAAGTCTGAACCCATCTCTCCTGCTGCTGCCAAAGCTTGGGTAAAGGCATGGTTGATGCTAAAATTTACTGAGCTAAAAACAGGTCTTCCTGTAGCAAGCAGACCAATAGCCCCCTTTTTTTGAGCAAAAAGCAATTCCTCAGCTGCGGATCGAATGAAAGGGCTGTCGTGTCTCCCAAACTCGCAGGTTGCGGTAAACCAGAGTGGGAGCTGGTCTTGGCTGGGCCAATTTTCTAGGTCCTGTACCTTAAAAATTTCCTCAGCGGTAAGTGTGGTTTCATTTCCATGCCCCACATAATTGAGAAATAATGTACCCGAATTGAGCGTTTCAAGGATTGCTTTTTTTGCTTCTGGAGACTCCTGTCTACCCCCAGATTTGAGTTGCTCAAAGCGATCCAGGTAGAGTTTTTGGCTACGGAAAAAGGGGAGCGCTTTTTCCAAATAAGCCGCATGCACCTCTGAATCACGGATATGTACCCCATTATCTCCATCATCTGCTAGGAAGGAGAGCGTACTGCTCGGAAAGGCTTCCCCCTGGGTTTCGTAGTCGATCGTTTTCTCCAACCAACTTTGGGCTTCGGCAAAAGTGATGGCTGGGATCCTGCCCACTCCAATCTGCATGGGTGCATCCCCTTCTTTGCTTTCCTCCCAATTGCCCAAACCCCAACCTAGCATCCCGAAGTAGTCATCTGAACTGTAGGTGGTCAGTGGATCCAAACTGGATCTACTGGTGTAAATCGGAATCAAGTTGGGCCTACCACCCAGTTTTTTCTTGTAATCAAAGGTTCCTTTTCCCAAGATCAGCACGTTTTTTAACTGCTTGCCTTGGTGGTATTCCTTGGCGATAAAATTCCGAATGGCAGAAATATCCGAATTGCCATAGCCTTGCCAATCGTAGATTTCGGAAGTAAATACCACCTGAGTGGGAATGCCCTGGCTGGTTTTGAAGGACTGGAATTGCTGGGCAACCTCTTTAAACTGGGGTACAGTGATCACCAGTAATTCAGGAGTGGATGGACCTGTTCCTTTCGGAGTAATGGCTCGGACGCCTAGCAGCTCTTTTGCGTTTTTAGGGGAAAATAAGATCCACTTTTTCCCAGTTGCAGACTTTCCCTGGTTGTAGGATATCGGTTGGTAAAAATTATTGACCTCCCAAGTTTGAAATCCCGTTTCCAAAGAAATTGAGCTTTCTTCCCTGCCAAAATAAAGGCCTTCCTTCAAGGTTGTATTTGAAAATGGAATGCCCACCAGGGCAAAATCTAGATGGCCAGTTCCTGTCCCCTGAAAACTAAAGCGGACTTGCTCCAAACGTCCTTCCTTGGGAGTGAAGGGAGTATGGATACTTGTTTCAGATCCCTTAACTCCATAAGTGCTTGTGGGGATTGGGGAAAAATTAACCTCCTGCAGGAGTTCGGTATCCGCCCAAATCCGAAAGTTGGAGGAGCTTGTTGATTGACTCATCAATCGTGCATGTAGGAGCCAGTGTGCGGCGGCACTATTTTTACTGTAGGAAATGGCCAAACTTTGTCCTTGACGGATTGGCTGGGAATACCAGGATCTTCCAGAGTTGAGCACATTGATTTTTTCCTCCTTGAGGGAAAGCAGTTGATACCAGATGGACTGGGTACCGGGAGAATCTACTTTTCCAGTTTTCACTTCGATTCGCTTTGGTGCCGTTTTTTGGGCCAATGCATAGCGTAGGGTGTCTGTGTAGAGATGGTGGGTATAACTCAGCTCTCCTTGGTTGGTCAATGCACGTTGGTGCGGACCTTCCAGAAAAAAGTAAAGTTGATCTGCTGCAAGTAAGGAAGGGATTTCCTGTGGGCTAAGTTGCGCGGAATCCAATCGCTGTGGGAGCATTCCAGGGTAACCATAAATTGCCACTTCTTCCAGCTGTTGAAACCCGAGTTTCCTTGCTTGCTCCGCACTTAGTGTGTAAATACCCGCTTCCGTAACTCCAGCTGTGTACCGAAAAGTCTGGGAGAAAGAGGTATGGCAAAACAGTCCCAGAAAAATCAAAAGGGAACAGAATTGCCTATTCATTTTTTGAGAAACAATTGTTCTACTCCAGAAAGCAGGAGGTAAGCAATAATGATCAAGGGAATACCTGCTAATTGTAACCAAGCAAAACAAAAGGCGCCTAAACAAAGCAAGGTGTAGCGGTAGGTATTGTCCGCAAAACTTGAGTTTTTGAACTTCAAGGCAATCAATGGAAGTTCGGAAACCAAAAGGATACTTGCTATCCAAGCAATCACAACGAGGGCGATGGGGCTAGTTACCCAAGGGGCCAACTCCGGCCAGTGGGCCACCAGGTGCGGCAAGGTGGAGAGCAAAAGGGCATTGGCAGGGGTAGGAAGTCCAATGAATCGATCGCTTTGTCGGGTATCCAAATTGAACTTGGCTAGTCGGTAGGCTGAAAGCATGGGAACAATGAGCGTCAAATAAGGAAGGAACTGGGAGTCAGTTTGGGTCTTGGTTAGGGAATACAAGAGAATTCCAGGCAATACCCCAAAGGATACCACATCTGCCAAAGAGTCTAACTCTTTTCCCATGTCACTTTGAACCTTCAGCAGGCGGGCGGCAAAGCCATCCAGAAAATCAAACCCAGCAGAAAGGATTACAAAATAGGCTCCATAGAGTAGCTGCCCTTCCAAAACCCAAAGGATTCCCAAGACTCCAGAAAGGAGATTTAATAGAGTGATGAAGTTGGGGAATTGTGCTTTTAGGTTCACGAGTATGCTTTTAGGCCAACAAATGGGTTATTCTTTTTTTCAAAGCCTATGCTGGTTTCGGGACCATGACCTGGGTAAACCAAGGTTTCTTCTGGGAGAACAAACAACTGGGACTTGATCTTTTCAAGGAGTAGGGTATGATTTCCTCCAGGAAGGTCCGTACGTCCAATGCTTCCTCTGAAAAGCGCATCCCCTGCAATGCAGCGCTTGCTTCCCTCATGGTAGAATACCAAATGACCTGGCGCATGGCCTGGAACGAAAATGCAGCGCAATTTTTCCTTACCTACAAAAATGTCTTGGCCTTCCTCTAGAAAGGAACTGGCTTCGGAAGGAGCATAGTCCCGAAATCCATAATTAGGCGCATACACTTCTACGGATTTCAAGACGGGAACTTCTAAGGCGTGAATTTGTAGGGAAACTTGAAACCGCTCCATCGCCCAAGCATTTCCGAGTACATGGTCGATGTGGCAATGGGTATTGAGCAATTGGGTGACTTTCAGGTTCTGATCTTCCACAAATGCCTCCAGTTCCCTTTTTTCTTCAGGAGTATAGCATCCTGGATCAATGAGTGTGGCTGTTCCCTCATCGTCGTACAGGAGGTAACAGTTCTCTTGAAATGGGTTGAAGGTGAAGCACTTGATGTGGAGCATGCGAAAAGTCAACAAGATTAAAGCAAAGTAAAGAATTATGGGCTTAATTTAGGACATGGAAATTGATTTTTTAATCATTGGACAGGGTTTGGCCGGCTCGGCCTTGGGCTACCGCTTGATTCAAGAAGGGAAAAAAGTAATCCTGATCGATCAGCCTGAGGGGAATAAAAGTAGCCGTGTGGCTGCAGGATTATTCAATCCAGTTACGGGTAGAAAAATGGTGAAGACCTGGAAAGGGGAACTCTTGTTTCCCGAAATTATTCCATTTTACCAGGAATTGGAACAGGCGACTGGGAAAAACTTTCTCACCCTCCAGCATATTTACCGTCCATTTCTTTCCATTGAAGAGCAAAATGAATGGATGGGGCATTCGAGTGATCCGGAAACCCAGCCTTTTGTAAAGAAAATAGAAGTAGAAAGCCAGCATGCAAGCCTCAAGGATTCTTTTGGAGGAGTTCTCCTTCAGAATTCAGGCTGGCTAGACATTCCCACCTTATTGGATGGGATGGCGACTTTTTTTGGGGATCGGTTGGTTCAAGAAGAATTCCAGGAGGAAGAATTGGTGCAGGAAGGGGAGGCTTGGCAGTATCGGAAGTGGAAGGTAAGAGCCTTGATTTATTGCAATGGACTGGGGGCTATGCGTTCCCGCTTCTTTTCATTCTTGCCTTTTGCTCCAGTCAAAGGTGAAATTTTGGAACTGAAACAAGATTTTAACCCTCCCTTTATCGTGAATCGAGGGGTGTTTCGGGTTCCCTTACCCAATGGAAATTTCCGTGTAGGGTCCACCTACACCTGGCATGACTTGGAAGAAGGTCCTACAGCAACGGCCCAAAAAGAGTTGTTGGATAAGTTGACTGAGGTGGTCCGTGTCCCTGTTCAGGAAGTGGTTGCGCACAGAGTTGGTATTCGCCCAGCGACTAAGGATAGAAAACCATTTTTAGGAAAACATCCTGAGGCTCCGCACGTTTATGTCTTCAATGGATTTGGAGCTAAGGGAGTTTCGCTCGTTCCGTATTTTAGTGGGCAAATGCGGGATTTTCTCCTTGAAAACAAGCCATTGGCAGCCGAAGTATCTATCTCTCGGTATTTTACCTATATTTAAAACCTAACTCAATCGTTGGAAATGCGAATGCGTGTATTTCGATACCTTTTTTTAGTTATTCTACTTGGCTTTGTAACGGAAGCCTGGGCTCAATTTGACCAAGAACGATTTGGTAAAAATCGGGTCCAGCACAAGGAGTTTAATTGGTACGTCTATACTTCGGCCAATTTTGAGGTGTATTACTACGATAAGGGCGGGGTAAATGCCAAGATGGCCATTGAATTTTTGGAGTCCGAATTCAATAAGCTGACCCAAAATATTGGCTACGTTGCTTACACTAAGCCAAGAATTTACATTTATAATTCTCCAGAAGAGCGACTTCAGAGCAATTTGGACCTCAATGCGCAGCAGTATACCGAAGAGGGACAGACTAAATTTACCAGGCTTGTGGCAGAGGTAGCCTACAAGGGCCGAATGGACTTATTTAAGGAGGACTTGCTATTCGCTACCTCCAAGGTCATTGTTAAAGAAATGCTTTATGGTGCTTCTGTAGCAGATGCTTTTCAAGCGAATTTGGTTAGTAATTTTCCCGATTGGTATGTGGATGGTATTGCGCTTTATTTGGCCAAAGGCTGGAGCCGAGAGATGGATGATTACGTCCGTCGCTACCTGAAAAATACGCCCAATCCTAAACTTCATACCTTGACCGATCTAGAGGCTGGCCTCGTGGGCCAGTCTATATGGAATTACATTTCCGAAAAGTATGGTCGAAGGTATGTTTCCAGTATTCTCAACCTTTCTCGAATCAATCGTAATGAGGAAAACAGCATTGCGAATACCATTGGGATCAACATCAAGGCCTTTGTTAACGATTGGCAGCAGTTCTATTTGAAGGTCAATGAGCCCGTTTATAGCAACTTTAAAACCCTAGATCCGAAAAAGGCCATTGCTACCACCTCTTCTCGTGTGGATGGAGCGATCACCGACGTGAAATTTAGTCCGGATGGGCTTCATTTGGCCTATGTGCTGAATAATGCCGGTAAGGCTACCGTCTGGGCACGCGAATTGGCTACCGGTATGGAGCAACG
This sequence comes from Bacteroidota bacterium, assembly GCA_046051425.1. GTDB lineage: Bacteria > Bacteroidota > Bacteroidia > Cytophagales > Cyclobacteriaceae > Algoriphagus. The sequence continues at coordinate 80,949 of JBJOOF010000228.1, forward strand.
GATCTATCAGGCTGGATCCAAGCACGAAGAGTTGCCACCTAACCTGCACGCACCTGTGATTGCGTGGAGGGATTCTGCAACGCTAGCGATTGCAACCTTTAAACGAGGCTTGACTACGCTGAGGCAACGTTCCTTAGATGGATCTGCTCGTGACAAGGTTTTCCTTCGAAATATCACTCAGATTTTGAGTTTAGATTTCAATGAATCGGGAAGAAACATGGTCCTTTCTGCCATTTCAAATGGAAAGACTGACCTGTATACGCTGAATTTAAGAGGACAGGGGAAGCGCTTGACTGACGATGCCTTTGATGAACTTACTCCTGTGTTTTTGAATGATTCGACGATTATCTACTCAAGTAATTTCACGCAACTGCCAGATTCAGTAATTCAGAAAGGGCTGGCATTAACCAATTTTCCTGAGCAGTATAATCTGTTTAGAGTAGAAGTACTGAAGGATACAATTCTCTATACTAAGCTTACCAATGCCAATAGTAAAAACACATTCCCGAGAAAGTTAAATTCCAACAATCTCGTGTTTTTGAGTGATTTGAGTGGGATTTCCAACCTGATGAAGCATAGCATTGGGAACCAGGTCTCTACCCAGATTTCTTCATTTGACACGAGCATCGAAGTGTTTGACGTGAATTCTCGAATGAATAAGATGGCCTATGCGGTCCGGAATGGGAAGGAATCCCAACTTTTTGTGGATTCGTACACAGGCTTAGATCAATTTACTCCAAGTACCCCAAGGATTCAACTGGCACAGGTCAAGGAGCTGAATGAGCGACTGGCTGCGCGAAGAATCTTGGAGTCCAAAACACAGCAAGCGACCCGAGCCAAACAAGAACAACAGGCAGGGCCGGAATTGGTGGTACCGAAAACTCCGCTCGATACACTTTCTCAAAAAACTTCTTCGCTGACCACCGACCGCTTGCGGTTTGAATCAAGAAGGGGAGTTAATACAGAAAACTATACTTTCGATTCGATTCCTTCACGAGTCTCCACAAATACAACAGCAGAGCCTAAGTCAGAATCTGCTAAAAACAATATTCTAGATACCTTCCGAAAGCAAAATTTACAAAAGCTGATTTCTGGTCCCCGACCCATGGAATCCCAATTTTTTACCAATCATATCAATTCCCGTTTTGTAGTAGATCCGCTACGTGGATTTGGAATTAATCTTCAGGGCAAGATGACCGATGTATTGGACAACCATCAATTCATGGGTGGCATCATGTATTCCTTGGATTTTGATTCGGGTGGAGACATCTGGTTTGAATACGAATACCTCAAATCAAGACTTGATTTCAGAGGTCGTTTCGACCGGAAAACACTTAAAGTCACCGATGGTGATATAAGTTTTCAAAAGTACGTACTGACCAAAGTGGAGACGGGCGTTGCCTATCCGCTATCCATTCATTCCCGTTTATATGCTGCTCCTTTTGTAGCTAAAACACAGTATTTTAACTTGAATGAGGATTCTTTGATGTACAGCAAGATTCCTGAGCTCAATCAACTGAATGTTACCTATGTTGGCGGAAAAGTAGAATACGTGTACGATCGGACCGAGCCAATGGGCTTGTATGCGTTTACAGGTACCAAAGGCAAGGTAGGTTTTCAGCACTACCAAGGATTGAACTTAGGGAATCGATCCTTTAGTAATTTTTACCTAGATCTACGGAATTACCAGAAGATCCATAAGAATATTGTCCTTGCTTCCAAATTGTATTTTGGATCCTTTATGGGGGCCAATCCTCAGAGTTACCTTGTTGGAGGGATGGACAATTGGCTATTCAATAGTTTTTACACCCCGCCAGCAAATCGTCCTGAGCCATCTCCTGTTCGAAACCCGGAAGGGCTAGAAAATTCCAATTTGCTATTCGCAGATTTTGTAGATCTCCGGGGCTACGATTACGATGAGATCCGGGGGCGAAATGCACTGACCTTCTCTACCGAATTGAGAATGCCTTTGTTTTCGTATTTGACTCGTGGAAATATTACTTCCAATTTTGTAAAAAACTTTCAGCTGGTCGGTTTCTATGACGTAGGTTCTGCCTGGAATGAGGCTGCTCCCTGGGAAAAGGTCAACGATCAGAATACAGAAGTAATCAACACCTCTGGGTCACCCTTTGTGATTGTGCTGAATAATTTCAACAATCCTTGGCTCCAAAGCTATGGAGCAGGTCTTCGCACGGTGTTGATGAATTACTATATCAAATTCGACGTGGCTCGCCCTGTACGGAATTATAAAAATGAAGATTTGAAATTTTACTTTACTTTGGGGTATAATTTCTAAAGTAATACCGTATGATCAAATCCATGACTGGCTATGGGGTAGCCGGATTTGAGAATGAGCAGCTCGTCATCCAAGTGGAAATTCGCACGCTCAACTCAAAAATGTTAGACCTGTCTATCCGAAGTCCCAGACAATTTGCAGATAAAGAGGCTGAAATTAGAAATCGAGCACAAGCGATTCTTGACCGCGGAAAAGTCAGCATTTCCATAGATTTTTTAGCGAAAGGAAACCAGAGCCTCCCTGTTCAACTGAATGAGGATTTGTTTAAGACCTACTACAATACCTTTGAGCGCTTAGCAGCATCCGTTGGAGAAACTTCTACTGACTTATTTAAACTAGCGTTACAGGCCCCTCAGGTCATGGTTACCACAACAATGGATCGAGAGGAAACCGAAGATTGGGCACAAGTAAGATTGGTATTGGAAGAAGCCTTGGTTCGCTGTGAGGCATTTCGTGTGGACGAAGGTGCTTCTCTCTTTGTCAAATTGAAAGAAAACATCGACTTAATCCGACAGGGCTGGGCAATCATTAAAGCAGAGGAGCCCAACCGCAAGGAGAAAATCCAATCTCGAATTCGAGGGCATTTCGCTCAGTGGATGGATGAACATGCCTTTGATGCAAATCGGTTTGAACAGGAACTGATTTACTACTTTGAAAAAATTGACATCAACGAAGAGCTGGTCCGCTTAGAGACTCACCTAGATTACTTCATGAAGTGCATGGAGACGGAAGTGAATCAAGGCAAAAAACTCGGCTTTATCAGTCAGGAAATTGGCCGAGAGATCAATACCATCGGTTCAAAAGCCAACGATGCAGGCATTCAAAAGATAGTCATCCAAATGAAGGATGAGCTAGAAAAGATCAAAGAACAATCGTTAAACGTGTTGTAGTTAATCGTCCAGAGGCTACTGTCCACTGTTCACAGCCCACTTACTTGAACGGCAAGCCTTTACTCATCCCTTGATGGGAGTGAGGAGGATGAGAATAAAAAAACGGTCTGAATAAAATTCAGACCGTTTTTTTATTCGTGATGGAGGTGATTTTTCACTCAATGCGTAGAGCCTTCAGTAAATTCCCCAGCCTATGGGACAAAAAAAAGACCCGAATTGCTCGGGTCTTTTTTATTATCCAAGTTTGAATCGGATAGGTAGTCTCATTCGCGTACGAACAGCCTTGCCTCTTTGTTTTCCAGGCTCCCACTTAGGTGCACCTTTCACAATCTTAACAGCTTCTTCGTCGCAACCTCCTCCGATACCTCTCAAAACTTCTACGTCTTGAATAGAACCATCAGTGTTGATAACGAAAACTACGATTACCGTTCCTTCTACACCCATTCTTCTTGCTTGAGTTGGGTATTTCAGGTTGTCGGAAAGATATTTATTCCAGCCAGACATACCTCCAGGAGGGTTAGGCTGAGTTTCTACGACGTCAAAGATGACATCGGCTTTCTCTTCTTCAATTACCACTTCTTTGATGGCAACTTCTTTGATTACTGTGGTTTCTTTAACGTCTACGTCAAAGTTCACGTCGATTTTTTCTTCGATTTTCACCTCATCCGGAATTTCTTGGATGACTGGCTGCTCCATTGGTGGCGGTGGCGGTGGTGGCGGTGGTTGGTTGGTGATAGGCACATCAATTAGCTCATCGAAACTGTCTGATGCGTCACCTATATCCTTAATAGCGGCGTCGTCATAAGACTTATATTCGAAGGCCCAAAGAGTGAGACCAACTGCTATGGCAAGACCTAAGTTGGTAAACATACCTACTCTCTTGGTCAAATCAGCACTAGGAGTCTTTTTTGCTTCCATGGTGAATTTTGGTTATACAGGTTAATCGGTTCTATTTTGAATAACAAGTGTAAGAATTATCGGACATTAATCCAAAATGAATTTACAAGAAGGACGATATAAATATCCAAATAATCCTGAAATTATACCTAACACATTGACAATTAAGTCATTTAAATCAAAGCTTCGGTAAGGAATTAGGTGTTGAGCGGTTTCTAAACCAATACTTGGTACTAACGCAATCAGTATGAAATTTATCCAGAGGCGCCTTTTGCGCCAAACTTCCTTTTTTTCTCGAATTCCTAATCCTACGGAAAGGTAGGCGAGAACGAAGAAAATTACAAAATGGATGAGTTTATCTTGAAAACTGAGTACCGAAACTTCGGGTAGCGAACTTCCAGGAGTAAGCATAGCTATAGCGCATGCTGCCAACCACAAGAACGTCCAAACTTCCCGACGCATCTTGTATTTATTCCCCGATCAGGTCTTTGTAGGAAGCTGCATCCAAAAGATCTGTAGGAACGCCTCCAGTAAGCTTTACCTTGACCATCCATCCTTCAGTGTATGGTGCATCGTTCACCAGCTCAGGCGAGGATTCCAATTCTCCATTGAATTCAAGGATTTCTCCGGTAACTGGCATAAATAGATCAGAGACGGTTTTTACGGCTTCTACAGTGCCAAAAACATCTCCTGCCTCCAAGGTTTCGCCTATGGTTTCTACTTCTACATATACGATGTCTCCCAATTCTTTCTGTGCAAAGTCGGTTACGCCAATAGTGGCAACATCACCGTCGATTTTGACCCACTCGTGGTCTTTGGTGTACTTTAGTTCGTCTGGAAAATTCATGATGGTTTTTTTAATTCACCCAAAATTAAAAGTATTCGGGAGAGATTGAAATCTATTGTGATAAATTAAATCTAAGCTGACCTCCGAAGGCGGTATTGGACCGGCGGAAGGCTGTGGTTACGCGAGGATCATTGACCGTACGCTCAAAATAAACCGTCAGGTTTAAGCTTCGATTGATCACATAGCTGAGGGTAGGTCGAAACTGGAAATTAAAATTCCCGTTTGTTACCGTAGCTTTTTCCTCAATTTTTCGCTGTACCTGCTGCGTACTTCCAATCTTGGTATCCAAGCGCATTTGTAGGTCATTCTTTAAGACCTTTTGTTGCCCACCAATTTTGAAAGGAATCTTGACTCCCGCCTTGGTGTAGGATAACGTTAGCCCAAAATCACTGCTAGCCTGTTCAGTAATCTGAGAGTTAGAAAAATTCAAGCCTAAATTCCGTTCTCTGTTGTAGTTCACTGCAATATTCATCCGCTGCTTGGTTAATAAATCCACACCTATCAAGGGAGCAAATCGCTCTGTAAGGACTACCTGATTTAGGATGTAGATCGGTATAAACTGACCTTCCAAATTGGTGAGGGTAGGGCGTTGGATTTGTTGCAAAGTATTGAATAGCTCCAATCCTTGCTGGTACTGCAAAGAGTTGGAGAAGTTGCTTACGTCATAAGTTGAACTGTAGGCATGGGTTAAATTGATGCTGCTGAAGAGATCACTGAGACCTTTTAAGCGAGACAAGCCCCGGTAATCCACGCGCCAGTTGGGAAGGGGTGTTTTGGGGAAGGGGTTGAGGTTTGCACTGCCCACATCTTTACCCCGGTAGGCAGCCAAAAATGCGGGAATAAGCACATCCTGTCCATTGATGGGGTACTCACCTGGTGCGGCGGCTTGTTGATCGAGTCGCTGCTTGATGATGGACCTGAAATTCTCAAAGTTGGTAAATAGTTCCGATTCGTTTTCCTGGTTGTTTTTGGCAAAGGTGGTCCCCAATAATATGGTAGTAATGCTGTAGGAACCCATTCGGCTTGGACTGAGGGATTCGAAGGAGCCGGGAGTAGTGACGCTATTTCTGAAGATTTCGCTATAATCTCCAATCTCTCGTTTGTTGGCTTCCAAGGTGACTCTAAAGTCGCGTACAGGTTCGGCCAATCCTTTAATGGAAAGGTTGACTGCCTTATTCTGACGGAAGCTCTGGGTCAATTCAGGGCTTGGAGCCATGTTCCCATTTTGCCCTAATCGGTAGCGTAAATTTGCATTTTGGGCTCCAAAGACAAAGGCCCAACCGGGATTTTCCCAAGCTCGATCCATGCCAAGTAAGCCGGTGTTGGGCATGTATCCAGGAAGGAAAGTACCTTCAATGATCCCATAGTTAAAGGTTACCTCTTTCAGTAGCATAGCAACCTTAAGAATCCCACGAGTTAAGGGGGTGCCTATGGTATCGCTGGCATCTGTACTTGGTCTGCCAGGTATGCCGGGCCGCTTGGGCGCATTGATGGCGGCCAGAGATTTGCTCTTGTTGTAGAGTTTGATCAAATCCAGCTTACCAGATAAGGTTTGTTCGCGCGTGTTCTGGATGACATTACCCAAGGTGTCCCGCTGGCCAATGGAACCAGTCTGCCAGGTATAGGTGCTGAGGTGTCTGTAGTCCGTTTGAATCCAATCGGTGAGTGGAAGTTTGGCGAATGGCAAGGTGTAATTGACTGTTGCCGAATGGTTGTAGTTCGTCGTCCGCCCAAAGCGAAGGAAGTTGGCTCGTACGGAATCGATTTTGGCTTGGCTATCCAAATCTCCCTCAGGTTCATCCACCACCGCTGCTGCGCTTGCTGCCAGGTCCACCCTTAGGCTTGAGGAAAGATCCCAATTGATATTGAAGGAGCGATTCATGAAAAATGACTTCTGGAAGAGCGGATCTACTCCTGCGGTGCTGAGTTGGTCATTGCGGTATTGGGAACGGGTAAACCGGCGATCTACATCCATTCTTGCCAAAAGAAGGGTAGGCGATAGATTGAGGTTGATGTCTTTGATCAGCTTCAAGTAAGGACTCTTCATCCCTTCCGATTTTTCAAAAGGAGCGATTTTTAGCTCTTTCGGTTGGAAGCTATAGGTCACATTTCCCTTGTTAGTTTTGAAGTTGTACCCTTGAAGCTGCGCGTTAGTTTGCGTCACCGTACCTGTAGCATAGGAGAAGGCCAAGTTGGATAGATCATATACTCTGCTTGGCGCTTCCTGATTTTTCTTCAGTTTACGGACATTGTTTAAACTAATATTTTTACGTGACAATTGATCCATCGCGATATCCCGGTAGGCATCTTTGTCTGCTGAGTTGGCAAACTTGTCCAGGGCCACTTCAAATGGTACATCTGGATTCAAGGGATCGTACTCTGGCCGAGTACTGGAGTTTTCCATAGAAAAATAGAGCGGAATGCTGATTCCTAAACCCTTTGGTAGGAGCTTGTCCACTTCTACATTTGTCGATATATCGTATTGGGTAGTGGCTTGACGACTGCGCTGAGATAGTTTCGTTTCCAAGCCTCCAAAGCCAATGGAATTGTGGCGAATGGAAGCGGAAACCACCGCCACATCGGCAATTTTAGTATTGAGGTAGGCATTGGCAGCCCAGCCATTTGTTTTGGTAAACCCAGTGGTGCGAAGTTCATTCGCCCAAAGGCAAACGCTCTTGGAGGAACCAATCCCTGTACCTGGATTTCGGACTCCAATCATCATTCCTTGCACTTGATTCAGTTCAGGTCTTCCCATCACGGTTACCTTGTATTGGCGGATCTTCTTGCTGAAAGGAAGTGTTAAAGGAGACTGCGTATTGTCTCGCTCCGCTTTGATCGCCACGATTTCCTGGATGGCGATATCTATTTCATTTTCCTCTGGCCAAACGATCCGCGGGTCATTGCTTCCCAAGGAAGATATTTTTAGCGGAACTTCGATTTCATAGTAGTTGTCGGTATAGTCCGTACCCAGCCTCAAGAAAGCAGTCACTTCCCCGTCACGAGCATCTTCGCTGTTTGCATGGAAAAACATCTTGATGCGTTCATATTGCACTAGGTCCAGATTGATGTTTTTGAATACAGCACGTGCATCTTTCGGGGCCAAGTCTTCCACACAGAGGCGCAGGGATTGCTCATTGAGGCGGCGTTCAATGACAGAGGTATTGTCTCGATCCCGTTGAATTCCCGGAGGCAATACGTAGGGACTAGAAGTTTCACTTCCTTGGGCATTTTGCTCAATATTCACCACATCCACCGTAAGATTGGAGTTGTCTGGCTCAGGCAATTCAAAAAATCCGCGTTCAAATAGAGACTCTTGGAAAGCTCTCCATTGGCTGCCAACCATTCGGAATTCGGCCATACGAAGAACTACTGGCTGCTGAAAGTCAGTGAGGTAAGTCCGTATCCAGCGGATGGATTTGAAGCCCGAGATATCTCCCTGGATACGATCTGGCTGCCGTACTGGGATACGGAATAAGTACCAATTGACTTGCTCTCCACCTTCGGTATGTGTGACTTGATCCACGATGTAGTTATTTCCTACCTTGAGTTGACCCGGGCGAAGGTCAATCTCGTACTCGTAGTAATTTTCAAGTTCGTTGATGGTATTGTCAGTGTTCAAGTCCTCGTTGTCCGGATTATTCGTTCCAGATGGAGTGTAGGGGAGGTTTTGATCTGCGGTCACGGGCGTATTGCCTTCGTTACCATTGAATTTTTTGTATCGCTCTAGAATCTTGGTGTTGGCTTGGTCAAATTTGGAATCCAAGTAGTATTGAAATCCATCAGCGGACACATCTTGAAGTAAGGCATTTTTAGCGGCAGGAGATAGGGCCAAACGATCCACAAATCTTCCCTTGAAAAAGTTAGCTTCCTCCTCGTTTTTAAGACCATCCAAGCCTACGTCTTGGTTGACTCGAGCACTAGCAGAATTGTCAAAGGCAGGCAATAAAAATTGCTGACGCGTAATTCTTCCCCACTCGTTGGCTGACGTTTCTGCAGGGTCTCCATCTGCTGGAAGTCCGTTTTCAAAGGCGTGACTTCCATCCTTAATCACATCTTCAGCGATGTCTCCAAGGTTCAAAAAGAGTTTACCGCCCGTCGTATTGTTCCGATTGAATACCCCATCCAATACTTTTCCATTTTCCCCAGGAAGAAAGGGGTCCATCATCCAAAATTCGATGTACTCGATATTGGTTCGATCAAAATCTACCTCAGTAGTGATGGCACGGGTGACACCCCCATAGTTGAGTCGTGGATTGAAGAGTAATCCCTCTGTAGTAAGTCCAGGGTTGTAATTGTACATCCCTCGTTCCTGCGGAAAATAAGCAAGTTCAAACAAGGGCTGAGGAACCAAGATGACTTCTCGGTCCTGGTTCTTGAATATTTCCTGAGGAATAACCCGTCTCACGTAGTGGTTTCGACGGTCCTGGGCATTAATGTTTGCTGGAACACCCGGCCCACCTTCACGGTAAAATACATTGTCAATATTGTACCATGCCAAGCGTGCTCTGCGGTAGGCATTGCCTAGGTTATCTTCAGTTTGGTTACTTAAGTCAAAACGGTTGTCTGCGGTTTTTGGAGTGGAGGCAAGTTTCCAATTTTGATTAGCCTGTGCTCCGAGGTAAAAGGGAGTGACTGCTGCTTCAAAGTCATCGATATAGGAAGCCGCATCCCCATTGACGGTATTGGAAGTTCCAGGAATGAGGTGCGCAAATTCGGCATTAAACTGGACCAGGGATTTTTCCTTTGTATCTGTAAAAGGAAGTGCATCTGCCATTTTGGTTAAAAAGCGGGACTCACTGTTGTAATTCAGATCTAGTCCCCAGAGGCTGTTTCGAAGCGTCTCATTTCCCGTAGCAATGCGGGACACATTGGGCCGCTCGTTTAAGAATAGGAAAGTTCCTCCGATGGTTAGTTTTTTATTGGCGATGTAATCCAGTCGTGTGCCTAGTAAACTTCGGGTTTGGAAGGAAACTAGGTCTGCTTTCTCAAAGGATACATTTATTTGCTTGCCCGATTGGAGAATGGCATCGTTGATGATGACGAGTCTTCCCACATTGTAGTCGATCGTGAAATCTACACCCTCAGTAAGTGGAATGTTTCCGGCCTGAACAATGACAGAACCAGGAGAAATATTCAAGCCTGGAAGTTGAATTTCACTGGCTGATCCCGCGGTAAGCCTGCCCTTGATAAAGAATTTATTGAGACGCGTGACTAGTTCTGCATCGGCCTGGGTAGTTTGGTACAGCGTGTCGTACACGTATTTCTCACGAAGCACCCGCTCGTCAGCCGTGAATTTTCGAGCCAAGTTAGACCCAAAGGGCTCGAGAACGGGAAATATAAGGAGTCCTCGATCCGATAGCATCGTGATCCCTTCCACAAAGTCAAAGTTGCCATCGGGAGCAGGATCATTTTGAGGATTCAGATTGTCCAAGCCGGTGAGGCGAATGAGCGGGATATCTTTTACATTTTTCCCTTCCAACAAGGACGGATTATCTAGGCCGGT
>JBJOOF010000229.1:0-5327 GCA_046051425.1 Bacteroidota bacterium
TCAATAAAGTCAGAAATTACAATTAGAATACTTCGTTTTTTGATTAGATTCAGTGCAAAGGTGAACAGCCCATTCAAATTGGTTTTCAAACTTTTGTTCTCGTGTTCAAAAATCCCTCGAACGATTTTTACACCTTGCTTATTTCCTTTGGTAGGAAGAATCAATTTTTCTTTTTGGTCAGAATAGGAGATTAATCCCACCTGGCTTCCATCGTAAACAGCGGCAAGTGTGAGCACCCCAGCAATCAATTTGCCTTGGTCTATTTTTTTCTGACCTTGTTGGCCAATATCTTGACTTCCAGAAATGTCCAGTAAGAAATAGACGGATTGGTCTTTCTCTTCCTTAAAGGTCTTTACAAAGGTTCCGTGCCCTTTGGCGGACACCTTCCACTCGATGGTACGCACGTCGTCCCCGTACTGATAAGGCCTTAAGTCGTCAAACTCCAAGCCAGACCCCTTGAAAAGTGATTGGTACTCTCCTTGAAGGTGGTTGTTGGCCACTTTCCGGATCATAATCTCATATTTTCTTAGTTTGCTAAATAGCTGATCCATGCGAAGGATTTGAATCAGCTAAGTTAAAGTCTTGAATCGAAAATTAAAATTTGAGAGCATGTACCTCAGTGGATTTTATCCGTTAAAAAAACCTAATTTTAAGCCGTGAATATTCGCTTTATCCCACTTCTACTTCTGGCACTGAGTCTGTCTTGTACTAGTAATTCCTCCCCTCAAGGGGTGCTGGATGAAGATTTGATGGTATCTATCCTCGTGGAGATCCAACTTGCAGAAGGAAAAGTAAGCTCCCTGCCGATTTCATATGACTCTTCACAGGTCTTATATACTTTATTAGAAAGAGATATTTTTTCAAAACATGGGGTCAGCGATTCAGGTTTCGTAACAAGTATGGAGTATTACTTAGAGGATGCTGAAAAGATGGACCGCATGTATGCTCGAGTCATCGATTCCTTAGTCGTACTTGAAAGCAATCCCAAGCCAACGAAGTAACGCGAATGCTGTACCCAGCCAATCTTGAGCAAAAAATTAACTTCGTAAAGATCAAGGAACTGCTCAAAGCAGAATGTACTTCCTCTTTAGGGCAAGGGTATGTGGATTCCATGGCCTTTTCCACAGACCTAAATTTGGTACAGCGCCTACTGGATCAAACCGAAGAATTTCGTCAACTACTCATTGCCGGGGAATCTTTTCCCAGTTCCCACTTCACTAACCTAAATCCCTACTTGGAAAAGGCAAAGTTGGAAGGGGCATTTTTGGAGCAAGATGAATTCCAAGAAGTCAAATTGGCGCTTCAAACACTCAAGTCCTGCATTACCTTTTTTCAAAAGTTCGGGGATCCCTATCCAAGCCTCAAAGCCTTGCTAGGTCTATTGATGGATCTTGATTTGAAGCTATTGCAGGTGATTGATCAGGTATTGGATGAGAAGGGCAAACTGAGAAGCAATGCTTCGAAAGAACTTCAGCTCATTCGATCTCAACTCCTGTATGAAGAAGGCCGTTTGCGAAAGGTGATGGAGCGGATATTCAAAGAAGCTCGCGCTAAGGGGCTGATGCCAGAGGATGCCGCCATGACCATTCGGGGTGGAAGAATGGTGATTCCCATTGCAGCTGAAAACAAGCGCAAGTTACGGGGCTTTATCCATGACGAGTCAGCTACTGGGCAGACCGTATTTATGGAGCCTGAAGAAGCTTTGGATATCAATAATGAGATTCGCGACCTGGAGTACATGGAAAAACGCGAAATCATTCGGATACTCACACGTCTTACCGATCAGCTTCGTCCCAACATTCCTGCGCTTCGTAAAGCCACTAATTTCTTGGGCGTTCTTGATTTTGTACGGGCAAAGGCGCGTTTTGCATTAAAAACAGAAAGCCATAAACCCATTCTTACCCAAGAAAGAACTCTTCAATGGTCACATGCACGACATCCTATTCTAGAGATCTCGCTCAAAGCTCAAGGGAAACAAGTGGTCCCACTCACTATAAAACTAGATCATCAGAAGCGATTGCTGCTTATTTCGGGTCCCAATGCTGGTGGTAAATCTGTCGCGCTGAAAACAGTAGCCCTGCTCCAATACATGCTCCAGTGTGGACTGTTATTGCCTGTTCATCCGGATTCCAAAAGTTCTTTATTCGATCACTTTTTCATAGATATCGGAGACGAGCAAAGTTTGGAGAATGACCTAAGTACCTACTCCTCCCACCTGATGAGTATGAAGCACTTTACGCAGTTCGCCAACAAAAAGACGATCCTTTTCATCGATGAATTTGGGACGGGTACAGAGCCTCAATTTGGTGGTGCAATTGCTGAATCCATTCTGTTGGCCTTGGCCAAACTGGGGGCCTATGGAGTAATTACCACCCACTATGGCAATCTCAAGCAGTTAGCGGAGAAGCAACAGGGACTTGTCAATGGCGCCATGCGTTACGATGTAGAAAAGTTGGAACCACTGTACCAACTTGAAATCGGGAAGCCAGGCTCCTCCTTTGCACTTGAAATCGCCTCAAAAATTGGACTTTCCAAGGAGATCGTAGCCTATGCCAAGGAGCAGATTGGAGAGGAGCGTGTACGGTATGACCGACTCTTGACCCAATTGGAGAATGAAAAAAATCAATACGCTCTTCTACTGAAAGAAGTCAAAGAAAAGGACAGGCTTCTAGAGGCCAAACTCAAGGAGTATGGCCAATTAAAGGACACCTTGGAGCAAACCAAGAAGCAATACATCCAAGAAGCAAAGGTGGAAGCGAAGTCGCTTCTGGATCAAACCAATAAAAAAATCGAATCTGTCATTCGAGAGATCAAGGAAGGTAAGGCTGAGAAGGAAGTGACTAAGTCGCTTCGAAAAGAGTTGGATGTGTTTAAGGAAGAGGTCAAGCCTGAAAAAGTTCCAGTCAAGGACCCTGAAATTCAAGTGGTAGGTGGTCAAATTCAAGTTGGGGATTGGGTTCGTCTCAAAGACAATGGGGCCATTGGCGAAGTGTTGCTCCTAAAAAGTAAGGATGCAGAACTACTGATTGGAGACCTGAAATCCACTGTAAAACTTTCTCGATTGGAGAAGATTGCCAAGGCAACAGCAAAGAAGGAGTTGAAATCCATGGAGAAGCGTGGGAGCTATCAGACGACCACTAAGATGATGGACTTTTCACCCAACTTGGATTTGCGTGGACGAAGGGGAGAAGAGGTACTTCCACTGATCCAAACCTTTATTGATGAAGGCTACATGCTAGGGGTAAAAAATTTGCGTATCGTCCATGGAAAGGGTGATGGCATCTTGCGAGAAGTCACTCGGAATTTGTTGCGAACCATGTCGCAGGTAGGGAAATTGGAAGACGAGCACGCTGATCGTGGCGGAGCTGGGGTTACTTTGGTAACTCTAAACTAGCCTTCTAAACTTATTTTTTAACCAGATTGAAGGTATAGTTCCCAGAAAGTGAGTTGGTACCATCCACTCTAGCACCAGGAGCAGGAATTCTGAATTCCAATCTTAAGGTAGTCCCTGTTTGTGTAAAGGAAATCTCGCGTGTGGCTGCAGGCTTAGTGCCAGTTAAGATAAACTTGTCAAAGTTTGTTCCTGCAAAACTCCAGTTGCCATTGGCATCAAATAACTCACCCGCATTTTTTGTGGAGTAGGTTTTTGCGGTTCCTGCATTGAGAAAAAGCTCAAAAGTTGCATAAGTACTCGTCACAGTCTGTCCGTCCCGAGTTACAGATCCTCCACCAGCCACGGTCCACTGCGCAGTACCTGTTCCAGTAAGGTCCTCTGTAGCGATTTGCTCAGGGGTTTTCTGGGTGACTGGCTTTTCCTTTTCCGTACAGGAAACTACTAGGCTAAAAATTAATGCAAAAGCAACAAGTGGCAAAAATCGGGAATTCATTGAATTTTATTTTTCGGATTAAGAAAGAACAAGAATACGCTGCATTTTCCTTATTTGAAGTCCTCTAGGTTAATTTTTTTCCCACAAAACTCGTATTCGCGCGGTTCGTTGGAGCAAATCACCAAAATTCTATCCTGTGTATACTGCTGTACCAATTCCAAATACCAGCTTACCCCTTGCTTATCCAAGTTGGTGGTAGGTTCATCTAAAAAGAGTAGTGGAACCTCAGAAAAAATAGCCAATGCAAGTTTGACCCGTTGCTTCATGCCAGAAGAAAACTGAGAAATGGATTTGGATTGGTGTTTCTCTAAACCTAAAATCGCTAAAATCTCCTGGGTTCTCAGTTGATTGAGCGGCTTTTTGAATTGAAAATGAAAGGAAAGCGCCTCGCTCAATGTAAATTCTTCGGGCAATTCCAGGTAGGGGGTGGCGATTGCTAGGGATCGAAACCAGGATTCTTCAGCAATGAGGGTCGTACCCATGCGGTATTCGATGCTCCCTTGAGTCAATGGAATAGCTCCCGAAAGGCATTTTAGTAGGGTGGATTTTCCAGATCCATTGCCTCCGGTAATGGCAAGCGCATCACCTGCCGAAAGTTCCAAGTCAAGATTTTTAAAAATCCATTCGCGGTGAAAGCGCTTGGATGCCTTTTGAACCTGGAGGCTAAACATGTTAGTTGATATAGCCTTTCATAACCCCACGCTCAGAAGAACGAATAAAATGAAGAATTTCATCACGTTCTTTGGTGGCAGGAAGGTTGATTTCAATCTCTTCAAGGGCTCGGCTATTGTTGAGACTATTTAAGAATAGGTATCGGTATACTTCTTGGATGTGCGCAATTGTCTCGCTTGAAAATCCTCTTCTACGCAATCCAAGGGAATTAACCCCAGCGTAGGTGAGTGGTTCGCGCGCAGCTTTGGTAAAGGGAGGTACGTCTTTTCTTACCAAAGAACCACCCGAAATCATGGCATGCATGCCAACTTTTACAAATTGGTGGATGGCACTGGAGCCTCCGATGATAGCCCAATCTTCGATGACCACGTGGCCTGCGATTTGAACGGAATTGGCAACAATTACATGACTTCCAATGACACAATCATGCGCTACGTGCACATAAGCCATGAGTAAGCAATTACTTCCCACTACCGTAGTTTGCTTGTCTACAGTACCACGAGAAATCGTCACACACTCGCGAATAGTGGTATTGTCTCCGATGACTACCGTAGATTCCTCTCCTTGAAATTTGAGATCCTGCGGAATTCCCGCAATGACAGCTCCTGGAAAAATCTTACAGTTTTTACCAATTCGGGCACCTGGATAAATGGTTACGTTGGAGCCGATCCAGGTATTGTCCCCAATGATCACATCTTCATGGATCATGGTGAATGGATCAACATGTACACCTGAGCCTAAGGATGCATCAGGATGAATCGAAGACAT
>JBJOOF010000230.1:0-2918 GCA_046051425.1 Bacteroidota bacterium
CGCCAAATACCAGAGGAGGAAAAGAGCTCACCTACATTAGGCAAGTAGCTCAGCAGACCACACAATACGGAACTGCAATCAAAAATGCCGCTGCCAAAGTAACCAAACAGTTTTCTGGATATCCTACTGGCAATTCCTTATCGGACCAACTGAAAATTGTGGCACGACTCATAGCAGGCGGGCTAAAAACACGGATTTACATGGTCAGTTTGGGAGGATTTGACACCCATGCTCAACAAGTTATTGCTTCTGCCACCGATACTGGCGCCCATGCATTGCTTCTGAAAAGGGTTTCGGAGGGAATAAAAGCGTTCATGGATGACCTTACCTTCCTTAATGCACAGAAGCGCGTGATTGGGATGACTTTCTCAGAATTTGGACGGAGAATAAAGTCCAATAGTAGTGGCGGGACAGATCACGGAGCTGCTGCTCCTTTGTTCGTTTTTGGCCATTATGCAAAGCCTGATGTTTTAGGAAATAGTCCTGAAATTCCATTGATCGCCTCCGCTTCCGACAATGTGCCCATGCAGTTTGACTTTAGGTCAGTTTATGCATCCATACTCAAGCAGTGGTTTTGTGTTCCGGATATCACCTTGGAGAACGTGATGTTGAAAAATTTTCAAAACCTTCAAGTCATCAAAAGTTCAGCACCTTGCCTATCCACCAGTCCGGAATTACTTCCTGGATTGGACACTAAAATTCTTTTGACCAATTATCCCAATCCCTTCCAGTCTTCGACTACCCTTTCCTATGAAAGTAATGGCGGGCATACCTTACTCCAAGTATTCAATACGGAAGGCAAATTGATCAAAACGTTGATTGATAAGGAGGTCTCCGCTGGCAGTCATAAAATCACCTTTGAAAACGAAGGTTATGCTCCTGGAATTTATTATGCACGCTTGCAAAATAGTACTCAACAGCAAACGCGAACCATGATTTTGGGTAGGTAAGCAGTAAATTTATTTATACCTTTACTTTTATTTATAGAATTTAAATATCTCTAAATAAGAGGTTTATCTTACCTTTTTTACCGCATTTTTCCCCAGTTTGTACACCATGCTGAGTACCGATCCTAGGGCTGATTTTTTGGAATTGGGATTTTTTCCCTCCCCCATCAAGTGGAGTTGATCCGTGTACCAGATGATTTCCAAGGGGAAGGTTTTATCCAAAAATTTCCATCCTGTAGTCAGTGGTTTTACCTGGCTTGTCACCGGTGCACCAGAAAGGAGTTGATTCGGGAAATCCGGTTGAATGGCAAGCGATCGTGCCACTCCAATGACATCACAAGCCCCTGAAGCCAAGGCTGCATTCATGCCCTCTGCTGATCGGAAACCACCAGTAAGCATCAGTGGGCAGGTTACCCGCTTTCGGACTTCTTCACAATAGGTTAAAAAATAGGCCTCTCGAGTCTTGGTAGACTCTTTTTGCGCAGCACCCATCATGGCTGGTGCTTCGTACGTTCCTCCAGAAATCTCGATCAAATCCATCCCCAGCTCACTCAAGTGCTTGACCACTTCCATGGAATCCTCTTGGGTAAATCCGCCTTTTTGGAAGTCAGCAGAGTTTAATTTGATCCCTACGGGAAAGTCATTTCCCACGGCCTGTCGAATCGCCAAATACACTTCTTTCACAAAGCGCATGCGGTTTTCCAAGGTACCGCCCCATTGATCAGTTCGTTGGTTGTGTGTAGGTGATAAAAATTGACTCACCAAATACCCATGTGCGCCATGGATCTGAACTCCTGTAAATCCACTTTCCTTGCAAACTTTTGCGGCATAGGCAAAGCGTGCGATGAGGTCAAGAATCTCCTTTTCCCAAAGCGCTCGTGGGGTATTGAATAAGCGATCCAAAGGCTTTTTTAGGGGTATTGCCGAGGGTGCTACAGGTTCTTTACTTAGAAACTTGGGAGACTGCTTACCAGGGTGATTCAGTTGCACCCAAATATGCGTTCCTTCTTTTTTTCCGGCTGCTGCCCAAAGTGGCAGATTTGAATCTTGAATTCCCTGCTCAATGACCACATTGTGCGCCTCTCCCAAGGCAAATCGATCCACCATCACATTTCCCGTGATCAAGAGACCGACTCCCCCCTCTGCCCACCGGGAATACAACCGATTAAACTTCTCATTGGAGGTATAGCCACGGGAACCCATGTTTTCACTCATGGCGGATTTACCTATTCTATTCTTAAGGACTGCACCACAAGGAAGGGTTAGGGTATGGTTTAATTGGGATGTTTTCATGGGTTAGGGTTACTAGTGGGAAGGGAAATTAGCGACTAATTTTAGTAATTAGCTACTTGTATGCTAAACCTATTTATCAGTGACTTGTTTCCATTTTCAGCTTGAATAGTGGTAATTGTAGTTGCTGATACGCTTTACGCTGGTTTGCTAATCCTGTCTTTAATTACTGATTCCCCGCTACGATTTCTTTTGTACCCAGTTGGATGCTGGTATGTAAATTACTCGTGCCGGAATTCTTGAATTTGAGTTGCCCTAAGATGGTCGCCGAGGTAGTGGGGTTAAACACTATTTTTCCTGCCGTACCAGTTGCCCCTGGGCTTGCGTAGGTTCCTTGCCAATCCTCAATGGTTAATGTTCTACCAGAGGTAAAGGAACCTAGGTTGGTAAAGGTAAGTGTATGCACCCCAGAGCCCATTCTAAGCGTGGAGTTAGCCGATAACGCGATGGAAGCAAAGGTATTGCTAAACCCAGCGGACTGAAACTCCCCGCCTGCTAGGACAAGGCCACTGCTCGTCGGGATACTATTGTTCGCACCCAAGCGTAATATCCCCCCACTAATCGTCGTAGTCCCACTATACGTATTGGAGCCCTTTAGTACAAAAATGCCAGATCCTGTCTTTACAAAATTACCCCCCTGAAGTACACCACTCACCTGTCCATCATTCACTCCAGTACCCG
>JBJOOF010000231.1:0-3537 GCA_046051425.1 Bacteroidota bacterium
CCATCATCTTTTATTGTCCCGGGGCTGCCTAAGCCTTGCCCCGAGACAATAGAGATGTGGGTAATGAAAAAAGCAAAAATCAGTACGCTTTTTCTCATTTGGAAGTTTCAGTCACTCGTACATCGCCTAGCATAACGTCCCAAAATTCAATGGTACGGCCAGCAATTTGAGTTTGCTTCTTCTCTACGTAAATAGTAATATCCTTTTTGGTAGTATCCTTGTAATTCAAACCTGTTTCAATGGAGGTACCTTCAAATCGCTGATAAATGGTAATCACCCCTACATACCGACCATCAGGTTGACGCTCCAAATCAGAAACATACTGGATATCGTACCAGGTAATATTTACTTTATCGTAGTTCAAAGCCATCAAGCGCTCAAAGTATCGTCTTACCTTATAGTAAGCTATTTCCTTAGAATTGATGGAAGAAACTCCCATTTCTGCACCTTCAGCGAAAAGTTCCACTGCACGATCCATTACGCGATTGGCTTCAGAAAACTGAGTTTCTTTATTTCCAATAATGGCAATGTACTTGGAAAGGTCCTTTACTTTTTCCAAAGCAAGTGAATCAATCGCCTGCTTACGCTTTGGGCTAATGTTGTCCTGAGCCAAGGCTGCCACAGAGGTGGCCAAGAAAATACCTAGGAAGAGAATAAGTTTATTTTTCATGTGTTCGTAATTTTCGAGGGGATATTATTTTCTTCTTAGTTCCAATTCTGTCACCTTACCTCCTACCAATCTGATATCAGAGATGTAGTTCAAGTTTTTCTTGGTGTCCTTTAGATAATCTAGGTATTTCTTGATAGTGGTCGGCTCATCGTAATCTTTCACACCACCTTCTTCATGAATCACAATTAAAATAGGTGTTTCCTGGTTGGAAAACATCGACAAGACCTCCTGAATAGTTTTGTCGGCAGATGCACCATTACTAGAGGTTGCTATAGAATTGAAGTTATTTTCAAGCTTCTCTACTGCAATTTCTTCTGCTGAGCGAACCACAGGTGCTGGGGCTGGAGCGGGTTTAACTACCTCTTCCTTCACTTCTGGAGCAGGAGCAGGCTCAACAGCCTTCTTTTTACTTTTACAAGCGCCCATAGCCAAAAGGACTAGGACTGCCATCAACATGGTTTTCCTTAAGGAAAGAGCGAACATTGGGTGTTTCATCATGGATTATAGGTTAATTTATTCGTTCAATTATAGCAATCTGGGTAATTAGCTAATGCAAATTAAATAAAACATTGCTCAGATTTTAATTACTTACTCAAGTAGTGAATATTTTTTTTCATTGGCTTCACTCAAGAATTCTTAGATCAGGATTTTTTTTCACAATGTAAATTGACAGTTCAAATTTTGACTTCATAAAATTTTAGTAATTAACAATTTACAAGAATTATATGAAATCAAATCACAGTCTTGCATCTACAATTTCACGATCCAAAAATCCTTTGACATCGTAGATTACCTGATGTGAATTTTTTTTGAGTGGAAGATCAGCAAATTCATCGTGGGAAACGGCCAATACCACAGCAGCATAGGTTGAAATATCTGGAACTGCTTTTCCTGTGTGGATTTTTATACCATATTCTTCCTGAACTTCCGCAGCACTAGCCCATGGATCGTACACGTCTACGGCCATATCAAAAGTCCGCAACTCATGGTAGATGTCAATCACACGGGTATTACGGACATCTGGACAGTTTTCTTTAAAGGTAAATCCAAGAATTAGGACCTTCGCATCCAATACCTTGATGTCCTTCCGCATCATCAACTTGATGATTTCAGTAGCGACAAACTTCCCCATGCTGTCATTGACGCGTCGACCTGCCAATATGATTTCTGGGTGATAGCCTACTTCCTGTGCTTTTTGTGCCAGGTAAAAAGGATCTACCCCGATGCAATGTCCACCTACCAAACCTGGCTTAAATTTCAGAAAGTTCCACTTGGTGCCAGCAGCATCCAATACCTCCTGGGTGTCAATGCCCAAGAGATTGAAAATCTTGGCCAACTCATTTACAAAGGCAATATTGATGTCACGCTGAGAGTTTTCGATCACTTTGGAAGCTTCGGCAACTTTAATGGAAGAAGCCTTGTAGGTTCCAGCAGTGATGATACTTCGGTAAAGGTCATCCACAAAGTCAGCTACTTCCGGGGTACTTCCTGATGTTACTTTGACAATCTGTGCTACTGTATGCACCTTATCCCCAGGATTGATTCGCTCAGGTGAATAACCCGCGTAAAAATCAGTATTGAACTTTAATCCGGAAACTTTCTCCAATACGGGAACGCAATCTTCTTCCGTTACTCCTGGATAAACTGTGGATTCAAAGATAACTACATCTCCCTTCTTCAAATAATGCCCTATGTTTTCGGAAGCCTTCAACATCGGAATTAGAATGGGACGATTGTGCTTGTCAGTTGGAGTAGGTACGGTGACAATAAAAACGGTACAATCCCCCAACACATTGGGATCAAAACTAGGAAATAAGCCTTTTTGACCTATTTGAGGAATCGAAGAAACCAAAACAGAGGAAAGAAGAGCATCTGAAACCTCCAAGGTAGCATCATGACCAGCCACCAACTCCCCTACCCGCTTTTGGTTGATATCAAAACCGACCACAGGGTATTTCTTTGAAAATTCCACTGCCAAAGGAAGGCCTACATAGCCTAGACCTATCACTGCAATTTTTACTTCTTGTATTGGCTTCACTAGCTTTTTAGTTAATTCTGAATAAGCTAGATAGACTAGCTAAAGATTTTACTTCACAAATATTGAGGTACTGGGCAATTCATGGGGATTAACTTTTCAGTTCCCTGATTGGGATATCGAATTAAAGCCCTGGCTTTCCTATTCCTTGGAAACGAAAGCCCAACTTTTCGAGTTGCTCTCCATTCAAGATGTTTCTGCCATCAAAAAGCGTGGCAGGCTGCTTCATCTGGGAATAGATTTGTTTCCAATCCAAAATCACAAACTCATCCCATTCAGTCAAAATGGCTACTGCTGCTGCTTCAGCACAGGCTTCATAGGCGGAGTCAACCACTTTAACCAATTTTTGATTTTCCTCAGGGGAACGCGTTCCCAGAAAGTCAAGGTCTGAATAAATCTTTTCTTTAGGAACTTTGGGATCGTATACCACCACATGCGCACATTCGTCGAGCAGATAGTCTGCTACGTAAATTGCAGCCGACTCTCGGGTGTCGTTGGTATCCTTTTTAAATGCCCAACCTAAAAAGGCAATTTTCTTGCCATTTACGGTATTGTATAGGCTTCTGATGATTTGCTTGGCAAAACGTTGGGTTTGGTGATCGTTGATTTGGATTACTTGCTCCCAATAATTGGCTACTTCATGAAGTTGGTAACTTCTGGCAATGTACACCAGATTGAGAATGTCTTTTTTGAAGCAAGATCCTCCAAACCCAACAGATGCTTTCAAAAACTTGGAACCAATACGGGAATCCATTCCAATGGCTTTGGCTACATCGTCCACATCTGCACCAGTCGCTTCGCAGAGTTCGGAGATCGAATTGATAGAAGATAC
>JBJOOF010000232.1:0-3846 GCA_046051425.1 Bacteroidota bacterium
TTCGGCAAACATCGCTCGGGCTTCTTCGGCTGACTCAAATACAAAACTTGAACTCAGGTAAAGAGCAGAAGAATGTTCGCGTTGATTGGATCGCTCTTGGATGCGAATCGCATCGGTTTCAAAGTGGGACATTTCGGTTCGGTTTAATGGTGGCTCTGGGAACTAATTCGAAAGAAATTTCCCAAGGCTATGAACGAACTGAAAGAGGGGTAGGGGGAGTTACGCCAATTTATAGTTCCCGCGATGGGTAGGAATTGGCACCTTACTTTTTTGGAGTGGGTTGCCAGAGGGTCTTAGAGCCTAATCTCTCGCCTCTTCTTTATAAAATAGTACCTGAAAGGTTTACAAATAAATGAGGATGGCTTCGCAATTCCAAATTCTTGAAAAAATCAATCGTTGAATTGCGTCATGGTGTGTGCAATCCCGACGGTGCAAAATGCCAAAGCCATGGAGATGGCCTTATCCATGATTTCGGGAAGTACATCCAATTCTTGCTGGGTAAATCGGCCCAAGACGTAGTCTACTTGTCTTCCTTTGGGAAAATTGTCCCCGATACCCATGCGCAAACGGGGATAGTCCTGCCCTCCACAGAGTTCCTCGATATTCCGGAGGCCATTGTGTCCTGCGGCACTTCCTTTGGGTCGCATGCGTAATTTTTCAAAGGGGATCGCCACATCATCTACCAGGACCAGGATATTTTCCTTCGGAATGTTGAGGGTCTTCATCCAATAATTCACGGCCTTCCCACTCAAATTCATGTAAGTGGTGGGTTTGATGAGGTGGAGTGTCCGTGATTTGTGTTTGAATTCGGTTTTGAAGGCGAGGCGATCACTCTTCCATACGGCGCCTTCCTTGTCCGCAAGGCGGTCTAGCGTGAGGAAACCAATGTTATGGCGCGTCAATTCGTATTCAGGGCCAATATTACCCAAGCCTACAAGTAAGTAATTCATGGAATGCGGGTTCGATGGGGTAAAAATAAAAAATCCTGCTCGGGAATGAGCAGGATTTTCGTTGAAGAAAGTAAGGAATTATTCTCCTTTCTTTCCGCGTAGCGCTCTTGGGATACCGATGGTCACGATAGACACGTTCGGAGAAGTCAAGATTTCAAATCCTTGGGAGGTCAATTCTCCTACCTTGAAGGATTTTCCAAGGTCTAGGTTCGTAATGTCAACCACTACATAGTCAGGAAGGGTTTTAGCCAATCCTTTTACTTTCAATTTTCTAGTTTTAAACTCCAACTTACCACCTTTCGCGATACCTGGTGAACTTCCTTGGATTTTCACAGGAATTTCAAATTTGATCGCCTTGTCGTCGGTGTAGGCCATGAAGTCTGCATGAAGCAATACTTCACTTACTGGGTGGAATTGGGCTTCTTTCAAAACCGCTTTGATGATTCTTCCTTCGATGTTTAGTTCTACCAAGTGCACCTCAGGTGTGTAAATCAGGTCTCTAAAAAGAATCGCTGGGGAATAGAAATGAACTTGATCAGGAATACCTGGTCCATAAACCACGCAGGGTACATTGCCGGCATCTCTGATTTCATTCAAAGCAGCACTGTCGAGATTTGCTCTTTTAAACCCTATAATCTCTAGTGTTTTCATATGTATGTGTATTTAAAATTGGTTCAAATAAATAAGGAACTG
Source organism: Bacteroidota bacterium (assembly GCA_046051425.1). Classification (GTDB taxonomy): domain Bacteria; phylum Bacteroidota; class Bacteroidia; order Cytophagales; family Cyclobacteriaceae; genus Algoriphagus. The sequence continues at coordinate 1,644 of JBJOOF010000232.1, forward strand.
ATAGAGGTATTTCCGGTTACAGCGTGAATTGCTTTTCCAAATAGTTCTCCTACAGTCAGTACTCTAATCTTGGAACTAGGTTGTTTCAAGGGAATGGTATCGGTGATGACTAACTCTTCCAATACCGAATTCTCAATGTTTTCATAAGCCTTTCCGGAGAGTACACCGTGAGTCACGATGGCACGTACCGAGTTGGCTCCCTTTTCCTTGATGATTTGCGCAGCCTTGCACAAGGTTCCTGCAGTATCTACCAAATCATCCACGAGAATTACATCCTTTCCTTCCACATCTCCAATCACCTGCATGGAAGCAATCTCGTTGGCTCTTTTTCTGTGCTTATCACAGACTACCATTTCTACTTCAAAATGCTTCGCAAAAGACCGAGCGCGAGACACACCTCCTACATCTGGAGCGGCAAAGATCATGTCTTTGAGCCGAAGCGTATTCAAATAGGGTGCAAATATAGCAGATCCATTTAAATGGTCCAACGGGATATCAAAAAAACCTTGAATTTGACCTGCGTGCAAGTCACATGCCATGATGCGGTCAGCACCGGCTGAGGTCAGCATGTTGGCAATGAGTTTGGCGGCAATGGAAACTCGTGGTCTATCCTTTCGATCTTGACGGGCATAGCCAAAGTAAGGGATCACTGCACATACTTTGTAGGCACTGGCTCGCTTGGCGGCATCAATCATCAAGCACAATTCGAGCAGGTTGTCGCTAGGTGGATTGGTGCTTTGAATGATGAATACCGTACAGCCACGGATGGATTCGTCAAAACTTGGGGACATTTCCCCATCGCTGAACTTGGATAGGGTCATTTCTCCAAGTTTTTTACCATAGCTTTTGGCGATTTTTTGTGCCAAATCTATGCTATTGGAGCCTGCAAAGATTTTTACCTCGGACATTGGAATCAAGGGGAGATTGAAGAAAAGGTTGGAAAAGGATCGGTAAACAAAAGTAATGATTTTGGGGAAAGGATTGTGCTCCGAAAACTACTGTCAAAAGAAAAATTTCAAGATGGATATGTCTCCCTTATTTTTTGGAAAGGGGGGAGTCCTTTGCAGCGAATGAACGTCATTTCAGCAACTCATTTTGCTATTTTTCCGACCCTGTAAAAATTGGATTGCAGGACTAATTTTCAGTCTTTTTCCAAATCAAAGGGTTAAATTGGGAATGTATAATTAACTGCATTCATGAAAAAAATAGTTCTTTTCTTCTTGCTGACGCTGCTTGTGCCCATTGCTTTGCTAGCTCAGACCATTCCTACTCCCAAGGAGCATTTTGGATTTACCATTGGTGAACCCTACATGTTAGCCAATTTCACCCAAACGGAAGCCTATTTCAAGAAAGTGGCTGAACTCTCAGATCGGGTGGAATACCGAAGCATCGGGCAAACTGAGTTTGGGCGTGAACAACCGCTCTTGGTGATCACCTCCCCGAAGAACTTCCCGGATTTGGAGCGCTACCAGGAAATTTCTCGAAAGCTAGGAAGAGCAGAAATCACTGAAGCCGAGGCCAAGGCATTGGCAAATCAAGGCAAGCCCATTGTGTGGATCGATGGGGGATTGCATGCCAATGAGGTAGTGGGTGCGCAGCAGCTCATTGAAACCTTGTACGAGTTGGCTTCAAAGAACGATGAAGAGACGCTTCGCATCTTGGATGAGGTGATCATTCTTTTGGTTCATGTCAATCCTGACGGTATGGAGATCATGTCCAATTGGTACATGCTTCCTTCGGAAAAAACCAAGCGCAACAAGAATATCCCAGTGCTTTACCAGAAGTATGTGGGGCACGACAACAATCGAGATTTCTTCATGAACAACATGCAGGAGTCCACTAATATTTCCCTTCAGCAATATGTGGAGTGGATGCCACAGATCATCTACAATCACCACCAGTCGGGTCCAGCAGGAACGGTAGTAGCGGGGCCTCCTTACCGAGACCCTTTTAACCATGTCTTTGATCCCTTGATCATCACCAGTTTGGATGCAGTAGGGGCAGCCATGATCAATCGTCTGCATCAAGAAGATAAGCCAGGATTTGTTCGATTGGACGGATCGGTGTTTTCTACCTGGTGGAATGGCGGTTTGCGTACCACTCCTTACTACCACAACATGATTGGAATTTTGACGGAAATTGTGGGTGATCCTTCCCCGTATTCCATTCCTTTGGTGCCAGATCGCTTGATTCCCAACAATGG
>JBJOOF010000233.1:0-20254 GCA_046051425.1 Bacteroidota bacterium
AAAATCATCCTGTTTACATTTGGCTTTGAATTGCTAATCGCCGCTGCCATCTTCTTTATTGTGGATGGAAACCTATTCAGTTCGCTTTCCGATCGCGTATTTTTCTCCGTTTTCCATTCCATCTCCGCCTTTTGCAATGCGGGATTTTCAACCCTAACCAATGGACTGTACGAGATGGGATTTCGTACCGAATACCATGTGCATCTTTTATTGGCGATTTCCATCATTGTGGGCGGTATTGGCTTTCCAGTGATTGTAGCCTATGCACAGGTTGTCAAGCGAGTGTGTAACAACTGGTTCAATATCTGGATGAAAAAAGATTCCATGTACCACCATACGCCTCGGATCTTTAACATCAACACCAGCTTGACCACTGTGACGACCTTCATTTTATTGGTGGTTGGATTTATTACTTATTGGATATTTGAGGAGCAAAATACACTTGCAGGATTGGAAGGCTATGGTAAAATTGTCACCGCCTTCTTCGGATCAGTTACCCCAAGAACTGCGGGCTTCAATACAGTGGACATGACCCAACTGGCAGTTCCCACCGTCTTGATTTACCTGATTCTCATGTGGATTGGTGCCTCTCCAGGATCTACTGGAGGTGGTTTGAAAACGACCACCTTTGCCGTAGCCGTACTGAATGCAATTAGCATTGCTAAAGGGAAAGACAGAGTCGAAGTATTTCGTCGCCAAATTGACCCGGAATCAGTTCGAAAAGCATTTGCCGTGATGCTCCTCTCCTTTATCGTAATTGGGTTTGGGGTATTCTTGGTGCTGTTTTTCAATCCAGAGTTACCAATCTTGGAGGTTGCATTCGAAGTATTCTCTGCATTCTCCACCGTAGGCTTGAGTTTGGGCATCACCGCCAAACTCACCACAGGTTCCAAACTAGTGATTTCCTTAATTATGTTTTTGGGAAGGGTGGGTACCCTGACCGTATTGGTTGCATTTATTAAAAAAACCCGTTCCCTGCGCTACAAATTTCCGCAAGAAGGGGTATTCGTCTCTTAATCCGAGAATACTATGAAATACATCATCGTAGGTATGGGAAGCTTTGGTGGCTTTCTCGCCGCCAGATTGACCGAATTGGGTCACGAAGTAGTTGGGGTAGATTCCAGCGAAATAAAAATCGAGCAAGTCAAAGACAAAATCACGCATGCCATCCTCATGGATGCCACTGACGCGGAAACGATCAAAACCCTCCCCTACAAGGATGCTGACGCAGTCATTATCACCATCGGAGAAAACGTGGGAGCATCCATTATGGTGACGGCCATTTTCAAACAGTTGAATGTGACGCGATTGATCAGCCGAGCCATCAATCCTGTACATGAAACGGTTATCAAAGCCATTGGCATATCGGAGATTATACACCCTGAGGAAGACTCTGCAGAGCGAATGGCCAAGCGCCTTCAAATGAAAAACGTGTTGGATTCCCTTGACCTTTCCGATGATTACAATGTCATCGAAGTCAAAACGCCCGATCGCTACATTGGGATGACCTTGGAAGAGACCAATCTAAGAAAGGAATACAAGGTCACGGTGATCACCATCATCCATGAAATCGAGCGTACCAATATGCTGGGTAAAAAATCCATCATAAAAAAAGTAGTGGGTGTAGTCAATGGAGATACCAAAATTGAGGCTGGAGACATTCTAGTCCTTTTTGGATCCTCCAAGGACATTCAACGGATTCTTGAAATGTAAGTGCCCCCTAAAACACAGGGGCCTACTTACTTTTTTACCCATTTTGGAACTTTAGTCTCCCTATGAGCATTTTTCAAGCGTACCCTATGCCATGAATTCCGCTCAATCCAAAATCAGCAAACAAATTTTTCCAGTCACCGGCATGACCTGTGCAGCCTGTGCATCCAGCGTGGAAACGATTCTGATGCATACGGACGGCATTCATTCGGCTGCTGTGAATTACGCCAGTACGAGCGTCGCGGTATCCTGGGACGAGCGCATCAGTCCCCAAGGAATTGACCAAGCGCTGCAAGAGGTAGGATACGGACTGATTATCAGCAACCAGGAGGTTCATGTATCTGTTGCAGCCGCTCAAGCAAAAAACTACCAGCAACTCAAGCAGCAAACCTTAGGCGCAGCAATCATTTCCCTCCCTATCGTGGTACTGGGCATGTTTTTTATGGACTGGGAGCCTGGAAGATGGATTAGTTTGGCCTTAAGTATCCCTGTACTCTTCTACTTTGGGCGGCATTTTTTTACACGAGCTTGGGCACTTGCGCTACATGGGCAAGCCAATATGGACACTTTGGTGGCCCTAAGTACGTCCATCGCCTTCTTATTTTCTGCTTTTTCTACCTTCTTTCCAGATTTCTGGTATGCTACGGGTGTGCACGCGCCCGTGTACTTTGAGAGTGCAGCGGTGATCTTGGTCTTTGTTTCCTTGGGGAAAATGCTCGAGGAGCGTGCCAAAACCAAGACGGGAACGGCTTTAAAGAAACTCATCGGCTTGCAACCCAAAACCCTGACCCGATTGGTGGCTGGAATCCCACAGGAAATCGGGCTTGAAGAAGTAGCCTTGGGAGATCGAATCTTGGTGAAGCCTGGAGAAAAAATCCCGGTGGACGGACAAGTGCTGCTTGGCCAAAGTTACCTAGATGAGAGCATGCTCAGTGGGGAATACCTTCCGGTGGCCAAAGGACCCGGCGACCCTGTCTTTGCAGGTACGCTCAATCAGAACGGGATTTTAGAAATTACCGCTGAAAAAATTGGCAGCACTACCCTACTCGCCCAAATCATCCAACGCGTGCAGGAGGCCCAAGGCAGCAAAGCACCCGTGCAGCGGCTCGTGGATAAAGTATCCAGCATTTTTGTGCCCGTGGTCCTGGGTCTTTCCATCCTTACTTTTGTGTCTTGGATGATTTTTGGAGGGGAAAATGCACTTTCCTTCGGATTACTTTCCGCGGTATCCGTATTGGTTATTGCTTGTCCCTGTGCCTTGGGACTGGCTACCCCCACCGCCCTCATGGTGGGTATGGGTAAGGGAGCCGAGCAACAAATCCTCATACGCGATGCGGAAAGCCTCGAACTTGGACACAAAGTCAGCGCCTTGGTCCTTGACAAAACGGGTACACTGACACTTGGCAAACCCAAGGTCAGCACTTTTTGGGAAAACACACCAGAAAGCGGAGTTGACAGCGAAACGCTGGAAGGCATCCTCCTAGCCTTGGAACGCAACTCCACACATCCCCTAGCCGAAGCAGTCATTTCCTTTCTGGAACCCAAGAAACTGCCTCTGTATACAGTAGATGGATTCGAAAATAGCCCTGGATCGGGAATCACTGGAAAGATTGAGGGGCAAACCTATTTCCTAGGAACCAAAAAGTGGATTCAAACGCTTCAAATCCCCCTACCTTCCACAGTGGAATCCGTAGAAAAGGAAAGTCAAGAAAAAGCACAAACGCTGATTTGGCTAAGTAATGAAACCCAATTACTGGCTGTTCTTGGGATCGAAGATCAGGTCAAGCAGAATGCCTCGCAGGTCGTGAAGGAATTGAAAGACATGGGAATCGAGGTATACCTACTGACAGGTGATCAAAAGGCCCCAGCCAAGGCCGTAGCGGATCAGGTGGGAATCTCCCAGTACCAAGCCGAATGCCTTCCTGCCGATAAATCCAAGTTCATCCAAGCCCTACAGCAGCAAGGGCATGTAGTGGCCATGGTGGGCGATGGGATCAACGATGCGGAAGCATTGGCACAGGCAGATGTGAGTATTGCCATGGGCATGGGCTCGGATATTGCACTAGATGTAGCCAAAATCACACTGATGAACTCGGATCTAGCCAAAATTCCACAAGCACTTCGGCTTTCAAGGCTCACGGTTCATGGAATTCGGCAAAATCTATTTTGGGCTTTTGTCTACAACCTGATCGGAATCCCCATTGCCGCTGGACTACTTTACCCCTTCTTTGGATTTTTACTGGACCCAATGATTGCGAGTGCAGCCATGGCCTTGAGTTCCTTGTCCGTAGTGGGTAATAGTTTGCGATTAAAAACTCAAAGTTTAGATTGACGCAGTGCGTAATGCATCTGAAAATTAATTAAACTAAAAATACATCCTAATAATTTCAAAAGTCTCTATTTCAATTTACTATACATGAAAAAATATACCTTCACTACCAATATTCAGTGCAGCAATTGCTTGTCCAAAGTAAGTCCCAAACTCAACGAGCAGGTTGGAATTCATACCTGGCAGGTGGACTTGCAGGACCCGAATCGAACGCTGTCTGTGGAAACCGAAACCCTAGCCCCTGAGGACATCCGAAAGGCAGTGCTGAAGGCTGGTTTTATTGCAACTGAAAACTAATCCTCCATCGACCGGATTCATCCTCAATAACTTAAGTGATTTCAAAATCCTTTAGAGATGAAACTAGAAGTTCAATTTATCCGTATGTTTGTGTCATGAAATCGAGTGTATCCATCCTATTAGCCTTGCTGCTGTTATTCTCCACTGTGGGAATGGCGAAGACGACGCATTGGTGCATGGGTAACGAGATGGAGTCCGCCATAGGTTTTGGTGAGAAGCACTTGGATTGCGGAATGGAACTCCCCTCTGAGGATTCCAACACCACTTCGGAGGATCCTTCCAGTTGCTGCGAGAATAAAACCCAGCACCTTCAAGTAGACGATGATTTTCAAGTAAGCCAGGTTGAATTTCAACTCAGCCCTTCATTTACCCTTCCCCTTCTTCAAGTTTTTGTTTTTGAAGGTGACTTTTTCAGTATTCAAGAGGTAGTTTTCCCTACCGAACACAGTCCACCTGTACCCAAACGGGACTTTCAGCTCCTTTACCAATCCTTCTTGATTTAATTCCAAGGTAAGCTTGTCTCAAGCTTCTCGTGAATCTCCTGTGGCTTTAGGTCTCAGGCAATTTTCATTTATCCTTTGGAATCATGATCAATCGCATTATTCGTTTCTTTTTAGAAAATAAGTTAGTCACACTACTCTTCTTCCTGCTGATTTTGGGCTGGGGACTGGCCACGGCACCTTTCAATTGGGATTTAGGGAGTTTTCCCCGTGACCCGGTACCCGTAGATGCCATTCCGGATATTGGCGAAAACCAACAAATTGTATTTACCGAATGGATGGGACGCTCTCCTCAAGATGTGGAGAATCAAATCACCTATCCCCTCACCACCTCACTCCTAGGCCTGCCTGGGGTCAAAAGTGTGCGTTCCAGTTCGGCCTTCGGATTTTCAAGCATCTACATCATTTTTGAGGAGGACATCGAGTTCTACTGGAGCCGTTCTCGCGTACTCGAAAAACTGAATTCCCTGCCTTCTGGACTACTTCCTGAGGGGGTACAACCCAAACTAGGTCCCGATGCCACTGCATTAGGGCAGGTATTTTGGTACACCTTAGAAGGACGCGATGCAGATGGAAATCCCACCGGAGGATGGAATCCTGAAGAATTGCGGACTATTCAAGACTATTACATCCGCTATGCCCTGACTGCGGTCGAGGGAGTGGCTGAAGTGGCCTCCGTAGGCGGATTTATCAAAGAATACCAGGTAGATGTGGATCCTGCTGCACTCAAAGCCAATGGCATCAGCCTCATGGAGGTCATGGATGCGGTGCGCAAATCCAACCTAGATGTATCGGCCAATTCCATCGAGATCAACAAGGTAGACTACTACATCCGTGGTCTGGGATACATTGATGACCTGGAAGATTTGGATAAGGCCGTCGTGAAAGTCACCAACAATGTCCCCATTCGCCTACAAGACGTAGCAAAGATCAACTTTGGTCCTCAGCCCCGAAACATGGCCGGAATACTCGATAAGGGCGGTGCAGAGGCCGTGGGCGGAGTAGTTATTGCCCGCTATGGGGACAATCCCCTACAAGTAATCGAGGGTATCAAAAAGGAAATTGAGCAACTAAGCCCTGGGCTGCCGACCAAAACCTTAGCCGATGGCACCATTTCCAAGTTGACCCTAGTACCCTTCTACGATCGCTCTGGCTTGATCTACGAGACCTTGGGTACCTTGTATGAAGCCATCAATTTGCAGATCCTAGTCACCATTCTGGTGATCCTGGTCATGGTGGTCAATGTGCGTGCCTCCTTGCTCATCTCTTCCCTCCTGCCACTGGCGGTGCTGATGTGCTTTATCTTCATGCGCTACTTTGGTGTGGATGCCAACATTATGGCCCTTTCGGGTATTGCCATTGCCATCGGCACCTTGGTGGATTTGGGCATCATCCTCAATGAAAATATTCTACGGCACCTGGAGTCTGCTCCCAAGGAAAAATCCAAACTCCAAACGATTTACGAGGCCTCAGCAGAGGTTTCTGGAGCCATACTAACGGCCGTCAGCACCACCATCATCAGTTTCCTTCCTGTATTCACACTACAGGCTGCAGAGGGCAAACTATTTGGCCCGCTGGCCTACACCAAAACCTTCGTCTTGATCGCTGCAGTACTGATTACCCTGTTCATGCTACCTGCATTGACGCATTGGGTAGTGAGTTGGCGAAAAGTAGGGGCCAAAGTAAGCCGATACGGCAATTATGCGCTCCTTCTCCTAGGGCCATTGGTCGGCATTTTTGCTTGGACCTGGGCTGGGCTTTTGCTATTCAGCTACGGTGCAATTCACAGTTTGGCTTTCCATTTTCCGGATCGCTTCGAAAAGCACAAGTCCAAAGCCTTACTAGGCGCTACGCTCATTGCGATTTCTTGGCTGCTTACTACCCTATGGATGCCTTTGGGCGTATCCGTCAGCACTTTTGGTAATTTTCTGTTTATCGCCATTCTATTATTTGCCGTGCTTGGCGGGTTTATGGGATTTATCCAAATCTACCCTAAACTCCTCACCTGGTGCCTCAACCATAAGCGTGCTTTCTTGGTCTTTCCCTCCCTGATTATTGGCTTGGGATTGATCATTTGGCTAGGCTTTGGGCGTGTATTCGGATTTATACCTACGGCTGCTGATGGCCTAGGGGTAAATATTCGCACCACGTCATTTTGGTCGGGAATGACCCATGCTTTTCCTGGACTTGGCAAGGAATTTATGCCTTCTCTCAACGAAGGCTCCTTCCTGCTGATGCCAAGTAGCATGCCTCATTCAGGTGTTCAAGAAAACAAGGAGGTGCTCCAAAAATTGGACATGCTAGTTGCTTCCATCCCAGAAGTGGAATTGGTCGTAGGCAAGGCAGGCAGGGCAGAAACAGCCATTGACCCTGCGCCCATCACCATGTATGAAAATACGATCAACTACAAGTCCGAATACTTGATCGATGCCCAAGGAAAAAGACTTCGATTCAAAGTGGAGGATGGAAAATACGCCCTGAAAACCGGAAAATTCTTCGATCCAGAAACGGATTCGCTTCAAAACGTAGCCGTATCAGAACTTGTTCCTGACGAGTCCGGAGAATACTTCAGGCAGTGGAGAGCCCATATCCGTACCCCAGATGACATCTGGTCTGAGATCTTAGAGGTGGTCAACTTACCCGGGGTGACGAGTTCGCCCAAACTTCAGCCCATCGAAACCCGATTGGTCATGCTGCAAACAGGCATGCGTGCACCCATGGGCATCAAAGTGTATGGTCCTGATTTAGAAACGATTGAATCCTTTGGTTTAAAATTAGAAGGCTATCTCAAAGAGGTGCCTTCGGTCAAAAAGGAGGCCGTATTTGCCGACCGAATTGTGGGCAAACCCTACTTGGAATTAAATATTGACCGGGAAAAAATCTCCCGCTACGGCTTGAATGTGGTGGATGTGCAAGAGTTTATCGAAACGGCCATTGGAGGCATGAAGTTGAGCACCACGGTCGAAGGGCGTGAACGCTTTCCGATCCGCGTACGCTATGCTCGCGAACACCGAGATGATCCAGAAGCCATTGAAAATCTCCAAATCCCTACTCCTGTTGGCAACTACATTCCACTAGGTCAGCTAGTGGACATCCAATACCGACCAGGCCCAGACATGATTCGTGGAGAAAATAGCTTCTTGGTAGGATTTGTCCTTTTGGATAAGAATGAAGGCTACTCCGAAGTAACTGTAGTGGAGCAAGCAAAGGACTATTTGCAAGGGAAAATTGATTCCGGCGAACTGAAAGTTCCGGATGGGGTACGCTTTGAATTTTCAGGAACCTATGAAAATCAAGTTCGTGCCGAAAAACGCTTGGGCTTCATTGTTCCTCTCTGTTTGGTGCTGATTTTCTTACTCCTCTATTTTCAATTCAGAGCCGTATCCACTACCCTATTTGTATTCACAGGGATCGCAATGACCTTTTCTGGAGGGTTTTTGATGCTTTGGCTCTTTGGCCTAGATGGATTCTTGAATATTGACATTTGGGGAACCAACCTGCGTGACCTATTCCAAATGAAAGCCTACAACTTGAGTGTGGCCGTTTGGGTTGGGTTCATTGCCTTGTTCGGAATCGCTACGGACGATGGAGTGGTAGTGGCTACCTACTTGGATCAGAGTTTTGCCAAGAAAAAGCCAAGCAGCGTCCTAGAAATCCGCAATGCGGTCCTAGAAGCCGGAAAACGCAGGGTATTGCCTTGTATGATGACTACGGCCACTACGCTACTTGCCTTAATTCCCATTTTCACCTCAACCGGAAAAGGCTCCGATGTGATGATCCCAATGGCCATACCGGCTTTAGGAGGGATGATTCTGGAAGTAACTACCGTATTCATCGTACCTACCCTTTACTGCTGGTGGGCAGAACGAAAATTAACTAAGACTACTAAAATTGAAAGCCATGAAGCAATTAGTTAAGGTGTTGAAAGCAATCGGCTGCAGGCTGCAGCTCCACCCGATGCTTCCCCTCGGCAAGGTGCTGGGAGTACTCCTATTCCTCACTCTGGTAAGCACAACAACTCTACAAGCCCAATCCTTGGAAGAATACCTACTGGAAGCAACCAAGAATAATCCGGGCCTCCAAGCGGCTTATGCGCAGTACCAAGCCACAGCAGAGCAGGTCAATCAGGTCAGCAGGCCCAATCCTGAATTTCAGGCGGGGGTATTTTTGCAGCCCATGGAGCGATTTATGGGCAATCAATCTACCGATTTTCGCCTGATGCAAATGTTTCCCTGGAGAGGGATGCTCAATAGCCAAAAAGAAGAAGCCTACCAAATGGGTCAGGCAGAATACTTCCGGTTTTTGGATAAGAAGAACCAACTCTTTCTTGAGGTAAAATCTACCTGGCTAGAGTTGCTGTTGCGTCAAGGTGAACTAAAGCTTACACAACAGACGATAGACTACCTCAAGAAGCAGGAAAGCCTCTTGTTAGTAAACTACCAGGTAGGGAGTTCTACTGGGCTGAGTTCCCCTACCCCAAGCATGCCCCTACAGCAACCTACACGGTCCACTGGGTCAGGAATGTCAAGAATGGGGAATGCAGCTACCCCTGAAAGCGTTAGCCCAGGAATGACTAGTGGAATGCCCGCTCCTTCCATGACTTCCGCTTCTGTGGGTATGGCGGGCGTATTGCAACTCAAATTGCAACGCAACGAGCAGGAAACCACTTTGATGCAACTGCAAGAGAATCTAGAGGTACTCAAAATTCAATTCAACCAATTGCTCAACCGGCCAATTGACAGCCCGATTTCCCTTCCTGAGCAGCTGGATGCTGCATCCTTACCTTTAGAAAAACAGGCCTATTTGGAAAAAATCAAGGAGAGCAATCCCATGTTAGCCATGTTTGCAGCCGAAAAATCAGCTTTAGTCCAGCAAGAAAAAATGGCTGTATTGGAAGGTAGACCCATGTTGGGCGCTGGTGTCAACTACATGCCACTCTCCCCAAGGATAGAGAAAGGCATGCCCATGGGAGGTGATGACATGGTGATGCCCATGGTGACCTTAAGTCTTCCGATTTACCGCAAGAAAATCGATTCGAAAATTAAGGAAACCGCCTTTCTTCAAACTGCTACGGAAATGGCACAGAAGGAAACCGAAAATCGTCTAGCCATGCAGTGGGCTGCCGCATTCCGTGGTTGGGAAGAAAGCAATCGAAATCTCAAGCTTTACCAGGAACAGTTAACCTTGATCGATCAGCAACTGCAGTTGCTCGAATCAGGGTTAGCCACTGGAAAAAGCAGCCTGCTTGACGTACTTCAACTTCAGCAGCAGGACTTAGAATACCAGCGAAAGGTGCTATACGCCACCTATCAAGGACATCAGAGCCTCGCGCAACTGGAAGCCTTGATCCAAAACTCCTCCATTCCTTCAAACTAGAAAAGACATGAACAAACTATTCGCATCAAAAATAGGATTGATTTCCATCACCTTACTCGTAGGGTTGATTTTGGGTTGGATGTTTCATTCCCTCAGCTCAAGCAGTGCTGATTCTCACGATCACGAATCCAGCGAAGGGGTACCTTCCCTTTGGACCTGCTCCATGGATCCCCAAGTTAAGCTAAACGCGCCGGGATCCTGTCCTATCTGTGGCATGGACTTGATACCGGTGACACAGGGGACTGAAGAAACAAGCAATCCACAAGCCATCCAAATGACCAAAGAGGCCCTAGCCATGGCAGCGGTGCAAACCCAAGTAGTGGGCGGATCAGCTTCAGGCAAGGAACTCCTCCTTACAGGTAAATTGCAAGCGGATGAACGCGAAAATGCTTCCATTTCAGCCAAATTCCCTGGGAGGATTGAGAAATTGTTTGTCACCTTCACCGGGGAGCAAATCAAGGCCGGTCAAAAACTAGCAACCATCTATTCCCCTGAGTTGATTACAGCTCAAAAGGAATTATTAGAAGCCATCAAGACCAAGGCAGCCTATCCGCAATTATACCAAGCCAGCAAAGAAAAGCTTGCCTCCTGGAAACTTACAACTGCACAGATCACTGAGGTCGAGCGTACTGGAGTAGTCAAAGAAAAATGGGATATTTTGGCAGATCAATCTGGCGTGGTCATTCAAAAAAATGTGTCCTTGGGCGATTATGTAGGAACGGGTTCGGTTCTCTTTACCGTCACCGACCTTTCCAAACTTTGGCTGCGTCTGGATGTGTATGAGACGGACTTGCCTTTTGTTTCCCTTGGGGACAATATCCAATTTACCGTGGCAGGAAGACCGAGCGAAACAAAGCAAGCCCGAGTATCCTTTATCGATCCCCTAATCGATCCCAACACACGTGCCGCTTCCCTCCGGGCAGAAATCTCCAATGCAGGGATGTTGCTGAAGCCAGAAATGTTTGTGACAGCAAAAATTTCAGCAGAAAAATCAACTGCGACTACTGACTTGGTAGTCCCGAGAACGGCCATCCTTTGGACTGGAAAGCGCTCCGTGGTCTATGTAAAGGTTCCCAACTCAGAAGTTCCTAGTTTTGAAATGCGGGAAGTAACTTTAGGAAATAGGCTCGGTGAAAACTACCAAATCACTGCTGGCTTACAGGCTGGAGAAGAAATTGTCTCTCAAGGAGCTTTCGCTGTAGATGCATCGGCTCAGCTTTCCGGAAAACCAAGCCTACTCAACCGCAGCAGCACGCAGCAAGTGGAAGTTTCAGCTGCATTTAGCCAGCAACTCACCGCTGTTGTCGAATCGTATTTTCTGGTAAAAAACAACTTGGTGAAAGACCAATTACCGACCGCAACCATCCAAGTACTAGCACAAGCCTTGGCCAAGGTAAGTGCCGATGGAACGGGAAAAGACAATGCGAAATGGGAGAAAATAAAGTCGGGACTTTCTGAGGCAACCGCCAAAATAAAAGGGTCAAAGGACCTTGCTTCAGCAAGAACCCACTTTTCATCTCTTTCGACTCAGGTCATCCAACTTACAGAAACCTACAAACTCACCAAGGCTGTAGTATATAAAGATTACTGTCCCATGGCCTTTAACAACAAAGGAGGCTATTGGCTAAGCGAAACCGAGGATATCCAAAATCCATATTTCGGTGCTTCCATGCTTACTTGCGGTGAGGTTAAGCAAACCTATTTGAATAATTTGCCTAAGTAAAGCCAATACTAAAAAATGTTGAACTCCATCGAACTAGCCCTTATCTTTTAAAAATCACCGTGTCCTAATTATGAAAAAAATCGCCTTCACCTTCCTAGTATCCATCTTCTTCGCAAGTTGTGGTGGTAACACAGAAAATCAAACCACAGCCGTTCCAACAGAAGATCATAGCCAGCACCAAGCTGCATCAGAAAAGCCGACTGCCTCAAAAAGCCCTAAAAAAACGGCGATGGAAATAGTTGATGGAAATCATATTCATATTGATTATTCTTCTCCAAGCGTAAGAGGCAGACAAATTTTTGGAGGATTAGTAGCCTATGGAGAAGTTTGGGCAACTGGCGCTCATAAAGCCACTTGGATACAATTCGATAAACCAGTAACTATTGATTATCAAAAAATCCCTGCAGGAAAGTATGGCCTATTCACCATTCCTGGTAAGCAAGAATGGACAGTCATCTTAAATTCTGTTTGGGATATGCACTTGGCGGATGATTACGATTCCAGCAAGGATGTGATTCGAATCACATGCAGCCCTGAAACACTTGAAAATTCTGTGGAATCACTCACCTATTCTGTACAAAAAATTGCGAGCCAAACCACCGAAATCACTATGGCTTGGGATAAAACGAAGATCAAATTTGTCGTAAAGAATAGCTAATCGGACAATTTTTCTCTTCAAAAAAATAATTGGATGCATCCGCACAGCTTTCCAATAAAAAAAGCAGGATGAGTCCTAGTGAAAGTCAGGGCGAAAAGTCGAAAGCACAGCCTTCTTCATCACATGCCCACTAGAAAATAATCATCAGGAGGCCTTTTAAAACAAAAAGGCCTCCTGAGGTATTCGCGCTGTTCGGACATTTTTATCTTCTCCTGCTACCTCGGTCCAAGCAAAATAGACTTGGCCACCGAGCACTTCAAGTTGCGGGAAACCACTTTTTCTGCTCGGATCTACTGCCGTGATCTGAAGGGCGGCTCCCATTTCTCCTGCTTGGTCAATACCCGCCGCATAAAGAAAGGTGTCCGCTCCTTTGGTTTCCATCCAGGAAACCACTCCCCAATCCTCGCGGAGTAGCGCTACATCTACGCGGCCGATTAGCCCAGTAGATTCAATCACCACAGGCTTGCCGAAGGAAGCTCCTGCATCGGAAGAAAAGGCGAATTTAACTTGTTGGATGCCTTTAGGAGCAGTAAACCAGCCTACGAGCAGGTTAGAACCTTTGGCTACCACTTTGGGCCCATTGACCGGACATCCACTAATCTCCCATCCGTCTGCGTGGATAATGGCTGGTTCAGTCCATTTGCCGTCCACAAGCCGTGCAATGGCAATGTCTCGAATCTCTCGATCGGATCGATTGCGGTAAACTACCACAGGACCCAAATCGGTGATGGCACTGCTCGTTTGGCAGCAATCACAGGTTTTTGCATCCAAAAGTTCATCCCATAGTACTTTACCCTCCAAATCCACTTCGGCGGCTCTAATACTCATTGGCCCTCCAGTATGTGCAGCATGATCGTGTCCTCCCCCGCCTGTTTCACGACCATCAAGCCAGGAACTAAAAAAACTAGTCGAGGTGTAAGGTACCAAGGACACAAATCCATGTTCGGTCAGTGTGCTATCCTGATGCAAAGGAAGATTCAAACTCCATTGGGTAGCTCCTTTGGGAAGTACTTGGAGTTTGACATCGTAGGAAAAAGTTTCTGGGGAAGATTTTTG
Organism: Bacteroidota bacterium; assembly: GCA_046051425.1. Classification (GTDB taxonomy): domain Bacteria; phylum Bacteroidota; class Bacteroidia; order Cytophagales; family Cyclobacteriaceae; genus Algoriphagus. The sequence continues at coordinate 13,650 of JBJOOF010000233.1, forward strand.
AAGGATATGACTGAGTAAAACCCCCTGATTTTCAACCAGTGCTGGAAAGTCCGCCCAGTTGACAAACCAATTCGATCCTTGATTGATCAATTGAGGAACAGTCCATTGCTTTTCCGGATTCAAATTGGAATAATACAACTCCGCAGTGGTGTCATTTCCCATTGTCACCCATGAAATATAGAGATTGGAATCGTTGGCAAAGAAACTGGGCATGGCCCCATTTTCCATTTTTGGAAAAGGAATGGATTCCAATTCAATCAATTCGGGAGTGGCTGGTTTGCAAGCCCAAACCCACATAAGGAGCAAAAGACTGGGAATTGAAAGTTTCCTCATGGCTTGCTTTGAATAAGTTCCTCAATGCTTTTTAGATTTTTCCATTCCACTAATCCCACCTGGCGAAATACCTCCTTCCCTTGGGAATCAAGGACAAGTGTGGTTGGAAGCGCATAAATTTCAAAGTCAGCCAGTGTGCCATTTGAGAACCGACTTAAGTTTATTCCCGTTTGATGTCGTTTCTCAAAGGCTTGAATTTGTTCCAAATCCTCTTCGGAGGCAAAAATAAATTGGGTATCGTCTTGTTGAAGATTAGGAAGTGCATTCTTTAGTTCTGGGAATTCTGCAAGACAGGGTTTGCACCAAGTAGCCCAAAAATGAAGTACGGTCCATTTTTTATCTTCTGTTTGAAGGCCAAACTCTTCCCCATTTGCTAACTGAAATCGTGCTGAGGCTCGATTAGATGAAGGTTCCTCTGTAGCGGCTGTGCTTTCTGAAGGATTTTTGGATTGACAACTTCCCAAGAAAAGGAAAGATCCAACAAGTAACCCAAGCATCCCTCGGGTAGAATTAGACAAAACGGTTGACTTCATAAGGAAATGGACTAGACCATCTACCAAATTTAAACTTTTAACCGAGGAAGCGAGGGAATATGAAAAAAAATCAGTCAGAACCTGGCCTAAAATTGGATCGATTTCGTTTGATTTCCGCCTTGGCTTTTTTGTCTTTTAGGCGATCCTCACGTGCAGCCTTACTGGGTCGAGTTACTTTCCTTACCTTCTTTTTTTGGAAGGTAGTGGCTAGCAAATCATGGAATTTACGGATGACTAGTTCCTTATTCTGAAGCTGGGAGCGGGTTTCTTGACAAAGAAGTTGCACACATCCCGATTGATCAACCTTGGTTGGATTTTTTTGAATGAAAGTCAATTTCTCTTCTTCTGTCAATACTTGTGACTGCATTAGGTCAAATTTGAGCTGCACCTTCGTTTCTACCTTATTCACATGCTGCCCTCCTGCTCCACCAGAACGTGAAGTGAGAAAGTCCAGCTCAGGCAAAAAATCACCACGCTTGATTCGAGATTGTAGGGAATTGACGGACATCAGAAAAAATGAGTTAGAACCTTAGAAACACTAGGGATTTTTGATTTGTTCAAATCAGGGTAGCATTCCGTACCTTTGCATCGTGTTGACTCATTTGGGTCAATCTTCTAGTGTCCCCTAATGGACCTTTACTCCATTAACCACTACCCTATGAAAACAAAACCTCGAGTTGTCGTCGGCCTATCAGGCGGCGTAGATAGCAGTGTTGCTGCCAAACTTTTAATCGACCAGGGCTACGAGGTCATCGGCATGTTTATGAAGAACTGGCACGATGAGTCGGTCACCATTTCAAATGAATGCCCTTGGCTAGAGGATTCAACCGACGCCATGCTTGTCGCCGAAACCCTCAACATCCCCTTTCAAGCTATCGATCTGAGTGCGGAATACCAGGAGCGGATCGTAGACTACATGTTTGCCGAATACAGCGCCGGCCGTACGCCCAATCCAGACATCCTCTGCAACCGAGAAATCAAATTTGACATCTTCCTCAAGGCCGCCATCCAATTGAAGGCCGACTTTGTGGCCACAGGACATTACTGCCAGAAAGGGGAATTCATACAAGAGGGTAAGCCCACCTACCAACTGCTTGCCGGTGCAGATGCCAACAAGGACCAGAGCTACTTTCTTTGCCAACTGTCCCAAGGGCAATTGGCAAAGGCCTTATTTCCAATCGGCCATCTCCAAAAATCTGAAGTTCGGGAGATCGCCAAGCAAGCAGGCTTGATCACTGCCGAAAAGAAAGACTCCCAAGGACTCTGCTTTATCGGGAAAGTGCGCCTGCCGGACTTCTTGCAGCAGCAACTGAAACCCAAGACCGGGAAAATCATCCAAATCCCTGAAGAATTTCCTGCCTATCATTCACAACTTGTTCCTTCGGGAATCCCTCCTCAAGACTGGACCCAAGAGCAGTTGGAATCGGTCTGTACCCCCATTTCTTACATTCCAACACAAGGAAAAGTCCTCGGCGAGCACCGCGGAGCACATTACTTCACTGTAGGGCAGCGCAAAGGGCTGCAGGTAGGTGGTACGGGCAAACCCCTGTTTGTGATTGCTACCGATACAATAGAAAACGTCATTTACACCGGTTTGGGGGAAGAACATCCTGGTTTAAATCGATTCGGGCTTTTTGTTCCCCAAGATCAGGTGCATTGGATTCGAGAAGATCTCCAACTGCAACCTGGGGAATCAGCTGTCTATTCCGCTCGAATTCGCTACCGACAACCCCTTTCCAAAGCTACCCTCATTCAATACCCTCATGGCCTCTATGTGGTCTTTGAACATGCACAAAAAGGAATTGCTTCGGGGCAATTTGTTGCTTGGTATCAAGGAAATGAATGCATCGGATCGGGAACGATTGATTAACAAGTTCGACCACTAAATGCTACCCATCCTATTTGAAGACGAGCAACTCGTCGTCATCGACAAACCAGCTGGACTATTGGTGCACCGCACTAATCAAGCCTTTGGGGAAGAAGAAAATGCTTTGATTCAACTCCGAGACCAGTTAGGTACTTGGGTAGCTCCTGTGCATCGCCTAGATCGAGCCACCAGCGGCTGTCTGTTATTTGCAAAAAACGAACAAGTTCTCCCCTCACTCAAGGCCTTGTTTATGGACCGAGCGATCGAAAAAAGATACCTCTGCATCGTAAGAGGGATTCCTGCACAACCCGAGGGCCTGATTGATCATCCGCTGACGAGTGAACGCTCAGGCAAACTCCAAGAAGCACAAAGTAAGTACCGTGTGATCCGGGAATCCGAGCAAGCCTTTGACAGCACAGGGCGCTACCCAACCAGTCGTTACAGCTTGCTGGAAGTAGAATTGCTTACTGGCAGAACGCATCAAATCCGTAGGCATCTGGCGCATATCCGGCACTACATTCTGGGGGATCGCAAGCATGGGGACAACAAACAAAATACTTATTTTGAAACCCATTTTGGCTTGCAAAATCTGCTTTTGCATTCTTGGAAATTGGGTTTTACTCCGCCCTACTCGACTGATCCCATACAATTAGTTTGTCCACCTCCTGCTCATTTTTCAAGTATAGCAACACGGCTGGGTTGGAACCTGAATGATTTGAAGTAATGTGCAGGATTGAATTCAAAATTTAATTTACTTTAGTATCTAATACTTTTCCCTTTATGAAAAAACACCTATTGATTTTATCTGCTGTTCTCTTTGGCAGCTCTCCTCTCCTCGCTCAAAAGCAGGATGTTGAAAAAAAGTTTTCTTCCGAAAAGGCTATTTCTCAATTTACCTATTTGGCCTCAGATGAGCTGAAGGGACGAGATCCAATCCGCCCGGAAATGAAATTGGCGTACATATTCATCGCACAGGAACTTGAAAAAGCAGGTGCGAAGCCAGTCCCTGGGGGCAATGGATACTACCAAGATATTCCCTTCAATTTATCCTCTCCTCCTACCAAAGGATCCGTACAATTGGGTAATTTTTCCTTTACCCAAGGACAAAACCTCTTGGTATTGGATGGCCGCTCCTTCTCTGGCAACTACGAAGTAGTGGATGTAGGCTTTGGATCAGCAGAAGAATTTGCAGGCAAGGACCTCAAGGGAAAGATTGCAATCACCAATGTGGGAGCACCTAACAAATTCAGCCCAAATCAATTGTTTTCTGAAGGCAGAGCAAAGGCTGTTCGTGCCAAAGAAGCTGGAGCTCTGGCTTTAATCGAACGATTCAATGTTCCTTCTGTGCCTTGGCAATTGGTTTCAGGATTTCTGAATAGACCTCAAATGGGAATGGATCAGGGTGAGGCAAGCAACCTTCCTTACTTATGGGTGGAAGATGTGAAAAACCAGTTGACCGGTACCAACTTGGGCAATGCTACGGTAGCTGTAGAAGGAAAAGTAAACCGCAAAATCGATGGTAAGAATGTCTTGGCCTGGGTTGAAGGAACAGATCCACAATTAAAAAATGAATTCATTCTCCTTTCGGCACACTACGACCACGTAGGTGTAGGAACCCCAGATGAGACTGGTGATTCGATTTACAACGGTGCTCGAGACAATGCAGTTGGAACCGTGGCTGTACTCAATGCAGCGCAGTACTTTGCTAAAAACCCTCCCAAAAGATCCATCCTTTTTGCCCTATGGACAGCAGAGGAAAAGGGACTCTTGGGTAGTGGCTATTTTGCTAACAATCCGTTGATTCCCTTGAATCAAATCGTCTACAACCTGAATATTGACAATGCGGGGTACAACGATACCTCCATCATCACGGTGATTGGGTTGGGTAGAACCAGTGCAGACTACTTGATCAACGAGGCTGTGGCCGAATTTGGATTGACTGCAAAGGCAGATCCATCGCCCGAGCAAGGGCTGTATGACCGCTCGGACAATGTCAACTTCGCGCGTAAGGGAATTCCTGCTCCCAGTTTTACCCTTGGATTTACTGCATTTGACGATGAGATCAATAAGTATTACCACAAGGCAGCCGATGAGGTGGAGAGCTTTGATTTGAATTATGCGCAGCTGTATTGGAAATCCTACATTTTGGCCACTCAAAAAATTGCGAATTGGTCCCAAAGACCACAGTGGACTGCTGGCGATAAGTACGAAGAGGTGAGTAAGAAATTGTATGGGAATTAAGTACAAGGTACCATGTACTAAGTACCAAGTACAAAGCACAAAGTAATGTACAATGTACCAAGTACAAAGTACAAAGTAGAGGTTAGGATTAAGACTTGATTTCTAGTAATTATTATACCTAGGTAGGTCAGAAGTCTACCTCCCGCAACGGGCAAGCAAGGTGATTAGACCACATAGGCACATAGATTTTTCTATGTGCCTATGTGGTTTTTTGATTTAAGATGGATGATTGGTAATCAGATTAACCCCCTTGCGGCTTACCTACTTTGCGAGAAAAAACAAACAAGAGTATCAAGTTTGTGCAATATGACGTGCCGGTCTGCGGTAGGCAGGCAGGGTACATTTTACTTGATACTTGATACTAATTACTTGATACTATCCTCAAACAAGCATCCCTGCCACCGTAGCGGTCATGAGACAAGCTAAGGAAGCGGCCATCAAGGCTCGTAATCCCAAACGGCTAAGGTTTCCTTGCTGGTTGGGAGCGATGATGGAAATACCACCCAATTGGATTGCGATGGAACTAAAGTTCGAGAACCCGCACAGGGCGTAGGTAGCGATGATGATGGATTTGGTACTGATGGAAGCCGCTTCCTTCATTTCGGCCAAACTTAAGTAAGCCACGAATTCATTGATCACCGTTTTTTGACCCAAAAGGCTACCCACTTGTAGCGTATCCACCCAATCAACGCCAATCACCCAGGCAAACACACGGAATACCTGTCCAAAAATATACTCTAAGGAGAAGCCTTTAAATTGCCCTCCAGTACTGCCTTCTACCCAAGCATTCAAGCCGGTGTATTCCCCGATTATACCTGTTAAGCCATAGTTTATCGCTGCAATTACCGCAATAAACGCCAACAACATTCCACCTACGTTCAAGGCCAACTTTAAGCCTTCTGCTGCTCCAATAGACATCGCATCGATGATGTTTACGCCCATGGCTTCCTTATTAACTTCAAGCTTATCCTGCTTGATTTCTTTCTCTGTTTCTGGAATAAACATCTTGGACATCACAATTGCCCCAGGGGCATTCATGATACTGGCACCCAACAGGTAGGCTGCAAACTTACTTTGCTCCTCCATGCTATCCCCACCTAAGAACGCTACATAGCCTGCAAGCACGCCACCAGCAATGGTAGCCATCCCACCTGTCATCAAGCACATCAACTCGGATTTACTCATCTGAGGAATGAAAGGTCTTACTAAGAGTGGCGCTTCTGTTTGGCCCAAAAAGATATTTCCAGCAGCTGACAGAGACTCTGGTCCAGATAGACGCATGGATCGCGCCATCACCCAAGCAATGCCGTACACAACTTTCTGCAAGATCCCTAGGTAGTATAATCCTGAGGAAACAGTGGAGAAAAAGATTATGGTAGGCAATACCTTAAAGGCAAAAATAAATCCGAAGGTATCTCCAGCTAAATCCCCAAAAATAAATCGAGCTCCTGCTTCACTGAAACTCAAGAACTTCACAAAGCCTTCGGAAAGCAATTGGAATGCATCCTTAACAACTGTGACCTGAGTAATTAAGAATCCAAAAACCAATTGTAGGGAGATGCCAATAGCAACCAACCTCCAGTCAATTTTTTTCTTATTGGATGAAAATAGATAAGCCACCAATACGATGA
>JBJOOF010000234.1:0-7139 GCA_046051425.1 Bacteroidota bacterium
CATCCGCATTTGACGCTTCCTTGGCTTCAGTAGGAGTGCTTTTGGCTGTACTAGGCTATGCTCTCGGTACTTACGGAGCCTATATCAGCGGCTTGATTATGCAGTGGATGTCAAGCCAGTAATTCTCTTTTATACCGCGCTCAAGAGTACACTTTCACTGCAGTACCACTGACGGTGACCATGAGCATTCCTTCTCTGATGGTTTCGTAGTCTAGGTCGATACCCAAAATTGCATTCGCTCCGAGCTGTCTTGCTTGAAGTTCCATTTCAGCCATGGCTGTTGCTTTTGCTTCGCGCAAAACTTGTTCGTAAGCCGAAGATCTTCCTCCCACAATGTCGGTGATGCTTGCAAAAAAATCTTTGAAGATGTTGGCACCAATGATCGTTTCTCCAGAAACGATGCCTAAATAGTTTTCAATTGGATGGCCTTCAAGGGTGGAGGTAGTGGAAAGGATCATACTTGTATTTTATTGTGATTGATTGCTTCGAAATACGAGATATTCCCTAGAAGGTTTTCAAGGCGGGTTGAATAATTAGGCATATAGTTTGTTCGTTGGTAGGATTACCTCTTAGTAATCAAAAAATAAACAGGGGATTTCTGTGATTTGCCGCTTAAATTGCCATTTCCCATTAATTTTGCGAAGCCTTTTTTGGCAATGCCTTTACCTATGGTGCATCGACTTGTCCTTTTAGTTTCGCTTTTTCTTGCGGGAGCTAGTCTTCAGGCCCAAGGATTTTTAGCGAGCCGCTCATCGCTCTATGCATTTACGGGGACCTCCGGGGCCAATTTGAGTCAATTCAATACTTTACTAGCAGAACGGGGACAGCTTCCCATTCCAAATCGTTACAATTCATTTGGCTTGGGTTACCAGGCCAGGTTGAATGACTTTATTTTTGGTGTGGAAGTATCCCAGCACCAAAGCCGAACAGCGGATTTGGGGACGCATCGCTTCCAGTACCGAACCTCCCGTGCCATGGTGAATCTGGGTTACTCGCTCACTGAAGAGGGGAAATTCCAATTTATCCATTACCTATCCATGGGGTTAGGTTACATGAATGTACAATTGCTTCCTCAAAAGCAGCCTAAGGACCTAGAAACCTTCTTGAAGGATCCAGGTCAAGGATTTGTGTTGCGAGAGCATGATATCCAACGCGGAACGCTCAATTACGGTAATTTTTTGACGGAAATTGGATTTCAAATCTCCTACGATTTTCCAATTCCCAACCGAAAAGAAGCGATGAAGGTTATCGCCAAGGCAGGGTATTCTTTCAGTCCATTTGAAGACAGCTGGAACCTCAATGGAATTTCCTTTGACAATGCCCAAGCAGGCGCCTTTATTCGTGTAGGAACTGGGATCAGCCTTCCCGACCGAAATTTTTTCTACAAGGATGCTTCGATTGGGGCCTCTCTGATCCGTGGAATCCACTTTTCCAAACCCGATAAGTTTAATTCCTATTTGAAAGAACAGGGATACGAGACTTTGGAGGGGAGGCCATCACAGTTGGGGCTGAGAATCTTAGGAGAAACAGACGGATTCCTCTATGGGATGGATGTATTTAATGTGGCCTTAAAAGGACGTGCCAGTACCACCCAAACTCACAGTTTGAATAGCCTACGCATCTATGCCAACGTGGGTAAAAAATTCTTTCAATACAAAAACTGGGGTATAGGTGCCCTTGGAGGGTTGGGCTATGGCAACTTGCGCTATTCCTTGCTGAAGGATCAAAAACCTGATTTTCCGGCTTTACTCGATCAACGAAATTTTGATGGATACCTTCGGAAGTCGGGTATTTTCCTCAAGCCTGAGGTGCTGATTGAGTATGGATTGCCGATGACTAATCGGAAATTGTTTGATTTGGTATTTACCACCACCGCGGGTTACGAACAGGCATTTCCTGGCTACAAGCTGGGTGGAGTCTCCATGAATGCCTATCAGTCGGGACCTTTTGTAACGGTTGGGGTGGGGATACGCCCCTAATTTTCTTCTGTTTTTTTACGAAAAACTATTTTTTTTCAAGGGAAAAAGGAACCAGATCCTAGTTTATTTAAATTTTAGCCGTACTTTTGCAGCAACTTATCGAGAAAGACCGAGGGAAGGGCCCTACGACGTCTTAGCAACCTGTAACCAAGGTGCTAACTCCCCTCCTGGACTATGCCAGGAACAGATGAGATGAATAGTACGAATACCTACTTTTCTCCGTGTTTTGCTCGATTAGTTTTTTGAACGTAACCAACCATGAGACAAAACAGAACGGAACTCCTGCTTCAGGCAGTAAATTCCCGGATTTTAATTTTAGATGGTGCCATGGGTACCATGATTCAGCGTTACACACTGACTGAGGAAGATTTTCGAACTCCTGCATTAAAAGACCATCCCAAGTCTTTAAAAGGCAATAACGACCTACTTTCCCTAAGTAGACCCGATATCATTCGTGCCATCCACTTGGAGTATTTGAAGGCCGGGTCCGATATCATTGAAACGAATACGTTTTCCGGAACGACCATCGCCCAAGAGGATTATGGATTGCCCCACTTGGCTTATGCGATCAACTTTGAATCGGCCAAACTTGCACGAGAAGTAGCCGATGCTTACAGCCAAACCACGCCGGACAAGCCTCGCTTTGTGGCAGGTGCCATGGGTCCTACCAACCGTACCGCTTCTATCTCTCCAGACGTGAATGATCCAGGCTATCGAGCGATTACTTTTGACCAGTTGGCAGAAGCCTACTCCGAACAGGTTCGTGGATTATTGGATGGGGGAGCAGATCTTATACTTGTAGAGACTATCTTCGATACACTCAATGCCAAAGCGGCGCTCTATGCCATCCAAGCAGTATATGATGAGCGAAATATTCCCCTTGATCCCAAAGAGGGAGGTATCCCTATCATGATCTCTGGCACCATCACGGACGCCTCTGGTCGAACTCTCTCAGGACAAACTACCGAAGCTTTTTTGATTTCAGTTTCCCACGTGCCCTTGTTCTCCGTCGGCTTAAATTGTGCCTTGGGAGCGAAGGAATTGCGTCCATACCTGAAGGTATTGGCTCAGGAAGCACCATTTTACGTGTCTGCCTATCCAAATGCTGGCCTACCGAATGAGTTTGGTGCCTATGACCAGGGAGCCAATGAAATGGCAGACCAGGTGCGTGACTTTTTGAAAGAAGGAATGCTTAATATTTTGGGAGGATGCTGCGGCACCACACCAGACCACATTCGTGCATTAGCGAATCTTGCAGCAGACTATTCTCCACGTAAAATTGATCAGTTAACGGAAGAGGAGGAGAACTATGCCTAAGTTAGCCTACATGAAACTATCGGGGCTAGAGCCTTTGGTATTTACACCTACGCTCAACTTTGTGAATGTGGGTGAGCGAACCAATATCACCGGTTCCAAGAAATTTGCTCGCCTGATCCTCAATGGACAATACGACGATGCCCTTGATATCGCCTTGGATCAAGTTCGAGGAGGTGCTCAGATCTTGGACGTCTGCATGGACGAAGGGATGCTGGACGGGGAATTTGCCATGGTGCGTTTCCTAAACTTGATTGCTTCCGAACCTGAAATCAGCCGAATTCCCATCATGATTGATAGTTCCAAGTGGAGCATCATTCTGGCAGGATTAAAGTGTGTGCAAGGAAAAGGTATTGTCAACTCCATATCCCTAAAGAATGGAGAAGAAGAATTTATCCATCAAGCCAAAACCATCAAGAAGTTTGGGGCCGCAGTAGTGGTCATGGCCTTTGATGAAAAAGGACAGGCAGATACCTACGAGCGACGCATTCAAATCTGTGAACGCAGTTACCGCATCTTGGTAGATCAGGTAAAATTCAATCCACAGGACATCATTTTTGACCCGAATATCTTCCCTGTGGCTACGGGGATGGAGGAGCACCGCAAGAATGCGCTTGATTTCTTCCATGCCACACACTGGATCAAGGAAAATCTTCCAGGAGCCAAGGTCAGTGGGGGCGTGAGCAACGTGTCTTTTTCCTTCCGTGGAAATGACCCCGTACGGGAAGCCATGCATGCTGCTTTCCTTTACCATGCCATCAAGCATGGAATGGATATGGGTATCGTCAATCCAACGCTTTTGGAAGTGTACGACGACATCGACAAAGAATTGCTGGAGCGGGTAGAAGATGTGTTGTTTGACCGGAAAGAGGATGCTACCGAACGCTTATTGGACTTTGCAGAGACCGTAAAGTCAGCCGATAAAAAAGAAGTAGTCAACGAAGCCTGGAGATCAGCGCCTGTAGCCAAGCGAATTGAACACGCTTTGGTGAAAGGGATCTTGGACTTTATCATCGAGGATACCGAAGCAGCACGTCTTGAATTGGTCAATCCTTTGAAAGTGATCGAAGGTCCTTTGATGGATGGGATGAACGTGGTGGGGGACTTGTTTGGTGAAGGAAAAATGTTCCTCCCTCAGGTAGTGAAGTCTGCCCGTGTGATGAAGAAGGCTGTGGCCTACCTCGAACCATTCATGCCACTTCCTGAAGAGGGGCAAGAGGCTTCTTCCTTGAAGAAGATCTTACTGGCTACCGTCAAAGGCGATGTGCACGATATCGGGAAAAACATCGTAGGTGTAGTTTTGGCTTGCAACAGTTACCAGATCATCGACCTGGGTGTGATGGTAGATGCCCAAAAAATCATCGATGAAGCCATCAAAAACAAGGTAGACATCATTGGATTGAGTGGATTGATCACTCCTTCCCTGGATGAAATGGTGAATGTGGCCTCCGAAATGGAGCGCCAAGGCCTTACCATTCCTTTGCTGATCGGTGGAGCCACTACTTCAAGAATTCATACTGCGGTAAAGATTGACCCAGTCTATTCAGGTGCAGTAGTGCACGTGAGCGATGCGAGTAAGTCTGTGCCAATTGCTGGCGAGTCGATCTCCCCAGAGACCAAGGATTCCTTCCGAGTTCAACTCAAGGAGACCTATCGGCAACTTCGTGTGGAGCATGAGGCGAAGCAAACGGTCAAGCAGTTGATCTCCTACACCGAAGCAAAACGAAATCCGGTATCCATCCAATGGGAAGGATTCCAGCCTGTAGTGCCGAATGCGCTGGGCAGAACGGTTCTTGAGGACTTAGACTTGAACGTCCTTCGTGAATACATCGACTGGACTCCATTCTTCAGTACCTGGATGCTGGCAGGGAAATACCCTAAAATCCTAAGTGATACCGTGGTGGGCGAGGAGGCAACAAAACTTTTTGCCGAAGCGCAGACCATGCTAGACACCTTGATTAAAGAGAAATGGCTTTCTGCCAAGGCTGTATTTTCCTTGTTTCCTATTCAGCGGGAAGAGGACGATGCCTTTGTATTGGATGAAAAAGGAAATCGAGTAACAAGTTTCCACTTTTTGAGACAGCAAGGCAAGAAAGGAAAAGACGTTCCCAACCGATCTTTGGCGGATTACCTGCATCCCAATCAAGTGGACTACCTCGGTTGCTTTGCCGTGACGGCTGGCTTGGGTATGGAAACCAAACTTGCGGAGTTTAAAGCAGCAGGAGACGATTACAACGATATTTTATTCAAGGCTTTGGCCGATCGATTGGCAGAAGCTGCTACCGAATACGTGCACGAGCAGGTGCGTACGAAATATTGGGGTCATTCCACATCCGAGAAGTTGGATAACGAGGCTTTGATCAAGGAAGAATACTTGGGTATTCGTCCCGCACCAGGCTATCCTGCCTGTCCGGAGCACTCCGAAAAGGTGACGATCTCTGAAATCCTTGATTTGGAAAATACGGTAGGCATCACGCTAACTTCTAGTTATGCCATGTATCCTACGAGTTCGGTTTCTGGATTTTTCTTTGCCCATCCTGAAAGCAGTTACTTCGGTCTTGGCAAAATCGGTGAAGATCAAGTGGCAAGTTATGCCACGCGAAAAGGCATCAGCCTCCAAGAGGCGGAACGTCTATTGTCCCCGAATTTGGCCTATTCCCCAACCCCAATTCTTGAGAATTCAATCCTATGAAAATCACCCAACATTTAGCCAACGCAAAAGGCACGCTCTTTTCTTTTGAGATTTTACCGCCCTTGAAGGGGCAAAGTTTGAAGGAACTTTTGGAAGGAATTGCTCCCTTGATGGAGTTTAACCCTCCTTTTGTGGATGTGACCTACCACCGGGAGGAATACATCTACAAGAAGCATCCCAATGGTCTTTTGGAGAAGATAAGCACTAAGAAGCGTCCAGGAACAGTAGGGATTTGCGCTGCTTTGATGAACCGATTTGATGTAGATGCGGTACCACATGTGCTTTGCGGAGGCTTTACCAAGGAGGAGACCGAGAACTTGTTGATTGATCTTGACTTTATTGGGGTAGAAAATGTGTTGGCCCTTCGTGGAGATGCACCCAAGGCCGAGCGCTTTGTAGCAGAGCCCAATGGGCATGCGTATGCTAGCGAACTCGTAGAGCAGGTGATTCACATGAACCAGGGGAAGTATTTGCACGAAGAAACCGAGCCAAGTTTCCAAACTGATTTTTGTGTAGGAGTGGCCGGTTACCCAGAAAAGCATTTCGAAGCTCCTAGCCTCAAGTTTGACCTAAAATACCTCAAAGAGAAGGTAGACAAGGGAGCAAGTTATGTGGTAACTCAGATGTTTTTTGACAACAAAAAGTACTTTGATTACGTGGCTAAAGTGCGGGAAGCAGGGATCAACATTCCTATCATTCCAGGCATTAAGCCCATCACGACTTTGGGCCAGATTACAGCATTGCCTAGAGCTTTCTTCTTGGATTTTCCGGATGAGTTGACTGATGCATTATTCAAATGCACGACCAATGCTCAAGTGAAGGAAGTGGGGATCGAATGGGCGATTAAGCAGTGCAAGGAACTGATGGATGCTCAAGTGCCTAGTTTGCATTTTTACACGATGAGTAAGGCCGAAACGACCTATAAAGTTGCCAAGGAACTCTTCTAAGTGTACTTGAATAGATTTAAAAAGGGGCTTTTGCCCCTTTTTTGTTGGGTCATGATTTTTGACGAGATTTTCCCATTCAAGGAAATGCTCAACTAATTCCTTTTGATTTTTCAGTAACTTGCCAGCCTTCCGGATTTGAATTGTTTTATCCGTAGTTCTAGTTGTATCGATGATTGAATCCCCAACCAATTCTAAAGTAAAGCGTCT
>JBJOOF010000235.1:0-2591 GCA_046051425.1 Bacteroidota bacterium
CTGCCTTGGCAATGAATTTTCGAACCATCTTAACCAACTTGGAGCGTGCCTCTGTAAACAGCAACAAGATGATTGCGGATTTGAACACCTTCTCTGGCAAACTCAATAAAAAAGGAACATTGATGAATGATTTGGTGACCGATACTTCTATCGTTCCGGACTTGAAGGCTACCATAGAAAGCCTTAAAGTGACCAGCGCCAATACCCAAGCGCTTTCCAAAGAGTTTGCAGGTATCACAGATAAGCTCAATTCCTCAGACAATTCCCTCGGGATGCTTTTAAACGATCCTGAATTTGCCAAATCCTTGAAAAAAACCATGGAGAATGCCGATTCGGCCTCTTACAATTTGAATAAAGGAATGGAGGCCCTCGAATACACTTGGCCTTTCAATAAGGGTTTCAAAAGAAAAGCAAAAGCTGCCGGGGGCAATTAATCTCCCTCTCTGAAAGCTGAGTTGCATTTATTTTCGTTCGAAACGTAGCCTTTCCCATCCACCTTTTCTAGGGAGTTGTCTTTCCTTCCTTTATATCATTTCAGTACATTTTAATTCACTTTTACAGCGATGCAAGCGATCAATCCTACCACCACATCCGCCTGGAGTAAGCTAGTTGCCCTTTCACAAAAACATCAAAACCTCAGCATTGTAGAACTTTTTGATCAAAAAGATAGATTTGAGCGCTACAGCCGCAGTTTGGAAGATATTTTAGTTGACTTTTCAAAGAACCGTATTCCGGATGAAGTTTTTGAAGCCCTGCTCCAACTGGCCCAAGAAACGGCTTTGTCCCAGGCCATAGAAAGCATGTTTACTGGGCAGGCGATAAACCAAACCGAGAATCGTGCAGTACTCCATACTGCTTTGAGGAATCGATCCAATTCCCCCGTATATGTGGATGGGCAGGATGTAATGCCTGAAGTAAATCAGGTGCTCTCCCAAATGAAAGCCTTTGCAACCCAGATACACCAAGGAACTTGGTTGGGCTACACCGGCAAGCCCATTACTGCGCTTGTCAATATTGGCATAGGTGGCTCTGACCTTGGTCCAGTGATGGTCACAGAGGCATTGAAGGCCTATCAAAGCCCTAAGTTGAAGCTGCACTTCGTTTCGAATGTGGATGGAACCCATATTGCGGAAACCTTGAAGGAAGTAGATCCAGAAACCACGCTATTCTTTATAGCTTCCAAAACCTTCACCACACAGGAAACCATGACCAATGCGCATTCCGCGAGAACTTGGTTTTTGGAGCATGCTCAAGATGAAAAAGCGATTGCTAAGCACTTTGTAGCGCTTTCGACCAATTCTGAGTCGGTGCGCGCCTTTGGCATAGATCCACAAAATATGTTTGCATTTTGGGATTGGGTAGGAGGTAGGTATTCCCTCTGGTCGGCAATTGGCCTTCCCATCGCTTGTGCCATAGGCTTTGACCGTTTTGAAGAGCTACTCTCTGGAGCTCATTCCATGGATCTTCATTTTAGAACTACCCCACTGGATCAAAACATTCCAGTCATCCTGGCTTTGGTGGGGATTTGGAATACCAATTTCTTGGGAGCTAGCTCCGAGGCGATTCTTCCCTATGATCAATACCTTCACCGGTTTGCCGCCTATTTCCAGCAAGGCAATATGGAGAGCAATGGTAAGTACGTAGGTCGAGATGGAAAAAAAGTGACCTATCCAACGGGTCCAATCATCTGGGGTGAGCCAGGGACCAATGGTCAGCATGCCTTTTACCAATTGATTCACCAAGGCACCCATCTAATCCCTTGTGATTTCATTGCCCCAGCCCGCTCACACAATCCCATTGGCGATCACCACGTGAAGTTGCTATCCAACTTTTTTGCACAAACCGAGGCGCTTATGAAAGGAAAATCCCTTCCTGAGGTGGAAGCTGAAATGCGGAAAGCAGGAAAATCGGAAGAAGAAATTCAACGAATTGCACCACATCGTGTGTTTGAAGGAAATAGACCTACCAATTCCATTTTAGTGAAGCAAATCACGCCTTATACCCTAGGTCAATTGGTGGCACTCTATGAACATAAAATAGCTGCTCAAGGAATAATTTGGAATATTTTCAGTTTTGATCAGTGGGGAGTAGAACTTGGAAAGGTATTGGCGAATGGAATCTTGCCTGAACTTACGGACGATATAAAAGTGGAATCCCATGACAGTTCTACGAATGGACTAATTAATGCCTACAAAGCCATGCGCTAATATTTAGGCCAGCCTATTTTAAAAACCAAAAATCCTTGAAGCAAAGCGCTGCTTCAGGGATTTTTTGTATGGGAATCATAAGTTTGTGCAAGAATAAATTTGGGGAAATAGGGATTGGATAATTTTTTTCAAACAATAGTCTATTTCAGTTAGTTACAAACCAAACACCCAGTCAATGAAAGAGCTCCTCGAATTAAAAAAGACGAATGGAAATGGAAAAAGTGAGAAGAAAAACTTGTTCCAAGATCCAAAGCTATTAGTGAAAGATGCTGTATTTGTTCGTCACGAGGGAAGTTTGGTGAAGGTGAAATTTGACGACATCCTCTGGCTCAAAGGGGATGGGAATTACACGACATTAATCACAAAAAAAGCAGTATTCTCCAT
>JBJOOF010000236.1:0-4663 GCA_046051425.1 Bacteroidota bacterium
TGGTGGCATCAATGGATTCATCAGTCAAGTAGGTTACTTCCACGAAGCAGTAGGGGTTATTTTCCAGCCAGGAGAGGGTGTCTGGTAAGTTGTCAAAGCTTACCCGATACAGTGGTCTGCCTTGCTTCAGAGCGATAGGCTTGTACTGCACTGCTTGCCCTGGTTGTGCATGGATGAGCACTACGTTTTTTTCCTGATCTGCTTCTGAGAAGGAATAGGCGAGGGGGGAACTCGAATACACCACGGGACAAGGACTGCTGCTCACCGTTTGGTAGCGGTGAAGGTGCCCCAATGCGGCGTACTGGATTTGGTGGGGAAGTTGTTGGGTAAATAAGGATTGCGTACCGCCCACATGCAATATCGGACGTTCGGATTCAGGTTCTGCGTCTGGGGGAATTGTACTTCCCTCCTCCATAAAAAAGAAATGGCCCACAAATAAATTGACTCCTTCAGCATCACAATACCTGTTTGCAAGGGTCTTCCAATTTTGAGCGAGCAATTCTCGAAATGCCTCTTCCCGATTTTCTTCACCTAAGTAGGTGCGAAGGCTCACCTCGTTGGCATAGGGAGCCAGGAGGATTCGAATGGGGAAATTGTACTTGGGAAGTTTGAGTTCCACAAACCCCGCGTCAGATTTGGTGATTTCGAGGCCCCCTTCCAAAGTGCCGCAAGAGATAATGCTGTCGTACCTGCTGTAAAAAAGAATGCCCAATTCCCTAGCCAAAGGATCTGGAGCTTCCACAAACTGAGTGCTGTCGTGGTTTCCCGAAATGGCGACTACAGGCCGCATTCCATTTTTGGATAACCTTCGCAAGGTTTTGTACAGGAGTTCAACCGATTCGTGACTGGGATTGAAGGCGTCAAAAATATCTCCCGCCAAAAGAACAAGGTCGACCTCTTTCTGGTCTGCCACTTGGCAAATTTCATCTAGTACTAATTTTTGTTCGGCTATTCTCGTGTACTCTTGGAGTCTCTTGCCCAAATGCCAGTCAGCAGTATGTAAAATTTTTAGCATGAGTTAGATTTACAGGGTGTGCTATTTAAAAAAGATGGATTACGAATATGCCTTGCTGCCTTTTTCGTTCGAATATAGGGGAAGGACAGGATTTGATCCACTTGATAAAAACTGCTTTGACAGAAATTGGCATCTTTCTTGATAATTTGTGATGAATCGTAAGTTTTCATCATGATTTTCAGATACTTATTTATTGTTTTTTTCTTTTTTTTCAGCTTTCAAGCTGAAGCACAAATAGACTCTTTATTAATTGAAAAAGGGGTGGCTAGTTATTATGGAGGAAAATTCCACGGCCGTCGCACTGCAAATGGTGAGATATTCAATAAGGATAGTTTAACTGCTGCGCATAAAATTTTGCCATTTGGAACAGTGTTGAAGGTAACAAATCTCAAAAGAAACACTTCCGTCGTTGTGCGAATAAATGATCGATTGCCAAAAAATTCAAAAAGGCAAATTGACCTTTCTCAAGGTGCGGCTGGAGTATTGGGAATGCTTCGTGATGGAGTGGGTCAAGTTAGGATTGAAGTGATTGATTTAGACCAATTGGATAAATTAATCAAGTATTTTGAAGACCGGCCACACCCAAACCTCAGACTTCGACCTTATTATAGGCCGATTATGGTTCCCGAGGATAATCTTGAACAATGTTTTTTTGATCGGTTGTAGACCCAACTTATACGTTGTCAGGCTCTGGGTGTTTCCATGGTCCTCGATACGGCCTTCTTAGTTTAGCAGTAGCCTCTGCATCGTTTACAACCGTTCTTGTTTTTGAATCATACTTCAGCGGTCGCCCACCAAGTTCCATGGAGATATTGGCCAAGATGCAGGCAGCGGTGGAAATATGCCCTTCTTCCACATCGGCGACCGGTAAACTGTCTTTGTCAATGGCCTCTAGCCAGTCTTTCATTTGTAGGCGAGTGGCAGGTGCTGCATTTAGTTCGATGCGATCTTCACTGAGGTCTTCTGGATACTGCTCCTTTTCAAAGACACAGTCGAAGTGTATTTTCTGAGCTTTTGCATCCGTAGGATAAAAGTCAGCCTTCGTCGTGCTTCCTGCAAGCATCCCCTTTTCGCCATAAATCTTGAATGCCCAAGGATACTCTGGATCGGGTGTATTTCCCCAGGTGCGGTGCTGCCACACCACATTCAGCTCAGGGAACTCGAAGATGGCGGTTTGGGTATCTGCAATATTGGATTTGCCGTCTTTTTGAACATAGATGCCCCCAGTTGCGGTGATTTGCGTAGGCCATCCCAGCTTGAGCATCCAGCGCACCGTGTCCAACATGTGTACGCACATGTCTCCAGGGATGCCATTGCCATATTCCATAAAGGTTCTCCACCAGCGGGTGTGGGGCAGTCCATCATAAGGGCGCATCGGAGCAGGTCCAGTCCACATTTCGTAATTAAAAAAGTCAGGAACAGGCTCCACAGCCGGGTTGCCATTGGCGCGCATGTGGTAGTAGCAGCATACCTCAGCATGACTGATTTTACCCAGTAGTCCACTGTCAATAATTTGCTTTTTCGCTGAAATCAAATGCGGGGTGCTTCTTCGCTGGGTGCCAATCTGGCAAACGCGCTTGTACTTTCGAGCTGCCGCCACGATCGCTTCTCCTTCGATGACGTCCACGGAAATCGGCTTTTGAAGGTAGACGTGTGCGCCAGACTTCATTGCTTCAATGGCTTGCAAGGCATGCCAATGGTCAGGTGAACCAATCAACACCAAATCGCAGGCATGGCTTTGAAGTAGCTCTCTGTAATCCTCAAACAGTTCGGGTACTTTCTTTGATTTTTGACGCTGCCCCACGAGTTCCCCAGCTGCAGTCAACATTTTTTTATCTACATCGCAAAGCGCTACCACCTCCACATCGGCTACCTGAATCAATCGAAATAGATCGGATTTTCCATACCAACCCGCGCCAATCAAGGCTACCTTCAAGGGACCCGATTTAGTGTTGAAATCCATTCCCAACAAGCCAAAACTTGCCAAGGTGAGTAGGGCGCTAGAGCCTTTGAGGAATTCTCTCCGATTCAATTCGTTCATAGTAGGTGTCCGTTAGATTGGTACCTATGAATTTACGAAAAGCCACCTTTTTTGCAAATCGATTTTGGAAGAACGGTATAAGATTAACTAGCGTACTAGTGTTTGTCCCCAGGGTGGTAGACATGCTTTGCGTTTTGAAGCACAGTTTTCTTGTCCAGGGTCATCGGTTTGAGTTCCCTTGACACAAAGCGCTCCATTTGGTCGGCATAGTGTGGGGAATCGGGGCGGTTGCTCGCTCCATACACGTTGATGCTTTCCAATACAGGCAGTCCTTTTCCAAAGCGAGCCATCAAAATGTAGGATTCTCCCTGTGCAGCCTTTCGCATTCCTTTTTCCCAAGCCGTAGAGCGGATGGTGGTCAGTACATCGTCGATACCCCATAGCGGGAGGACTTTGTCTCCACGTACGAGTTTTTGGTACTCCCCGAGTGCAACCAGCTCTTTTCCAAAGTGGGTTTTGAAGTGGGTTTTGGCGGCTTGCAAACTTTGAACCGCTTCCTTTTCTGTAATCACCGTATCGATGGAGCGACCTTTCTTGGTAAACTCGTCCCACCAGTAGTAATAAATAAATGCAAACAGGGCTGCGCCTTCGCTCTTGACATCGGCTTCCTTGTTCCAAGTGGCCAAGGTGTTGATTTGTGCCTTGAGGTCCGGATAGGTATCCGAATTTAGAGTGAAAAGGGCTTGTAAATTGGTTCGGAAAGCCAAATCCTTGGGAAGCGTTTGGTCAAACTTGAGTTGATTGAATTGTTGCCAGGAAATTTTTCCTTCCTCAGGCATCAACTCTCGAAAGCGTACGGATCGATTGTTGTCACGCAAGTCGAAACCCATTTCCTGGGGATGTGCCGCAGCCGAAAGGGTGTCGGCAAGGGCTCCAGCCTTAAATGGAGAATGGTTGGTGTTGTAGAGGTAGCCGACCGCAGGGTTGAGCTGCTGCGGGAGCTCCTCGAAGGAATGGTAGTCCTTCCATGCCACATCCGAACGATTTCCGGGCACCGTTTCACTATGGTCTATTCCGGGAACGCGCTTGGCCAATAGCGCATTGCTCACGTAATAAATAGTGTCGTATCGGTCGGCATAGACGGTATTGAAGTTGGGAAGCTGTAAGGTGGACATGGCGGACTTCCATTCTTGGAAGTTGCTGGCCTTGTTCATGCGCCACCACTGTTCCGGTGCTCCAATTCGATCCAAAGCGCCCATGCGGATCGCGAATGCACCCTTTTCAGTGACTAGGGTAGGACCGTAAATGGATTTCCAGACGGTTTGTGGAACAGGAATGGTGATCCAGTCCCAGAGTTTCACCTTCAGCCAGACTGTTTTTTCTTCCAGCGTCAGCCATTCCCCATCTACTCGATACCGGGAAGGATCCTCGGGATCTATTTCGAGTTGGTACAGGTCCAGCAAGTCAGGGGAGTTGACCGTATGTGCCCAGCCCAGATGCTCGTTGACTCCATGGAAGATCATTGCCCCTCCGGGAAAAAGTCCTCCAAGAGCATTCCATCCTTCTTCCGAATGGATGTGTGCCTCATACCAGGCCACAGGTCCTTCCAAAGGTTGGTGGGAGTTGATGGCCAAAAATGCCTCTCCCGAGTCGGTTCGTGAAGGGTG
>JBJOOF010000237.1:0-19693 GCA_046051425.1 Bacteroidota bacterium
AATCGTTCAAGGCTATTCAATGCAAGTTGTTTTGCCTTAATTACCACCGCGTTTTCTTTCAGTATCAGTTCAGGAACACTAAAAAGTCTTGGCAAAGAATTACAATATTCAGCTGAAAGTCTGGGCTATATTCAATCCTTGTGGTTTTTCGGATTCCCTATCGCCATGATTATCGGGGGATTGATATATCATACTATTGGAGGAAAAAAAATTATGAACTTGGCGTTTATCTCCCACTTTTTGGGAGCAGGCTTAACTTTATACGCTATTTATTTCGTTTCAGAGTTAAGTTTTAATTTGTTGTTAATTTCCAATCTGCTTCTTGGTATAGGATGTGGCTGTACTGAGGCTGCCTGCAATCCAATGATTGCAGATTCGTATGATGGTGATAAGAGAGACAAAATGCTCAACCGTTTCCACATGTGGTTTCCAGGTGGAATTTTTGTTGGTGCTATCATTTCAGAATTAATGACCCAACAAGGATTTTCTTGGCAAAGCCAGTTTTGGCTAATCCCAATTCCTGCAGTTGTTTACGCTTTCTTGTTTTTTGGTCAAAAATTCCCAGAATCCAATGAAGAACAGTCAAAATCCCTATCCTCAAACCTAAAGGCGATGCTCTCACCTTTATTTATTTTTATTTTTTGCTGCATGGCTCTGACAGCAATCACTGAATTTGGGCCTCAAAAATGGACAGGTTTGATTATGGAAAGCTCTGGAGCAAAGCCGATGTTAATCCTAGCATTAACTGCTGGATTGATGGCTGTTTTAAGGTATTTTGGAGGACCTATGACCAAAGCATTGGGACAAACTGGAGTATTGCTGTTTGGCGCTATCCTTTCTACAATTGGAATTTTCTTATTTAGCACTCAAGTTGGAAACATGACCTATTTGGCTGCAATTATATTTGCTTTGGGAGTTGCGTTTTTCTGGCCAACAATGATCGGTTTTATTGCAGCAAGGATCCCGAAAAGTGGAGCGCTCGGAATGTCAATTATTGGCGGAGTGGGGATGTTTTCTACAGCAATTTTTCAACCCATAATTGGCGGATGGATTGATTCTGATGTTGAAAAACAAAAGGCTCTAGGTATGGCGGAAGGCCCAGCTCTGGATTTAGCTGCAGGACAAGAAACTCTTTCCACCATGATGACGTTTCCAGGAATCCTTATTGTAGCTTTTATAATTCTCTTTATCTGGCAACGAGGCGTCAAACCTGCCGCCACAGCGGGACACTAAAAATCAAAAAGCAGCCTTCGGGCTGCTTTTTTTATCTACAGGAAAAGCATCCAGGAGAGTACATCAACTTTCCCAAGCGTAGATAGAAACTCTCTAACCTACCGCCAACACTCCACCTCATGGAAATCTATGGACAATTTAAAATTGGAAAAATCAAGTGATACCGAGGTGGATTATTTAATTTATTGAATAACAAGCTATTGTCAACTAAATAAATAGTTAAAATTTCTTGACCAGCTTAATTCAATCAGTTACTTTTGTATCAACAGTACACGCCACGCTACCCGTCAGATCAGCGTCCCAGGGCGTGTCTTTTTCATTTAAGGGCTTATTTTTTAAACTTAGTCATGTACGAGAAAAAACCAACCACCATTTCGGAGCAAATTGCCTTACTGAAAAATAGAGGGCTTGAAATCGAATCAGAAGAAGAGACCGCACATTTCCTATCCCACATTAGTTTTTATCGGCTTGGAGAATATTGGCACTCCATGCAATCCGATGTAAAAAATCACATTTTTAAGCCTAATAGTAAATTTAAAGAGGTCATGGCATTGTATTGCTTTGATCGAGAACTCCGGATTATCCTTTTTGATGTAATCGAAAAGCTAGAAATCAGCCTTAGAACAAAGTTGATTTATCATCTTTCGCATGAATTCGATCCATGGTGGTTTCAAAATTTCGACCTTTTCACCGATAGCCTCGCCCTCACAAAAACTCTTTCGGGCTTGGAAGAAGAAATATCACGAAGCAGAAAAGAGATAACTCTCAAAAATCACTTTAAAAATTACAAAGAGGATGGAAGGTTTCCTCCAGCATGGAAAACATTGGAACATACGAGTTTTGGGACACTATCCAAACTTTATGGGAACCTAAAAAATCCAATCAAATCTAAAGACATGATTGCCCAAGAGTATGGTGCAGTGAATCACACCTACCTACCAAGCTGGCTTCAATCCATTGCACAAATCAGAAACTATTGCGCCCACCATTCTAGATTGTGGAATAGAAATCTTCCGAGCACAGTAAAACTACTGACAAAACCTCCATTGCCTTGGATAGAAGCTATCCCCAAGGAAAATGAATTTCAAAAAATTTATGTTCACCTATGCCTGATGAAGTACCTGCTAAACATTGTTACGCCAGGAAACCATTTCACTACCCACCTTCGTGAGCTATTCAATAAATATCCAAATGTGGACCCTGCTGCACTAGGAATGAAAGAGAGCTGGAAAGAGGAGTCGCTTTGGGTGATGTAAACAGGTGAAAAAATCACAAAAAAAGCCCTAACTTCTTAGAAGCTAGGGCTAGTGACCTCGTCAAGATTCAAACTTGAAACCTCCTGAGCCGTAATCAGGTGCTCTATTCAGTTGAGCTACGAAGCCAGATTGGATTGCAAAAGTATGCATTAATTTTTTCTCTCCAAAAAGAACTACTGAAGAATTCCATAAAATCCAAGAATTATCCCTACCCTCTTCCTTAAGAATAATTAAGACCAATAGGCGCATAAATCCTCTTAAATTTTATATTTTTGCCCAAATCCTCTTCAAAAGAAGCTTCTTTGATGAAAAAAATACTCACACTTGCATTCCTCGCATTTGCACTGAACGCACAAGCACAAGAATCCGATAGCCAAAGTCCAAAAACCCCTGTCGGTGGCCGTCCCAATATCCCCAATGACTTGACCGTAGAGTTTGGCTGGACCCAGCTGACCAACCGACCTGCTGACCTGGCCATCAATTTCTTTGGATCAAGAAGTTACAACGTCTACTACCAAAAGCCTTTCCATATTTTCGGGGAAAACTCTGGATTTGTGTTGAGCCCAGGTATCGGTATTTCTACAAACAAGTTTGCCTTCACAGACGATCAAAACCTATTTCGCAGCAGCACACTCGGAGCTGAATCCTCTGTCCTGAAGAAAGTGAATAGCGTATACGGCACAACTATCGAACTCAAGACCAACAACCTTGCAGTGAACTACGTCGAGGTCCCAGTAGACTTACAGTACAACTTCAATAAAAAAGACTACAGCAAAAGCTTCCGACTTAGCCTTGGCGCTCGAGTAGGCATGCTCTACCAATCCCATACCAAAATTGGGTACGACTCCCCAACCTCAGGAGCGGTGAAAATCAAACAATCCGAAAACTATGGGCTAGAAAAAATCCGCTATGGCCTCCACCTGAAAGCAGGTAGCCCCGGATTTAACGTATGGACGACCTACTACCTCAGCCCGATGTGGCAAACCAAGAGAGGTCCTTTCAATAACGAAGCCAACCAAGTTAGTTTTGGAATTGCATTAGGATTGTTTTAATCCAAATGAGTCAAAAAATTTAAAACTCCCCGATGGGGAGTTTTTTTTTGTACCCACCCAGGCGCTAGGTCAAGCGAATGAACCATAGATCCAGGAAAATCCAATCCAGCAGGTAACAAACCCCACCAAAAGACCTACATACACTTCCGCAGGACGGTGGGCATCCAGATACAAACGGGAAGAGGCTATCCCCCCTCCGAGCACCAAAGTAGCCACCAGCAAATAGGCCACCGTCACCGATGGAAAATAAAGCCCCAAAATTCCTGTCACGGCTAAAACCCCTCCAATCCCAGTCAAGTGCGCAGACATCTTCCAAAAATAAGTCACTCCAGTCAGCAGGGCCACAGCAGCAGTAATCACGGCCATCCCCTGCCATAAAATGGGGTCTAGCTCGGTTTTTTCCTTTAAAAAATAGGTGGTCAATACATAGAATAGCGTCACCAAGATGAAGGGGACGCGACGATCACTTTTCTCCTCAAAATGCAAACTCTTCACGTAGCCACTCCAACGCAAACCCAACATCAAGACTATAGGAATCAGGAGGGTGGCTGTAACAATTAAATAAAAGATACGAACCTTAAATACTTCCGGTAGGCTGGTGGCTTGAGGCACTCCAAAAAACAGCAATCCAAACACCAAAGAGGGCATAAGTAAAGGCTGAAAGACCACCGAAAGGAAAAGGGCTAATTTGCGTACCACTAGAGTTCTTTTCGGAGTCTAGCCACCGGAATTTGCAACTGCTCCCGGTACTTGGCTACCGTACGTCGTGCAATATTGTAGCCTTTTTTGTTCAACATCTTCACCAGCTTGTCGTCGGACAAGGGCTTCTTTTTATCTTCTCCATCCACCATGCCCTGAAGTACCGATTTTACTTCTCGGTTACTGACATCTTCACCACTATCGGTAGCAATTCCTTCAGAGAAAAAATATTTCAAGGGAAATACACCAAACTCCGTTTGGATGGATTTGCTATTCGCTACCCTAGAAACAGTGGAGATATCCATGTCGATTTTTTCAGCGATATCCTTCAAAATCATGGGTCGCAACGCTGCCTCATCTCCATCCACAAAAAAAGGATATTGGTATTGCAGGATGGCCTCCATAGTTCGAAGCAACGTGTTTTGACGTTGCTTGATCGCATCAATAAACCACTTCGCGGAATCCAACTTTTGCTTCACAAATGAAACGGTCTCCTTGAGTTTCTTGTCCTTTTTATCGCTCTTGTCGTAGGTGTCAAAAAGTTCGGAGTAGGAACGTGAAATCCGAAGCTCTGGCGCATTTTTTGAATTCAAAAGGATCTCAAACTTCCCTCCATTGGTCACCAAGATAAAGTCAGGAATTACGTACTGAGTAAGCACCAACCCATCCGCCACTCCTCCCGGCTTGGGATTGAGTCGGGTGATCAATTGCACCGCCTCCTTGATCTCCTCCTCGTCCAGGTTGAGTCGTTTTTGAATTTTGGGGTAATGCTTTTTGGTAAACTCTTCAAAGCAATCCTGAATAATCGCCAAGGCATGTTGCACATTGGGATCATCCGGATGCTCTTTGCGCTCCAACTGAATGATCAAACACTCTTGCAAGCTTCTAGCGGCAATACCTGCCGGATCGAAGGTCTGAATTTTACGTAGAATCTCTTCAAGCTCATCGCCGTCTGTTTCCACATTTTGGGAAAAAGCCAGGTCATTGATGATGGAGGTCAATTCACGCCGAATATACCCATCGTTCTCAATGCTCCCAATCAGTTGCTCTCCAATGAGTCGCTGACGATCATCGAGCTTCAAAAAATTCAACTGGGTGATTAGTTGTTCGTGCAGGGAACTAGGCGCAGAAAAAGGAATCTCTCGATCCTCATCGTCAGGATTGTAGTTGCCATCCCCCTGCATCTTATAGCCTCCGTAGTCGTCGTCCAAGTAGTCGTCGACGTTGACCTCGCCAGAATCACTTCCATATTCATCTCCATAGCTCTCGTCAAAATCCTCCTCCCCTGAAGTTTCGCTCTCCTCTACCTTTCCTTCTTCTAGCGCGGGGTTGATTTCAAGCTCCTCCTCTATCCGAGCATCTAGCTCTGCGGTAGGCACTTGCAGCAGCTTGATAAACTGGATCTGCTGCGGGGAAAGTTTTTGAGAGAGTGACTGAGAAAGAGTTAACTTTTGCATTGAAATGATTCAAACCACTTATTTGCGAAAAAAGAGCAGGGTTCCTAAGAAAACAGCTCAGTCAAATTTAGGAAAAAGCGTCAATTTTTTGATAAAAAGGTGATTTAATCGTTTTTTTGCATTCCACTAAAATTAAAGAGGCAGCAATTGCCTTCCTTTACCCCAACGCAAATGGCATTTAACAAACGGGTCAAAATCAAGACCATCCTGGAACAAGACTTGATCGGGCAAGAACTCACTCTTATGGGATGGGTACGCACCAAGCGAAGCAACAAGAATGTTTCCTTCATTGCGCTCAATGACGGCTCCATTATTACCAATTACCAGGTAGTCGCCGACCCCAATGTCATTGCTGAAGATATTCTCAAAAAGTGCAGTACCGGCGCTTGCTTGAAAATCACAGGAAAGGTGGAAGCCTCCCAAGGTGCTGGGCAGCAGTCGGAATTGATCGCTAGCAAAATCGAGGTCTTGGGCGAGTCGGATCCGGAAAAATACCCACTCCAACCCAAAAAGCACTCCCTAGAATTCCTTCGTGAGATCGCACACCTGCGCATGCGTACCAATACCTTTAGTGCAGTCTTCCGTGTGCGCCATGCGCTAGCTTATGCCGTGCATACCTACTTCAACACCAAAGGATTTTTCTACATCCATACCCCGATCATCACAGCATCCGATGCAGAAGGCGCAGGGGAAACCTTCAAGGTAACTACCCTAGACCTACTCAATCCTCCAAAAACCGAAGAGGGACAGATCGACTTTAGCCAAGATTTTTTTGAGCGGGAAACCAACCTGACTGTTTCCGGTCAACTCGAAGGAGAATTGGCAGCCATGGCCTTGGCCGAGGTGTATACCTTTGGACCAACCTTCCGAGCTGAAAATTCAAACACCACGCGCCACTTGGCGGAGTTCTGGATGATTGAACCCGAGATGGCCTTCTACGATGCAGAAGACAACCAAAACCTCGCAGAAGACTTCCTCAAGTACATCATCCGTTATGCCTTGGAGCACTGCGCCGAAGATCTGGCCTTTTTGGATCAGCGCGCCGCTGAGGAAGAGCAAAGCAAGCCTACCGAGCAACGTGCGGAATTAGGCCTTCTTGAGAAATTGAAATTTGTGATCGAAAACGACTTTGTGCGCCTTACCTACACAGAGGCGATCGATATTCTTCGCAACTCCAACCACAACAAAAAGAAGA
This sequence comes from Bacteroidota bacterium, assembly GCA_046051425.1. Lineage (GTDB taxonomy): Bacteria > Bacteroidota > Bacteroidia > Cytophagales > Cyclobacteriaceae > Algoriphagus. The sequence continues at coordinate 6,893 of JBJOOF010000237.1, forward strand.
AATTCTCCTACCTCATCGAAGAATGGGGTACGGATTTACAATCCGAACACGAGCGCTACTTGGTGGAAAAACACTTCAAAAAACCAGTAATCCTGACCGACTACCCGAAAGGCATCAAGGCATTCTACATGCGTCAAAATGAGGATGGGAAAACAGTAGCTGCCATGGATATTTTATTTCCTGGCATTGGAGAAATCGTAGGTGGATCTCAGCGGGAAGAGCGGCTTGATAAACTCAGCCAACGCATGGATGAAATGCACATCCCAACCGAAGAACTCAGTTGGTACCTAGACACCCGAAGATTTGGTGCTACGCCACACGCAGGCTTTGGACTCGGATTTGAACGCATGGTATTGTTTGTCACCGGCATGGGCAACATCCGCGATGTCATCGCCTTCCCAAGGACACCAGGGAACGCTGAGTTTTAAGCGAAGCCTAACAAGTAAAACGCCTCCAAGAATTTGATTTTTGGAGGCGTTTTTTTTTAGCTGACCACTTTAATCCGCCAAGCCAGAGGAATGCAAATCAGGCTGAAGAAAATTGCCAAATAGCCCACATAATTGAAATTGGTCAATTGACCTAACTCGTTTTCTCCAATCATAAAACCCGCTGCAAGGGAAGCAAACCCTGCTGCCAGCTGCTGCACGGCAGAATTGAAACTCAAAAAGCTTCCACGGTTTTCGGGCTGAGCCGTGCCTGTGACCAAAGCCGCAGCAGGCACATAGCGTCCATTGGAGGTCACAAAAAAGAAGGTGGTCACCACAAGCACCAAGGCTACAGGAGTAACTCCCAAGTGAGTAATAATGCCGATAGGGATCAAGTTGAGTAGCATAAAAATCGTGAAGATCTGCAGCTTGCCATATTTGTCCGCAAGCTTACCTACCCAAGGGGAAGTAAACATGGTGAATGCGCCCCCGGCCATGTAGACGTAAGTAAGCTGCAATTCCGTAAAGCCCACATTGGCCACATTGTAAGGACTAAGAAAAGGGATGATCATAAACTGCCCCAGCATCATCATGATAGATAATGTAATCGCGCGCATTTGATTGGGATTACTGGTCACCCGACTCACCACCACAAAAGGATGTGGGCGTTTGCTACCTTCACTGAGATGGTCTGTGATGGAGGGGATAAACTTGGCAATCATGCCCAAACTCACTACCGACAAGGCTGAAAGAATGTAGAATGGCGTATGCCAATCGGATAAGCTCGCCAAAAAGAGTCCTAAAGGGACACCCATGACCGAAGCAAAGGAGAAGGCAGACATCACCAATCCCATGGCCCTGCCGCGGCGCTCATCGGGAACCACATCGCCAATAATGGCCAAAATCAATGCTGAAGTAAGGCCTCCAAAAATCCCGGATACTACCCTTGCAAGTAATAAAATAGGGTAATTTGGGGATAGCGCACAGCCCAATGTACCCACGGTAAAGCCTACAAATACCCAAATTAGGATTCGCTTCCGGTCAAAACGATCCAAGAAAAAGGCCCCAAAGAAACTAGATGCTCCGGCACTGAAGGTGTAGGAAGAGACCAAAAAACCAAACTCACTGGGACTGATTTCAAACAAGCGCATCAGTTGCGGTCCTAGCGGCATCAGCATCATGAAGTCCACGATGTGAATAAAGTTGATGGCTGCCAAGGTCCAGAGTAAGGCTTTCTCTTGTTTCATGGAAAATTTAAAAATAAAAATAGGCTAGAATTACGATGGAAATAAAGTGGAAATAGAAGGAGATGTAACTAGTCTAGGCCGATGAGACGATAGGTTTCCGGAATGGCTTCGATCAAATCATGACTCATCGTGCCACGCAAGTATTTTTCTCCAGCAAGCTCACCTGCCAATCCATGGTGAAACACTCCGCAAAGAACCGCATTTTCAGGGGAATAACCTTGCCCCAGGTAGGAAGTAAGGATTCCTGTCAGGGCATCGCCCATGCCTGCTGTAGCCATGTACTTGCTCCCGGTGGAGTTGAATACTTGACGCCCATCAGAAAGGCTGCACAGGGAATTGGCACCTTTCAGCACGAGATTCAGCCCATAGGTGAGACAACATGCTTTTGCCTTAGCCATCCGTTCCAATTGATTCTGAGAAGCCCCAAACAAGCGGTCAAACTCTTTCAGGTGTGGGGTAAGAATACTCCCTTTGGGAATCAGAGTCCAAATACTCGGATCCTTCGCCAAGCAATTCAGTGCATCGGCATCCATAACTACTGGCTTTCGCGTAGCGGAAAGAATTTTCTTCATCGCTTCTCCTTGGTCCAGGCCCAATCCGGGCCCAATCCCAATAGCATCGTAAGCCGAGAACTCCTGCTGCTCCCCAAATACACACATGGCTTCTGGCACCGCTACGGCAAGGGCAGCTCGCTCCTCCTCAGGAATCAAACAAGTCACCAATCCCGATCCCGTACGAAATGCTGCTTTGGAAGCCAAAATAGCAGCGCCCATTTTACCTTTGCTTCCTGCTACCAGGAGTATTTTTCCAAAGTCCCCCTTGTGCGCAAAACGGTGAAACCGGCGATGGAGTGGGATTAAGTCCTTCTTTTCTAAGTAAAAAGTGGTAGCCGAGAACTCTTCCAAATCTTCCTCGGTAAAGCCTATATCGAGCACCGCTAGTTCGCCAGTATATTCCGCATGCTCTGGAAAAAGTAATGACAACTTTGGAAATCCCAAGGTGACGGTCAGGTCCGCTTTTACCGCTACACCAGATAGAATCGAATCAGCTGGCAAACCGCTTGGGAGGTCCACTGAAATAATTGTGCCTCCAAAGGAATTCATAATTTGAATCCGCTCCTTCGCTTCTTCTCGAAGCGAACCTGTACACCCCAGGCCTAGGTAGGCATCGATCAAGATGCCCTCTTTTGGCAAGGAAGATTTACCAAGCGAGTAGCGCTGAATTTGGGAAGGGAGAAGCGAAAGGTTTTGTGCGCAGTCTGGAGATAATTTTGCCTCAGGGGCAAAGCAGGTTGCTACCTCGACGGGGTACCCTAGAGAGAAGAGGATACGAGCAATGGCAAGACCATCTCCACCGTTATTGCCCGCTCCAGCACAAACTACCACAGAAGTAGTGGAAAGAAATCCCTGTGCTTGATACCAGTTTACAAAGCGCTGCGCAACAAGCTCCATAAACGCATGATTAGAAACCTCCAGCTTTTCCAAGTGGATTTGATCCAGATTGGCAATCTCCAAAGCAGACAGGATCTTTTGCATCACCTAGGCAAGTTCAGGAGCAGGCACCTTTTTGGGAAGAGTCAATCTGGCGAGAAAAAAGACACCAATCACAAAAAAGACCACGAGGAACAGAGCTGAGTTTCGCATGCTCCCTGTGAGTTGTTCAATAAATCCATAAGTAAATGTTCCTAATACCACTGCTACTTTCTCGGTAAGGTCAAAGAAACTGAAAAAGGAAGCATGATCTGTGGTTGTGGTAGGAATCAGTTTGGCATAGGTAGATCGAGAAAGGGATTGAATTCCGCCCATAACCATCCCTACCACAAAAGCCAAGGAATAAAACTGGTAGACGGAATGCACGTAATAAGCCGCCACACAGATGCCCATCCAAATAAAGACCATGGTAACCAGACTATTTTTGTTCCCAATACGTCTCGAGATAAAAGCAAAAAGGTAGCTCCCTCCTATAGCTACTAACTGAATGATCAACACGGTAAGGATCAATTGATCTCCAGGCATTCCCAATTCCTTATCCCCAAAAGAAGCTGCCAAGTACATCACCGTCTGTACTCCCATTGAATAAAAGAAAAAGGAAGCGAGAAATTGGTTGGCCACCGGTATCGAGCGAAGTTCCCGGAAGACTAAGGAAACTTCTCGATATCCCTTCCAGAGGTAATCGGAAGAAATTGATTTTTTATAGGGGTTATTGGGCAAAACTCGAAAAGGAATCTGCGCAAATCCTATCCACCAAAGACCTGTCACTAAGAAGGAAAATCGAGGAGCAAAACTACCAGTCGGCATCCCAAACCATTCAGGAAATTGGATGGTCATTAAATTAAAAATCAATAGAATCACACTTCCGATGTATCCCAAGGCAAAACCTTTGGCACTAAGCATATCGAACTCTTCTTCTTTGGCTATCTCTGGCAGGTATGAATTGTAAAACACGATACTCCCAGAAAAACCAACACTCGCGAGGACACTACAGATTATACCAAATTCAAGATTGTCTCCTGTGAAAAAGTATAAGGAAATACAGGATAGGGCCCCCATGTACACAAAGAACTTCATGAAGTTCAATTTATTACCTGAAGCATCCGCGATCCCGGAAAGTAAGGGAGCCAACAAGGCAATGACTAGGAATGAAAAAGAGATGGAATAGGAATATAGAACTGTATTGACGACCTCCCATCCAAAGAAGGAGACTTTATCGGAGCCATCTACCCCTTGGGTGACACTGTTGTAATAGACAGGGAAGATGGTGGAAGTAATGACCAGGCTATACACGGAATTTGCCCAATCGTACATGGCCCAGGCACGTTGAACTTTCTTGTTGGAGGTTGATTGGGTGTTCATAAAGGCAGAAATAAAAAAAGCCATTCGCTAAGCGAATGGCTTTAAATATACGAGAAAGATTCTTACTCTTGGTCTAATTTCTTAGTAGAAGCATACAAGACTTTACGTGCATCAGCATTACGCAATTCAGTCTGCACATCCGAGATAGGACCCATCTTCACTTCTTTATCCACTTTCATGGAGATGGTGATGGAACCACGATCTGCTTCAGGCAATTTATCGCGTTCTTGGTTGACCCACTGTACAATCTCCGGTGAACCAATCAACACGTCGTTGGCTTGAACTCTAGGCTCAGAACCGTAAAGACTAGTGTTTTTTGGCTTTCCGATGAAAATGTAAGAAATCAAGGTCTTGTTTTGCAACTTTTGAAGCTGCGTAGACTGAGGAATTTTCTGATCAACTAAGACGTCTTGCTCTCTCAACACGGTGGTTACCATGAAGAAGAACAACAACATGAAAATGATATCCGGAAGGGCAGAGGTATTGATTTGATCACTACCACCTAACTTTTTCTTTCTAAACTTTGACATATCAATTTCCTCCTAATTTATCAGGTTCAGCAATAGAGATCGCCATTGGAATCCCTTCTTTACCCTTGTCTTGAAGTGCTTTAGAAGCCTCATCATCACCGGTAAGTGCTCTGTATTCATCAGCAGTTATACCTACTCGCTCCGCATAAATGTCGAAGTAAGCTCTTTTGGCATTATCAAACACCTCAAGGAATACTGCATAACTAGTACCTCTGTTCGTTTTGATAGAAATTACCGCCTCACCTGGGTGATCCGATGAATCAGGTTTTCTTAGTGCTTGACTTTGCAAGGATGCAGGCAGCGAGTTGAACAACGCAACCGCATCCTCATCCGGAGCTCCAAAATTCATGATAAATTCTTTGAAATCTTTATCAAGACCTTCTGCTTTCCTTCTGTACTCACCTTCCACCAACAAATCGTTGTTGGCATTGATCAAGACGTTGAAGATGTTTCTCTCGTTCTTCTTGATATCTGGTGGCGGCACATTAGGATCCTGCTTTGGAGGAAGGAAATTTAGAATCCCTTTATCCGAAGCAATGGTCGTAGTTACGAGAAAGAAAATCAAGAGTAGGAAGGCGATGTCAGCCATCGATCCTGCATTGATTTCATTACTCATTCTATTTTTACTTCTTGCCATTTTATTTGACAGCTTTAGTAAGTTCAGTGACTACAATTGACACAATTGCAACTACAGTAAGGATGTAGGTCATGACCAACATACCACCGATTACCTGTGACAAACCAGGAGTCAAATTAAAGGGAGCCCCTTCAAACTTTGGCAATACTTCATTGCCAGAAAGGAAGTAGCAAACAAAGAAGAGTACAGCTAGTCCCAATACCCCCAAACCTGACTTCAACAATCCTTTTGGATCATCCAAAGACTTAAGTAAGGGCATCACAATGGACAAGATGGTTCCTACTACTGCAAGCAAGTAGGAGGCATAAAGCATTATATCGTAAGCATCCATATTTTCAGTGGTTTAAAAACTTAATTAATTGAGCAAGTAGATTGAACTGGTAATTACTTACCAGTCAATTTGTGCTTAACCAAGATATCAACCAAAGAAATGGAAGCGTCTTCCATGTCGTTTACCAAGGAATCAATTTTTGAAACTAGGTAGTTATAGAACAATTGAAGGATCATCGCAGCGATCAAACCAGCAACTGTGGTCAAAAGTGCAATCTTAATACCACCCGCAACGATAGAAGGAGAGATATCACCTGCTGCTTCGATTGTATCGAATGCGAAGATCATACCAACTACTGTACCGAAGAAGCCCAACATTGGAGCAAGTGCGATAAACAAAGAAACCCAGATAAGGCCTTTCTCCAAACGTCCCATTTCTACAGAACCATAAGAAACGATTGACTTCTCAACCATGTCGATGCCTTCTGCATAACGCATCAAGCCTTGAGTGAAGATAGAAGCAACTGGACCTTTTGTGTTTCTAGTTATTTCTTTAGCAGCTTCAACACCACCTGAAGCAAGTGCGTCTTCTACTTTCAACAACAATTTCTTGGTGTTGGTGGTAGCAAGATTAAGGGTGATGATACGCTCCAAAGCAATAGCCAAACCGATGATCAAGCAAAGCAATACTGGAGTCATGTACAATGGATCTCCTTCAATAAATTTTTCTTTGATGAGCTGATGAAAACTTTGCTCCTCAGCGACGATCTCGTCGTCAACTACTGTTGGTGACGCAGCAGTCTCTTCTGCTGCAGGTGTTGCTTCTGTGGCAGCTGCAGAATCTGCAGGTGCATCTTGAGCGTTAGCGAAAGCAGGAACGAATAGGATACCTGCAAGCATGAACAAAGCGATGAACTTTCTCATAGTTTTTTTTTTAATTGACTTGGATTAAGGTTAAATGGTTTCCAGATTAAATCGAGTTTTAAAGTTATCATTTTTTAAATTCAAAAAACAAGTAGCTGTTTTAACTTTTTTTAGTGAACAGGTCATTTAAACTAAAATAGGGGCAATTTTTACACGAATGGAAGCATTTGAAAAGCGCTCCAAACCAAAGAAAATTTTCCTGAACCCTTATTTTTTGAATTTAGTAATTAAGTAAGCTATTGATTATCAAGGCATATTGTCTATTTGGGAAAAATTTCAGTTGGAAAAGACTTCTTTCTTACAAAAAAGGTGATTCCTCTAAGATTTTTTCCATTCGGTGTGAGGATCTAGTAAGTACCTTCTTGGTCAAGGAGATACACTAGGGCCGCCATGCCCGCTGCTCCCAATTCCAACTCCCGCTTATCTACTGCTTCAAAAACATCTGCTTCCGTATGGTGATAAATAAAGTACTTCTGAGAATCAGGGAGCAAACCGATCAAGAGCGTGCCTTGGTCTCGAAGCGGACCAATGTCTGCACCTCCACCGGCCTTTTGTAGGTTCCACAACTGGTAGGGACGCAACAACTCCGCCCAGGAAGCTATCTTGGACCGCTGTGCTTCTGTGCCCGTAGAAGAAAATCCGATAGGCAAAAATCCACCCGAATCAGACTCAATCGCTGCAATGTGTTTTTCTCCCCGTTCCTTAGCCACGCGTGCATATTCCTGACCTCCACGCAAGCCATTCTCCTCATTCATCCACATGACTGCCCGCAAGGTGCGCTTGGGCTTCCATCCCAACTGCTTGTACAAACGCAGTACCTCTATTCCCTGCATGCATCCCGCCCCATCGTCAAGTGCGCCTTCTCCCACATCCCAGGAGTCTAGGTGGCCGCCCACTGCGATAATCTCCTCCGGTTTTTCGCTACCACGAAGTTCACCAATCACATTATAAGAGAGCTTTTCTGTTTTCATCTCCCCATAGGACTCTAAATACATCTGCAAATCGGACTGATCAGCGAGCAGCTCACTGAGTAGCTCCGCATCTTGAGTACTAATTGCCAAGGCTGGAATAGCAGGCACATTGGGAGCGTAGCGTTGGTTCCCAGTATGCGCATAGTCATCGACCCGATTGTTCATCGAACGCACGATGGTACCAATCGCTCCTAATTTGGAGGCTTCGGCAGCACCTGAGCTTCGCTGGCCTACAGCCCCGGAATACGCTTCAAAGGCGTCCACCTTAGTTGGATCCATCGGGCCATTGAAAAAGACAATCTTACCCTTCACTTGACTTCCGAGGGCTTGTAATGCAGCTAGACCCTTCACCTCCACCACCTGCCCAAGCAAGCCCTTTGAACCCGTACCTTGGGTATTGCCAAGCGCCAAAGAAGTCAGTTCTACCGATCCATGCTTTTTTGAATTTACGACCCGAACCACATCTTTTCCACCACGCTCCCAATGGGGGACCATGACCGGCTGCAAATACACCGTATCAAAGCCATAGCTTTCCATCAACTGCTTGGTCCAATCCACCGCAGCAGCGGCACCTGGAGAACCGGAAAGTCGATTGCCTATTTCCTTGCAGAGGTAACGGAGATTTTCATAGGTGTGGCCGGAGGAAAGCTCCGTGTCGTAAATTTTCTTTAACTGAGCTTCATGGCCTTGCCCATACGCAAGCATAGGAAGGAAGAGAAGGATCCAAAGCGTTTTTTTCATCGTGTGATCTATTTTTTCCTTAAGTTAAAAAATGAAGCCCAAAAAGAGTCAACTTTTTTACCATTGGAAAATCTACTTTGTTTCCAATCGCTGATTTTTATTTAAAACACTTTTTTGTGAACTTCGTTAAACAAAAGGCCTTCGTGCGTGAGCTAAAGGAGGTCAACCTATTTTCAATCCTTAAAACCAATTCTTATGAAATTAATTGCTACACTAGCTCTAGGGCTAAGCACTCTACTTGCAGCAGCTGAATTTGTAGCTCCTGCCACAGTAAGCAAAACTGAAAGCCAAGTTCGCTGGGAAGCTTCCAAAGTAACTGGCACGCACTGGGGTTATGTACCCTTGAAAAATGCCACGCTAGATTACAGCGGCGGAAAAATTAAAGGTGGATCTTTCGACATGGATATGGTCAACTTGACCGTGGAAGACTTGACAGACGCCAAATCCAAAGGCGGATTAACTGGTCACTTGAAGTCTGACGACTTTTTCTCTGTAGAAAAATTCAATACCTCTACCTTCAAAATTACCGAAGCCAAATCCAGCAATGGAACGGACTACACCATCTCAGGTAACTTGACCATCAAAGGAATTACACAGAAAATTTCTTTTCCTGCCAAGGTAACCGTAGCCGGCAAAAAAGTGACTGCCACTGGTCAGATCACCTTTGACAGAACCAAGTTTGACATCAAATTCCGCTCAGGCAGCTACTTCGAAGACCTTGCAGACAAAATGATCTACGACGAGGTGAAGTTGGATGTGAAATTGGTAGCCGCTATCTAAATTTAGAAAGTACCAAACATGCAAATGCCCCCAACAGCAATTGGGGGCATTTTTTTTTGATTTTTAAAGCACTACTTAGAAGTCCTAAAATCAGAGGTCGTATTTGAAGGTGAGCAACACATAGCGAGGCTGCACCAAATACGAATAGGTACTCACCACACTTTCGCTGAAGCTATCCCTACGAATGGCTCGGGTATCTGCGATATTCCACACGGATAATTTGATCTCCCAGGGGCTTTTTGCTCCTTGGTAGCCTAAAAAGGCATTCAAGAAATCGAAATCACTTCGGGTACCCACTGCCTGGTTGAGGTAAGCCGAATAGGTATAATCTGCCACCAGCTTCAAGCCCTTCACCAAATCCAAGTCTACTTCTAGTTTGGGGCTATGTGTGGTGAAGGTATTGTCGATTCTTCCCGACACGTATTGGTTTGCCGTAAAGGAATAGCCAATCTTGGCTTCCAATACTTTGAAGAAGGTGCTGGTCAACTTCGTGTCATAGGTTTGGGAAAATTGCTCGTTCTGGGTCAGCTGATCATCCAAAAACAAATTGGTCTGGAAAGCATTCCAATTTCCACCTACCTCAAATTTCATCTTGTTGAAAGACTTGTCCACCCGAACATCTCCATTCAAGGTCTTGTTGACAGGCTCCACGTTGAGCACCGAAAACAAGCGATTGATTCCAATAAAGTCCGTCGTAGTCACCAAGTCATTTCGCTTGCGCTGGTAGTTGGCATTACCAAAGACCATCAGCCCTGAAAACATGTCAAAATGCGAGTAGCTTAGGGTATGGGTATTGAAAAGACCATTATCGAGGGCCCTATTTCCACGAAACAAAGCATTGTAATCTTGAAGGAGCAAGCCTTGAGCCAGCTTTTGGATATCCATAAAGTTGGCCTCTGTACCCCAGCGATAGGTCAAGGAGCGATTGGAGGTCAGGTTCCATTTCGCATACATCGCAGGTAACACCAACAGGCGGTCCTCCTCCAATTTTTCTCCCAACTGAGTATCGCTCCACTGGAAGCGATGGAGATTTGCAGATGGGCTAAGTACCCAATCCTTCCATTTGGTTTTCCAACTCATTCCGAGATAGGTATCTTGAAAATCAAATTCGTTGTCATTTCCAAAGGCATCAAATCGCTGGCTGGAACCCACCTGCCCAAGGCCACTCACAAAATTCTGATTGAGCTGCTGCATCCCAAGAGACCAATTGAGGTGATTGGTAGGGTTTAGAATGTAATAGTAATTGAATACTCCTTCTAAAGTTTCCGTATGGAGTTCTTGGTTTTGAAGGAGACGGTAGCTTTCTGCATTTGGAATCGCATACAGGCCCACAAGTGGCTTGACCGAGGAAGTAAGGTCCAAGAAAGGATCTGAAAACTTCTTCTCCCAGTTCATTTCCATGCTAAACACTTGCTTTTCGCTAGGGGCAGAATACCACTCTAGCTTTTGCTGCAAGGCATAGGGATTGCGTGAAGACAGCGTGTTGATGTTTTGGGTAAAGTTCCCAAAACTAGAATTGAGCAGGTTCCCATTCTGAATCTCAGAAAGTTTTCCAAAAATGCTGTACTTTATATAGGTCTCTTCTTTCGGAGTGTAGGTGATGGCATACTTGGCCAAACCAGACTTATTTTCTACCGCAGAGGAAGACTGGAGTTCTTCCTTATTGTTTTGTCCGGAATTTAAGTAGGTGCGTAGGGAACTGCTTCCCAATTCATTGTTTGACGTAGACCCGATGACAAAGCCGGTATGCCTCCACTTGGAGGATGGGGAATAGTTCAGATTGAAGGCTGCTAAGTTGGTCTCAAGCGAATTGGCATTGGAGCGGGTGGCCATTGGAATCCCCAAATCCTCCCCATCGACCTGTACTCGGGATCCAGCACGAGTGGCAAGTCCTCCCATGCCTCCCGAAAATCGGAAATAATCCTGCAAGGTAAAGGGCTGCTCCCCCACATTATTCGTGCCGCCAATAAAGTTGACATTGAGTTTGGGCGCATAGTAAAAGGTATTGGCATGCGCCAAATACCGTTTCTGAGGACCTACACCTGCGGTCAGGTCTCCAAAGACCATATTTTTCTTACCCTCCTTCAGCTGAATGTTAAGTGCCAAGTTCTCATTGGTGTCTAGGCCGCGCATGGGACCAACTTCGTTGAAATTTTTCAAAACCTGCACCCGGTCCACCGCATTGGCGGGCAGGTTTTTGGTGGCCAATTTGGTATTTCCATCCATAAACGGTTTCCCGTCGATCAGCACCTTATCCACAGTTTTTCCTTGCACCTTGACGCCACCCTCCTCATCCACTTGGAAGCCCGGGAGTTTTTCCAAGACATCTTCAAGCTTCCGCTCCGTACCCGTGGTGAACGCATCGGTTTTGTAGGTGAGCGTATCTCCTTTCATGGTGACAGGCATCTCGGATACCACTTCTACTAGTCCAAGTTGGGTATCACTTTGCTTGAGGATGACCAGCTGTGGGGTATCGGAATCCCAGGTGTTGAGCGCTTGTTCAAACTGCCGGTAACCCACAAAAGAAACGCGAATCAGGTAGGAAGGACCTTCGAGCAAGGTTACCTTAAACTTACCCTCGTTGTTGGAAATGCCAAACCCGGCAATTTTCTGCGTGCTTTGATTGATGGCCACCACATTGGCATAGGCAATGGGCCGATTGAGGCTGTCTAACACAAACCCCGTCAGGGGCTTGGTTTGCGCCATGGAGACCCCAGTAAGCATGCAAAAGCAAGCGAGCAGACTAATTCTTTTGATCAATAGCATCAACAAGAAGGAAAAATGAGGTGAAGGGAGCCCGATTTTCGGCTTCCAATTAAGAAAGGCAGGAATCTAGGCCTTGGATTTAATTTCCTATTCGTATCTCCATTCTGTTCCCATCTCCTGGCTTCCCTTGGTAGCGATTCATCATTTGCTTCATTCCCTCCTCCTGCATTTTCTTGTACTCAGCTAGGTTAATTTCTTTCCCTTTGGAAGGGAGCTCGATGACCACCGGATCGGCAGAAGGATTCAATTCAATTTTTTCACAAATGAGCGTTCTTCCTAGATTTTGAACTTCTAAGATCAATCCTGGTAGGCCAAAATAGTTTTCTGGCCCATGGGAAACGGGAATCTCAGGCGTAAACCAGACGGTCACTTGTAAAGTATCCTTCACATTTTCCATTTCCGTCATCCCAGTTGAAAAACGCTTTGAATCGACGATTTTGGTGAAGCTTGCCTTTTGAGCGGTGTAATTCCCTACTTTCTTGGTTTCTTCAGAAAGTTCCCATTCGAAAGGTTCAAGCGTGTCTTTGACCAAATAGGCCTTTCCATTCATGTCATGGTCTTCAAGGTAATTTTGGTCCGCAATGTTTTTATAGAGGGTTGACCCTGCCCCACCGCTTACTACCATAAAGACTGCCCCACCGGAAGATGCCGTGGCTGG
>JBJOOF010000238.1:0-6857 GCA_046051425.1 Bacteroidota bacterium
AGATCAGTTCAACGCAAAAATTTCTGCAATTTCGAATACCGTAGCTGCCGGTACTAAATTTAGTGGAGAGATGTATTTAGCTGCATCCTCTTCTTTTTCCTTGCCAACCATGACTGTTGACGGACGTGCGATTCCTGTTGATGAAAAAGGAATCGGTAAGATTGAGTTTGTAGTTCCTCCAGCCACGAATTACGTTAATGGACAAGCCAAAAGAGTATTGACTGCTAAGATTAACAATAGCTCAAATGGAGAGGATAAAAGTTACGATTTGACCTACGAATACACTGTCGCTCAACCGGTTATAAAAATCTCTTCTGAAGTAGTGCAGCAACTTTATTTAGGTTGTGCAAATGAACTTTCCATAGAGGTTCCGGCTTTAGGTACAACTTATGCACCTGACTTTTCATTCACCAATGCGGATGGAATTAAGGGAGGTAAGCCTGGTTCAGTAACTGTTGTTCCTAAATCTTTATCAGAGGTAGCCATTGGGGTTAGCAGTGGAGGTAATAAAATTGGTACAGAGACCTTTAAAGTAAAACCAGTACCCGATCCAACACTTGTCCTTCAAGCTGCCAATGGTAAGGAACTTGACTTGAGTAGTGTGCAAAATATAATGGCCTTGAGCGGAGCAAAAATTGTCGCAAAATCGGAACCAACTTTTGCTCGTACCATGCCTAAGGATGCAAATTATGCAGTAAGTGCTGGGAGAATCCAATTGTCTCGAAATGGAGTAGCGAGAGGCGCAGAAGCTAGAATAAGTGGAGGAGGTGGATTTAATTCTCTTTTAGAAAGTGCGGCTCCAGGAGATGTTTTTGTCGTTTTTATTGATGAAATCACTCGAACCAATTTTAGAGGAGAAAAAATTACTTTACCATCATTTAAGTCAAGTTTCACAGTTCGAGTCAAGTAATATCCCTAAAGAGAATCTAAAATATATTTGAAATGAATTTATTCTTGAGATACACTTTTCTACTTTGGTTTGTAGGCTTAGGCTTAACAAATGAAGTTTTTGCACAGACGGGATCAACTACAGTCAATCCCACAGCGTTAAAACCGAAGACCTATGCAAAGGATGTAGACTTTGAGTTTAAGGATACCATCCGACAAGAGGATAAAATGTATCAGATTTCCGTCTGGAGAAGAATAGATCTCCAAGAAAAATATAATCTTCCTTTATACGGTTCTGGCGATAAGAAAGATAATGGGATAATGAGATACATTTATGAGGCTGTAACATCTGGCAATGTAAAAGCTTATTCTTCCGATACTCTTGAAAATTCTAAGGAAATTGGAGTAGTTAAGTTTGATTCTCTTTTTAAGGAAACAGATTTCAAAACTCCACTATTTGTTAAAAATTTGTATTATTTAGATTTCAAAGAAGATTTTGTTTTCGATCGTCATCGCTCTCAGATTAAGTTTGATATAAAGTACTTTGCATTAGTTAAGCCTGCTGAAGTGAACTATGATCCAGTGAACGGGCAAAGTTCTGCAGGTCTTGAAAAAACTTTCGCATACATTCCGTACAAGGAATTGATGGAATATTTTGAGAAAGAAAAAATTGTAGGGAAGTGGATTAATTTTGATAATTCTTCAGAATCGAAGAGTTACGCAGAGGTATTTGAGAAACGAATGTTCCGTTCAGTAATTTCCAAAGTTACAAATGAAGATGATATGACCCTGGCGGATTTAACTAGCAGGAGATTTGACAAATTTTCCCAAGCAGAAAAAGATAAGTATGGAGCAGATTGGCCAAAATTACAAGCATTTCTAGATGCCATGGCCTTCGAATACAAACTCTTAGACTTTGAAAATTCCCTTTGGGAATGGTAAAAAATAAAGCCTCGAATCAGTTCGGGGCTTTATTTTTTGCTAGGCCTTCCAAGAGCACTTTTGCTTTGGCAGCGCCAATCACTGCTGCTACTTCTTCTTCAGATGCGAGTTGAAGCTTTCGTACAGATTTAAACTCCTTCAGTAATTTTTGAGCGGTCTGTGTACCAATCCCTTCGATTTCGGTCAATTGGGTGCCCAAGGCTTTCTTACTCCGTACCTGTCGGTGGAAGGTAATTGCAAAGCGGTGCGCTTCGTCTCGGATGCGCTGAATCAGCATCAAGCTCTCAGATTTTTTGTCCAAGTGAATCGGGTATTGATCCCCAGGGAAGTAAATTTCTTCCAGTCGTTTGGCAATGCCAATGATCGGCATCTTCCCATAAATCCCCAACTCTTCCAAAGCTTCCACCGCAGAGGACAATTGCCCTTTGCCCCCATCAATGACGACGAGCTTGGGAAGGGGCAGCCCTTCTTCTAGCAGTCTCTTGTAGCGTCTCCCTACGATCTCCTTCATGCTCGCAAAGTCATTGGGGCCTTCCACGGTCTTCACATGGTAATGTCGGTATTCCTTGGTAGCTGGCTTGCCTTGCTTAAAGCAGACCATACTGGCTACGGGGTTAGTTCCCTGGATATTGGAATTGTCAAAGCATTCGATGTGGTCTGGGATTTCTTGGAGGCTCAAGTCTTGCTGAAGCTGTCGGATCACCCGATCTTTTTTGTCTTGGTTGAGGCCCTGTAGGAGCGCCTTTTCTTTTTTGTAATAGAAGGCATTCTTGAGGGACAGCTCGATCAGCTTTTTCTTATCTCCGATTTTGGGAACGGTCAAGTTTAATCCCTCGATGGGTTCGAGCTCTAGATTGACCAAGATTTCCTCCGCATCTGATTGAAATTGATCCTGTAGACGAATCAAGGCAGTCACAAGGAGTTCTTCCTCGGATTCATCCAATCGTTTTTTGAGTTCTACGTTTTTGGAGGTGACCATGGCCCCATTCTTGACCCGCATGTAATTGACATAGGCTGTTTTCTCGTCTGAGACTAGCGTACAGACATCCAGGTTTGCAATGCTCGGATTGGTGATGAGCGACTTGGCTTGGTACTTTTCGAGGAGGTCCAACTTGTTTTTCACTTGCTGCGCTTGCTCGAAAGCGAGCTTCTCGGCCAGTATTTCCATCCGCTGCTTGAAGTGTGTCTTGGCGGGGGCTAAGTTGCCTTTCAGGATGTGTTTGGCTTGTTCCAAGTCTGCGAGGTAGTCAGCCTCGATCTGCTTCCCTATGCAGGGCCCTTGGCAGTTGCCGATGTGGTATTCTAGGCAGACTTTGTATTTGCCCTCTTGAATCTTCAAGTAGGAAAGGTCAAGGCTGCAGGTACGGATGGTGAAGAGCTCCCGTATCAGGTCCAAGACGTTATTCATGGCCTTGACACTGGCAAAGGGGCCAAAGTAGGTTCCTCTTCGCGGGATGTATTTGCGGGTGGGGAAAAGTCTAGGAAAATTCTCTTTGGTGAGGAGTAAATAAGGATAGGTCTTGTCGTCCCGAAGTAGGATGTTGTACTTGGGTTGGGTCTTTTTAATCAGGTTGTTTTCCAAGAGGAGTGCATCCAACTCCGAGTTGACGAGGGTGATTTCGATTTTGGAGATCTCCTTGACCATGCGCCTGGTCTTCAGGTTGATGCCGCTATTTTTATTGAAATAGCTGCTGACTCTCTTTTTCAGACTTTTGGCCTTGCCTACATAGATCAACTCCTGCTCCGCATTGTAATACTTGTAGACCCCCGGCTGATCCGGTAAAGAAAGGTGATCTTCGGGCAAAAATGAGGAGGAATGCATGGGGTGAAATTAAAAAAAACAGCCCAACAAGTAGGCTGTTTTGGTAGAGATTGATCCGAGTTTAGAAATCATTTTTCTTGGCATCGTAGTCAAAGCCTGCATTTTGTTGACTGTCAAACTCATATTTATCACAATCAATTTCTATGCTCAGAGGGCGCTCAGGCCTTGGGAAGGGGCCTTTGGTGTATCCAAGGCGTTCATCCTCATAGACCTTGGCCATAAATTTCACCCAAATAGGGCGAGCAGTCTTTGCGCCTTGACCGGAAGCCCAGCTTCGGAAGTGGATGGCACGGTCATCTCCGCCTACCCATATGCCAGAAACAAGGTCTTTACTGATACCCATGTACCAGCCATCGGATCCATTTTGAGTGGTTCCTGTTTTTCCTCCTAATTCATTGCCTTCTCGAATCGAGCTAGGAACGCCTTGGCTAGTTCCTGCAGATTCTTCAAATCCTCCTCGTAGCATGTAGGTCATCAGATAGGCATGCTCCTCGCTCATGGCAGGCTTTTTCTTGGGGGTGAATTGGTGAATCAGGGTTCCATTTTTGTCTTCGATGCGATCGATGTAGTAGGGCGTGATGTGCTCACCCTTGTTGACGAATGTGCCAAAGGCGCCGACCATTTCAAAAATGCTCACATCATTTACGCCAAGTGCCAAAGAAGGAACTTCTTCAAGGTCACTGGTGATACCTAGTCGCCTTGCGGTTTCAATCACAATCAAGGGGCTCAGCTTTTTCATCATGTAAGCCGTAACCGAGTTGACTGACTGGGCCATGGCTCTTCGGATAGTCATCCGCTGATTGGAGAATTTTCCATCTGCATTGGCAGGACTCCAGGGGCGCTGTCCAGGGATATTTACTTCTACAGGTTGGTCTACTACGGAATAGCAGGGGCTGTATCCATTTTCTATTGCGGCAGCATAGACAAATGGTTTGAAAGTAGAACCAGGTTGCCTTTTTCCAATTTTCACATGGTCAAACTTGAAGTATTTGTGATCAATTCCGCCCACCCAAGCCTTGATGTGACCCGTAGAAGGGTCCATGGTCATCATGCCTGTTTGCAAAAATTTCTTGTAATAACGCATGGAATCCATGGTGCTCATCAGCGTATCGCGCTCCCCTTCCCATGAGAAAATTTTCATTTTCTTTTTCTCATTCAGTTTTAGTTCGATCGAATCTGTTTGGTCACCATACCGTTGTTGAAGTAGGCGGTAGGCCTCCGTTCGCTTCACTGCGTTTTCAATGAAGTTTGGAATCACCTGGTAACTTTCATTGATCCATGGATCTCGAGTTCCCATTTCTTTAAAGAATCCTTTTTGGAGCTCGTTCATGTGCTCCTTCATGGATTCTTCAGCATAGCGTTGCATTCGGCTATCAATGGTTACATAAATTTTCAATCCATCTCCAAAAAGGTCATAGGCAGTTCCATCAGATTTCAAATTTTCCTTGGTCCACTTGATTAGGTCAGCTTTTACGATTTCTCGAAAATAAGTGGCAAGGCCTTGGTTTTGATTTTGAACTTGGTAATCTAGGACTATGGGAAGTTGTGAAATAGAATCGTATTCTGGTTCAGTGAGAAATTTGTTCTTCACCATTTGGGAGAGCACTGTATTTCGTCTTCTGAGTGAGTTTTCAGGGTTAAATACTGGGCTGTAATAGGTTGGAGCTTTGAATAAGCCTACCAATACAGCCGATTCCTGAAGGTTTAGGTCCTGAGGCAACTTATTAAAAAAGGTTTTGGCAGCAGTCTTGATGCCAAAAGCATTTGATCCAAATTCTGAAGTATCCAAGTAGAGGGTCAGGATTTCATTTTTGGTATAGGCACGTTCCAATTGTGTAGCCACGATCCATTCCTTGGTTTTGATAATGAGCATCCGTAAACCAGGAATGGAACCCAATAAACCTGAACTGGCATCTGTACGAGTCTTAAATAAGTTTTTAGCGGTTTGCTGGCTTAGGGTAGATCCTCCTCCAGAGTCTTGGCCCAAGAGGATGGATTTAACAAACACCCGTAGCATGGCTTTTAAGTCAATTCCAGAATGTTCTTCAAATCGCTCATCCTCCGTAGCAATTAAGGCTTGAACCAAATTGGGAGAAAGTTCTTCAAAGGTTACAGGGCTTCGATTTTCTCGTGCAAAGGTTCCTAATAGCACCCCATCTGCAGCAAACAACTCGGAGGCGAGCTGGCTATCAGGGTTTTCTAGGGCCTTAAAATCAGGGAGCGTCCCGAAAAGACCTAAAAAATTAATGCTGACCAACCAGACAAAAAGGATAAAGAAGACCAGGCCCCCAAAAAAGCCTTTCCACAAATAGTTGATCGTTTTAGATGCCCAATTTTCTCGGGTGAAAGGATCAGGTTTAGCCATAATTTATTGGTAGGTAGAGGTAAAGAACTGTCGGTATTCTTCCAAATCTTTTGTTCGATTCAATATTTGGAAGTTTTCTATCGAAATAAAGAAGGCCTTGTTTTTAACTTCTTCATTCAATCCAATCGAAGTGAATTTTTCTTGAAACGTTTTCAAATAGCTTAACGCTTTCTCTGCGTTAGAGAAGGGACTGATGATGTAAATGGAAAGGTCTGTACTTAAATTCATATTTCCGGTTCGCAATCTAGAACTCCCAAAGGATAGCGTATGGAATGCCTCCAAATCACTTAGCAAATTTTTGGCCGTTTCTACATCAGTTGGGCTCAATGCTAGTACAAATATATGGGTTTGGTCATCAGTAGCCTTGTAAGGGCTTTCCTTTGCTTCTTTTTCAACATTAATTTCTTTTTCCGATTCTTTGGGTGAAATGGGAGATTCACCTACAGTTGGTGCAGAATTAGCTTTTGTATCCAATTCTTCTTGACTAAGTAGGGGTTGAAGCATGGCTTTTGCCAAAGTAATTAAGTCTTGCTCCTTTCCATTTTGTATAAACTCTACCAATTTGGATTTGAACAGTTCCTTTGATTCTATCTTGCCGCTTACCATCGCATTCAGTAAGAGCAATTTTTCTGTATTGCGGGTTAAGGGGGCTTTTTCTAAGGTAGCAAAAATCAACTCCCTTGCTTGTGAATAGTTGCCTGCATAATAGGCTTCGTATGCTTGTTCGTATCCTTTTGCGGACTCCAATGAAGCTTTATTTCCCACTCCTGCTTCTGGATTATTGACCGAGAAGGTGTAGGGTGATTCAGGAAACTCCAGGTTGAGGAGTTGGACATAGGT
>JBJOOF010000239.1:0-4988 GCA_046051425.1 Bacteroidota bacterium
TGATCCAAATCACCATAGGTATTAAAAAAAACACCATTCATCCAAAAACCCCTATTTTCCTGTAGGATCATGTGCTAATTTTGAGTTCAAGTTTTTGACATGAAATTCTGGATTTACTTTCTATTCCTTTTGGTGGGAACTGGGCCCTTCGCTCTTGCTCAGGAACTTCGTGTATTGGATTACGAAAGTCAGCAGGCCATCTCTGGTGTCCAAATTTTCGATAAAAAAACAAAAGCAAGCACCTCCACCACAGAAATGGGAACCGCCAGTATTTCTGTGTTTCAAGGTAAAAACCCGCTTACCTTTTCTCGACTAGGATACAAAAGCAAAACACTCTCTTGGGATGAACTCGAGGCAGTGAACTACTTGATTTACCTAGAATCCAGTTCCCTTACCCTTGCCACCACGGTGATTTCCGCATCACGGTGGAATCAAAACGAAGCCGATGTTTCCGGAAAAGTGCGGCAACTAGACTCTGAATGGCTTGACCTGCGCAATCCCGTCACTACTGCGGATTGGTTAGGGTCCTCTGGGGAGGTATTTGTACAAAAAAGTCAACTGGGAGGCGGAAGCCCAATGATCCGAGGGTTCTCAGCCAATCGACTCCTCTACTCCATCGATGGAGTACGGATGAATACAGCAATTTTCAGAAGTGGAAATCTCCAACAGGTAATTTCAATTGATCCATTTTCCCTACAAAATACCGAGATTCTATTTGGACCAGGTGCAGTGATGTATGGATCAGATGCCATTGGTGGGGTGATGGTCTTTGAAACCCTTCGCCCTAATCATGAAAATCAGCAACTCAAAGGAAACGTGGTTAGCCGGTTTTCATCAGCCTATTCGGAGGAAACGTTTCATGCGGACTTTAGCTATGGCAAAGGGAAATGGGCATTTGTCACGAGCACTTCTTACTTTGACTTTGGGGATTTGAAAATGGGTAAAAATAAAGGGCAAGCCTCCTATCTCCGTAACTCCTACGTGGAACGAATCAATGGCATAGACCAAGAAATCACCAACCCCAACCCACGAAAGCAGATCGGCACAGGTTACAAGCAGGTGAATCTGATGCAGAAAATCAGTTTCAAAGCTTCCGAAAATTCAACAATAGACTATGCATTTCATTACTCTTCCACAGGAAACATCCCTCGTTACGACCGCTTGATTGAAAAACGGGATGGAAAACTACGATTTGCCCGATGGGATTATGGTCCACAGCGTTGGATGATGCAGCAGCTCAATTGGAAGACCACAAATCCAACAAAGATCTACGACCAAGCAAAAATTACAGCCGCTTCCCAGTTCTTTGAAGAAAGTCGAATCGACCGTCGGGTGGGCAATGCCACTCAATTTGAACGTATAGAAAAAGTTCAGGCATCTTCTCTCAATGCTGACTTTATCAAAACCCTATTCACGTCCCACTTCCTCAACTATGGTTTTGAAGCGGTGATCAATCAAGTGGATTCAAAAGGACAGTCATTAAACATTTCCAATCAACAAGCTTCTACCGCCTCCGCTCGCTATCCCAATTCCACCTGGACTTCGTGGGCTATCTATGCAAATTATGCCGCTCCACTTAGCCCCAAATGGAAGATGCAATCGGCGCTGCGCTACACTATCAATGGAATCAATGCAGACTTTTCCAACAACCTAAATTTTTATCCCCTACCCGTAGTCCAGTTCAAGGATAACTACCACTCGATTACAGGTAACTTAGGGTTTGTGTACCAAGTGGATCCCAGTTTCAGCATCTCCCCACAGGTAGCCACTGGTTTCAGAGCGCCGAATGTGGATGATATGGGGAAAATTTTTGATTCCCAGCCGGGCAGTTTGTTGGTACCTAATCCACAACTACGCCCCGAATATGCTTACAACGCCGAGTTAAACCTGAACAAAGTACTATATAGTATTCTAAAATTGGATGTGACTGGATACTACACTTGGCTCGACAAAGCCATGGTCAGGAGACCTACCACTTTTAATGGTCAAACGGAATTACTTTACAGTGGTGAGCTAAGTCAGCTCTTCTCCATACAAAATGCAGCCTTTGCAGAGGTCAAAGGAATTCAAGCTGGATTTGAGTTGGCCTTGAGTCGTCAGCTCCTGCTCAGCTCCAATTACAACTGGCAAAAAGGCGTCGAAGAATTGGACGATAAAAGCAGCAGCCCATCAAGGCATGCCGCTCCTGCCTTTGGAGCGAGTAAACTTCGACTACACGGAAAAAAGGGAACCTTGGAATTGAGTGCCCAGTACAGTGCGGCCATGCCTTTTGAGAAAATGCCTCAAGAAGAAATCGCAAAACCTGCGCTCTACGCAACAGATGCCCAAGGCAAGCCTTATTCCCCTTCTTGGATGATCATCAACCTAGCTGCTCGAATTCCGATCACCTCAAACATCCAAATCAATGCAGGAGTCGAAAATCTGTTGGACCTGCAATACCGGGGGTATAGTTCAGGAATTGTGAACCCAGGACGTAATTTCCAAGTATCGGTCAAAGGAACTTTTTAAGGCCTCCAAGCACTCCCTGCAATTCAAACTTTTTATCGCGAAACCGATTCAAAATCTTACTTATATCCGCTTTATTTCTAGTGAACAAAAAATAAAGTTTGAGGATCATTTAAGTGAGCTGTGAACCGTGGACTGTCAACAGTTAGCGATTATCCGCAATAACTAACTGGCGGATTGAGTCGTTGGCATACTTACGGATAATCACTCAAAATTTCTTCCTTATTTTTCTTTAGATTCATTCCAAATACCCGTACTTTTGGTCAAAGGTTAGGATACATTCATGACTGCGGACCAACTCACGCTCAATCAATCTGGTAAAATCTTGGAAATCAGTTCCTCCCCATTAAAAATCAATTTAATGGAATTGGGCTTTCTTCCAGGAAAGCAACTAACCCTGCAACACAAAGCACCTTCAGGTGGTCCTATGGCCTTTCAATTGGAGGAAACTTTACTTGCTTTGCGGAAAAATGAAGCTGCTTTGATTCGAATTGAATTACTCTCCTGACCATGGCTTCAAAAGATCATTCTGAAGGAACGGGTACTCCGCAAATTGCCATCATTGGTAATCCCAATGTAGGCAAGTCCACTATTTTTAATTAC
This sequence comes from Bacteroidota bacterium, assembly GCA_046051425.1. Lineage (GTDB taxonomy): Bacteria > Bacteroidota > Bacteroidia > Cytophagales > Cyclobacteriaceae > Algoriphagus. Next base: position 3,109 of record JBJOOF010000239.1, read on the forward strand.
CTCACGGGCCTCAACCAAAAAATTGGAAATTACCCAGGCGTAACAGTCGATAAGAAGACCGGAACCCTTCAAATTCAAGGAGAAAATTTTGAAATCCTCGATCTTCCCGGCACATACAGTTTATTCCCTAATTCCGAAGACGAAATCATCGCCCACCGGGTGCTTAATAATCCAGAACTTGAAAAAAGACCGGATTATGTCTTGCTTGTAATCGACTCTACTCAGCTATCTAGAGGGCTTTTTCTAGCAACTCAATTGATCGATTTGGGAATCAACCTGACCATCCTGCTGAATATGGCAGATTTGGCAGCGGCCAAAAATATTGAAATTCGGAGTTACGAACTCTTTAAGCACCTGGGTGTCCCCATCCTTCAAACCGATGCGCGAAATCAAAAAGGTCTGGAGCAAATCAAGGAGCTCATCCATCAACGTAATTTTTCAAAAGCCCCTCAATTTATCGATATCCTTGAGGTAGTACCTGCTACTTTGCTGGACCAAGTGAAGGAGAAATTTGGTTTGGAAAACATCTACCAGGCCTACCAGATGATTCGATTTGGAGCAAAGGACAAGTCCATCTCCGAAGCGAAACGAACTTGGCTGGCTCAAGCCTTGGAGGAAAGTGGGTTCAACATAGAAGAAGCACAACTCGAGGAAACCAAGATCCGGTACAAAAAGATTACCGAATTAGTAACTAAAGCTTTAACCAAAAAATCGGCACCTAAAGTAAAATCTACCCTCGATAAAGTGGTCCTGCATCCCTTCTGGGGCTATGTTATTTTTATCGGAGTACTCCTATTGATCTTCCAAACCCTCTTTTCCTGGGCCTCTTACCCCATGGATTGGATCGATGGCTTTTTTGCAGATATCAGTGGTCGGATTTTGACCGCCATGCCCGATGGGCCACTCACCCGACTATTGGCTGAAGGAGTGATACCTGGTATCGGTGGTGTAGTCATCTTTATTCCTCAAATCGCTCTGCTATTTGGCTTTCTAGCCATTTTGGAAGATACAGGCTACATGTCCCGTGTGGTATTCCTCTTAGATCGCTGGATGCGCCCCTTTGGCTTGCATGGCAAAAGCATCGTTCCCTTAGTTTCTGGAGTGGCTTGTGCGATCCCGGGCGTCATGGCCGCTCGAAACATTTCGAATTGGAAAGAAAAAATGATAACCATCCTGGTTACTCCCTTGATGAGTTGCTCAGCTAGGCTACCGGTATACATTATATTAATCGGATTGAGCGTACCTCAGGATAGGGTATTTGGCTTTATCAACCTCCAAGCCCTTGCCCTACTTAGCCTGTATTTGTTAGGTGTACTTGGAGTCCTAGGAACAGCATTTTTACTCAAAGTGATCCTCAAAACGGATGAGAAGAGTTTCTTGATGACCGAACTCCCTTCCTACCGAATTCCGCGTTGGAAAGATGTAGGCATCACCATGGTAGAGAAGTCCAAAACTTTCGTTTTTGAGGCTGGAAAGGTGATTTTGGCGATATCCATTGTGCTTTGGGTATTGGCATCCTATGGACCTCCTGCTACGATGGATGAGATTCGGCAGCAGGGAATTGCCCAGCAGGAACAGGCATCTACCCCTGAGCAGGCGGCATTATTCGAGGCAGAAACCAGTTCTAAGTTATTGGAAAACTCGTTTATCGGGATCATGGGTAGGGCCATTGAACCGGTAATCCAACCCCTAGGCTACGATTGGAAAATAGGCATTGCGCTCATTACTTCCTTTGCAGCAAGAGAGGTGTTTATCTCGACGATTGCCACCATCTACAGCATTGGAGGGGATCTTGATGATGATTTGACCATACGAGTGAAACTCGCCACCCAGGTCAATGCTTCGACAGGAGAAAAAACATTCACTCCTGCTACCTCCTA
>JBJOOF010000240.1:0-11391 GCA_046051425.1 Bacteroidota bacterium
AATAAACCGAGCAAGCTCGGTGAAATAGGAAGTCCAGATGGAAGTTCACTTATTTCATGGAGTCTGCCTTCAGCAGGTAGACGAAGCGAAGTCTATTTCTACTCTATTTCGATCTTATTTCTCTTTATTATTTCACGGAGCGAAGCGAAGTCTATTTCTACTTTATTTCAATCGTATTTCTACATAGCCTTCTAACCCCTACCCAAAAATCAACTTAATCGCTGCAAAAGCCAGCACAAAAGCCAAGAGGTAGGTCAGGAATTTGGGGCTCCATTTTTTGGCTCCAAAATAGGCTCCAAGTGCTCCGCCGGCCACGGTGAGCGGAAGTAGCATCCACAGTTGGGGACTCAACTCTACTCGAAATACCGAAGCACCTAGAAATCCAGCAATGGAATTCACAAAAATAAAGAGCGCACTTACTGCGGCTGTTTCCTTCACACTTGTCCAACCCAAAAGCAGAAGGATCGGAGAAAGAATTATCCCTCCGCCAATGCCAATCATCCCCGAAAGCAAGCCGATACTTCCTCCGAGGATAGCAACCATCCAGGGCTGCTGGGTGAATTTGGGTTGAGCGGATACAGGGAAAAGCCCTGCAAATCGCAACACTGGAAAAAGAAGCAATACCCCAAGCACCTGCTTGTAGATCGTGGCATCCAATAAAATCCGCCCGCCAAGGTAGGCTGCCGGAACGGAGAAAATCACCAAAGTAAGGAATAGCCGCATGGGGAAGACTGCTGCTTTCCGGTAATTCAAAAAGGAAATCAAGGACACAAATACATTCAGCATCAAGGCTGAGGGACGAATTTCCTGCGGAGCAAAGCCAAGAAGGGCCAAAATCATCAAGTAACTACTCGCTCCTCCGTGCCCTACAGCAGCATACATAAAGGCCGCAAAGGGCATCAACAGGTACAAGAAATAGTCCCAATTTTCCATTTTACCAGGGATAAAACGACACCAGAGTTCCTTCCTTCAGGGCTTGTTGATCCTCTCCAATCTCGATCAGGCCATCTGCCGATCCAAAAGAAAGGAGGTTGAAGGATTCTTGTCCAGGTAAAACCTCCACTTCACCCGCTACCAGACGCGCTTTGAGAAACACGGTTAGCTTCACCTGCTTTTCCCAGTTGGTGGCCAAGGGGTAAGATTTTGCTTGCTCCCAAGCGGCTGGATTTCCCATCCACTTTCCTAGACTCGGCTTCACGTACTGCATAAAGCAGGTCAGCACCGAAGCTGGGTTGCCCGGAAGGGCAAATACCAATTGACTACCTTTCACTCCCGCCAAAAGTGGCTTTCCAGGTTTCTGCTTGACCTTGTAAAACAGGGTTTCTACTCCATTTTCGGCCAAACCTTCCTTCACAAAGTCAAAATCCCCTACCGAAATCCCACCGGTAAGGAGTAGCACATCGGAGGAGGCTAGCGCTTCTCCAATGACCCGAATCACCTCATTGGGATCATCCTTCACTTTATAAATCTTTACTTCGGAGATTCCCAATTGACTCAGGTAACCCAGAAGAGCGGGTCCATTGGCATTGTAGATTTGTCCTGGCTGCAAGGCTTGCCCCAGCTCCACAACCTCATCGCCTGTAAGAATGATACTCACTTGAGGCGCTGCAAAAACGGAAACTTCTTCGATCCCTAATGAAGCCAAGAGTCCAAGCGTTCCTGGGGTAATGCGTGTTCCTTCGGGCAAAATCAACTGCCCCTGTTCACATTGCGATCCTGCTCGGCGGAGGTTCATCCCCTGGGTCAACTTTTCTCTTTCAAAAAAAATACGATCTCCTTCTATCCGCACCCATTCTTGTTGCACGATGGTATCGGCACCTTGGGGAACAGGCGCCCCTGTAAAAATCCGAACGGCGGTTCCCTTTTCTAGCGTAAAATCCGGGAAAGCCCCTGCCTGCACCACTTGAGCAAGAAGTCGACTTTCTCCCTCATCCTCCCAAGCAATAGCATAGCCATCCATTCCCGAATTGTCAAAAGAAGGCACTTGCATGGGTGCATGGATGGGGCTGGCTGTCCAATATCCCAGTGCTTTTTGCAAGGGCAACTGCACTTTTTCCCCGGAAAGGGAAAGGCCCTGTAGGATTTCTTTGGCTTCTTGAACGGAAATAAATTCTTTCATTATCCTCCTATGTTGATCATGCTGCGGTTTTCGATGGCACTCGGGTTGGCCTGGCTGTAATCTTGGCTAAACTGCCCGCCCAAGGCGGCATGTTTTCTGGCGAGCGATTGCAGAATAAGGGGAGTTACTTCCTGTCCTTGGCGAAGTGCTCCAAGCAAATCGAGTTCCTCCTTGCCAAACAAGCAGTTTTTAATCTTTCCATCTGCAGTGAGTCGCAGACGATTACAGCTCCCGCAAAAGTGCTCGCTCATGGTGGTGATGAAGGCAAAGGTTCCCGCATAACCCGGTACTTGGTATTTTTTGGCCGTGTCGTGGGTTTTATCCTCCAACTTGACCACTTCCACTTCCTTTTTAACCCAATCGAGCATCTGGGCAGCGGTGATTACTTGTTTGGCTTGCCAATGGTTGCCAGTAAAGGGCATAAATTCAATGAATCGCACATGTAGAGGAAGGTCTCGGGTCAAGTGCACAAAGTCGATCAATTCTTCTTCGATCTGTCCCTGCATGGCTACTGCATTGATTTTTACACGAAACCCTTCTTGGAGCAGGAGCAGGATATTGGCCCAAACCTGCGCAAACTGGTCTCTCCGAGTAAGTTTGAAGAATTTTTCGGGTTGGAGGGTATCCAAACTCACATTGATGGAGCGAACACCTACTTTTTTAAGTGCTTCGAGGTATTGCGGAACCAAGATTCCATTGGTGGTCATGGTGAGTTCGACGGGAAGTCGAGCGAGCTCCTCCAGAATCTGCCCAAAATCCTTTCTCACCAGGGGTTCGCCACCGGTTAGTCGGATTTTTTTAACACCAAGACTCACAAAAGTTTCGGCCAGCTTCACGATTTCTTGGGCGCTCATCAACTTCGATTGCGGCATCCACTCCATCTCCTCCACTGGCATGCAGTAGCTGCAACGAAAGTTGCAGTGGTCGGTCAAAGAGATCCGCAAGTAATCGTGTACACGTCCGAAGGAATCTTGAAGCATGGTACGATGTTAGGAAAAATTAGGGATTAATGGTAGAAGTACAAGGTACAAAGTACGGTTTCAAATACGAGAGACGAAATACGAAATACGGGAATTAAGTAATGTCGAATCCTGAACGCCGATTGAAGATTGAAGAATAAGGAACCATTTGAGTTGACCGGAAACCGGCCATTTAGTACCAGAGTATTGTATTTTGGCTCTCGTTTTGTGATTCTTAAGCGTCTTGATACTAGCGACTTGATACTTGCTACTTTTTTAATGTCGAATGCTGAACGCCGATTGAAGAATGAAGAAGAAAGGAACCATTGAGTTGACCGGAAACCTTCCAAAATAATTGTATTTCGTACCGTTTTTAGTCTAATTTCTTGGTTCTTGTCTCTTGCTTTTCAAGGCGTCTTGATACTTGCTACTTTTTTAATGTCGAATGCTGAACGCCCAATTCTGAATGTTGAAGTGGGAAAACTAGTTTTTGGAAAGAATCATCGTTCCTAGCCTTGAACTTTCCTAGCCGTCGTATTTACTTCTTTTGATAGGTATTGGAAAAAAGGTACTGGATTCCAACGTTCCAAATAAAATCATCCCCTGCAATGGTGGATTTGATTTTTTGGTTGACCAATGCTTGAAATCCAATGGGGAATCCGGGTTTGCTCACTGAAAAATTGGAGGTGATGTAGGTACCCGAAGTGTCATCCACCTTGAGGTAAAATAACTGAGGATTGACACGCAAGTTAAAATCCCCGCCTACAGGAATGTTCGATACTACCGTGTTGAGTGCCAAAAAATTGGAATTATCAGGAGGAATGGGATTGAAACCATGCCCTCGCAGGTAGTAGAGACCCATGCTCAGCCGATTGGAAAACTTGTACATAGGTGCCACCTCCATGGCTAAAAATCGCTGGCTCACAAACATGGTTTTTTCTTGTCCATTGACTTTGACGATCCGCTCAGCAAAAATAAAGGCAGGATGCGCTCCTACGGTAAGAGTAAAGGGCTTGTCTTTGATGGCCTTGTAGCGACCCCAAAAGACGAAAGACCAAGGTTTGCCATCCATTCCAAAGCGAAGCATGGGATCAAATGAAAAACGCTCTCCGCTCAAGCTCAAATCAAACAAAAGGGCTGGCCTACCCAAAGTGAAAGAAGGGATAATGGATACCCCATTGTTGGTTGCTGTAATCACTCCTCCAATCTGCTTGGACCCCGATTCCTGTGCTTGCACTTGCATGGCGAGCAATAGCGTCAGGGTAGTAATAAGTAGAAGTTTGGGTAAAATAACAAGCTTTTTCGTTGATGGTAGATAGGTAGCTAGGCGAGGCATGAGCAGAAACAGATCGATTGGACAACAAAATTGGGATTAATATCTCAAAATCTACCTCCACTTATCAAATGAAAACTTACCCTATTCAAACAAATAGCGGTGGACTGAGGTAGACAAACTGGTCTTGAACAACAAGAATAAAGAAGGCAATCTTTGAAAACTTGATTGATATGGGCTCCTTTTTGTTTGAAAAGCAAAGGGTTCCTATCAAAAAAAACTAGGCAACTTTTCAAAAACAGCTGGTAAATACCTGTTCTAAGGTTTAATAGTGTTTGAGTTACTTATCAACTACTTAAAAGCAGGTATTGAAAAATGCTCACAGTTTTGCTAAATTTAAGTTTGTCCAACAGGATTTAATATTTTAGTCAATCTACTACCCATGGCCCAATTCACTCTTCAAATTAACGGTACCTCCCGACAGGTGGAGGTAGACCCCAATACCCCCCTACTCTGGGTGCTGCGTGACCACCTTCAGTTGGTGGGAACCAAATTTGGATGCGGCATGGCCCAGTGCGGCGCATGCACCATCCACTTGGATGGTACAGCGGCAAGATCCTGCTCCTTGCCTGTGTCAAGTGTCGGGACTTCAGCCATCACGACCATCGAAGGTTTATCCGAAAATGGAGACCATCCTGTTCAACAGGCCTGGGTGGAGCACGATGTGCCCCAATGTGGGTATTGCCAAGCAGGTCAGATCATGACTGCAGCAGCTTTCTTGAAAGAAAATCCTTCACCTTCGGAGGAAGAAATTGAAGCAGCCATGAACGGCAACATTTGCCGATGCGGTACCTACCTGAGAATCAAAGCAGCCGTAAAAACAGCCTCTCAAAATAGCTAACGAATAAGCCATGTCCACCATAGATAAAAAATTAGACCGCCGGTCCTTTTTAAAAGTCTCCGCTCTCGCAGGGGGAGGCATGATGCTAAGCTTCAGTTGGCTGGCAGGCTGCAAACCTACCCCAGAGGCAGCGTTGGCATTACCAAAAGAATGGTTTGAACTCAATAGTTTCATCAAAATTGGAGAAAATGGGGTCGTTACCCTGTATTCGGCCAATCCGGAATTTGGCTCCAATACCAAAACCTCCATGCCCATGATCCTAGCAGAAGAACTAGGTGTAGACTGGAAAATGGTGCTTGTGGAGCAGGCAGACTTTTGGCCAGAGCGGTTCCAACGGCAATTTACAGGTGGAAGCCAAGGCATTCGCCAAGGGTGGACTCCACTACGAACAGCAGGAGCAACTGCACGACAGCTGCTAGTCAATGCTGCTGCGCAAACCTGGAAGGTGCCTGCTGCTGAACTCACCACCTCCAATGGGTTCTTGGAGCACAAAGGAAGCGGAAAGAAAGCAGGCTACGGAGAACTGGCCTCCCTGGCTGCTACCCTGGCCGTACCAGAGGAAGTTGCACTTAAAGACCCGAAAGACTTTACGCTCATCGGCACTTCCAAAAAGAATGTTGACCTGGAAAAAATCATCACCGGTACGCCGCTCTTTGGCATCGACCACCAGGTAGAAGGCATGAAATATGCCGCCATCGTACATCCTCCAGCTTTTGGGATGAAACTCGCCTCTTTTGATGCCTCACCTGTCAAGTCCTTACCTGGTATCTTGGATGTATTTTCAATTCAGCTATTTAAAGACGAGTACGTCCGCAACTTTTTTGATACCGCTACCTTTTCCGAGCTGGTTGCTATCGTGGGCAATTCCACTTGGGAAGTCTTACAAGCCAAAAAATTACTCAAGGCTACTTGGGAAAAGGCGCCAGAATCAAGCTTCTCCATGACAGGATTTGGAGGGCCCCCATCGCAAGTCAAGGTGCCTTCAGGATTAGAAAGTACCGAAACTCATCAGGCCAAGATGGCAGAATACATCAGCAAACCTGGAAATGTCCTCCGCAGAGACGGGGACCCTGAAGGAGCTTTTAAAAAAGCAGCCAAAATTATTGAGAAAACATACACCGCTCCCTTTCTAGCTCACAACACCATGGAGCCGGTCAACTGCTTTGCACAGGTGACAGCCGACAAAGCAGAAATTTACGGACCTACCCAAGCTCCAGAATTTATTATTGGCACGATTGCTTCTGCTATCGGCCTTCCCAAAGAGAAAATCAGCATCAAGCTGGCTCGAATGGGTGGAGGATTTGGATTGAGAGCGTACAGCCACCACCTGGTTGAAGCCGCCTTGATTTCTCAAAAGGCTGGCGTTCCCATCAAAATGGTGTATAGCCGAGAGGACGATATGAGCTATGGAATTTATCGCCCAAGCTACTCTGCCACCTATCGAGCAGCTTTGGATGCCAACAACCAACTTTTGGCACTTCATGTGAAAGCAGGTGGCATCCCTGAAACCCCCGTTCATGCCGACCGATTTCCCGCAGGGGCAATCGACAACTACCTTGCGGAAGGCTGGCAAATTGAATCCAATATCACGGTGGGTGCCTTCCGCGCCCCTGGTTCCAATTTTATCGCAGCAGCGGAACAAAGTTTCTTGGATGAACTAGCCGAAGTGATGGGCAAAGATCCTATTGACTTCCGATTGGAGTTGCTCAAGCGCGCCGAAACCAACCCGGTAGGTAAAAATAACGATTACGATGCCAAGCGCTATGCTGGGGTTTTGGAATTGGTCAAAGAAAAATCCAAGTGGAGCAGCCCTGCAGCAGGAGTAAATCGTGGGGTATCCGCCTATTTCTGCCACAATTCCTATGTAGCTGAAGTGGTTGATGTGGTCCTCAAGGATTCCAAACCTGTAATCGAAAAAGTAGTTGCCGCCGTGGATTGTGGAATTGTAGTCAACCGAGATTCAGCAATCAATATGGGAGAAGGTGCCATTGTAGATGGAATTGGCAATGCCCTTTTTGGAGAGTTGACCTTCAAGGATGGGGTACCCAATAAAAACAACTTCCATCAGTACCGCATGATTCGGCAACAAGATTCGCCGAAAGCCATCGAAGTACACTTTGTGGACAGCAAGGAGGACCCAACTGGTCTGGGGGAACCCTATTTCCCACCGGTCTTTGCCGCACTAGCCAATTCCCTCTACAAGGCCACAGGCAAGCGCTTTTATCAACAGCCATTTGGCCCACAATTGGAAAAAGATGGATTTAAGGTGTAAGGATTCCTTGTTGTAAAGAAGATATCCTACAACTTTCTACTGGAATAAACTGCCTCTTGCAAAGGGGCAGTTTTTTTTTTAAAATCATTGGCTAATTGCTTTAAAATCCATCTTTTGAAATAGAAATGTTTTCTGAAAACAACAGTTTGTCTTTTTGTTGTTTAGAGACAACAAAATGGAGTGGGTTCATTTGGAGCCTTGGGTGGAAATAAAGACTTCCTTAGGTTTTTGTAAAAAAAACAGCCCAAGAAATTCTTGGGCTGGGGTAGCGTTGGTTTAGTATTCAAAATAGGTACTATTTTTTAAGCGTGCCGAAGGTAATTTTAAATGCAGCACCCACGACTGCTGGATTTTGCCCTGTTCCAGAAATATCCTGCAAGGGATAGGAATAGAAGGGCATCAGCAGGTAATTGGATTTCTTGGTTTCGTATACGCGGAAATTCACCCCTAGGTTGGCTTGGGCAAAAGGAAGAAACCGAGAGCTAGGTCCACCCAAGGGAGTAGTCTCGACCACCTGCGCACTTTTCAGGGTACCGAGAGAGTTGGCGGTGCCATCTGCTGGCGCCGCAACCTGCCGGGTAAATACCAATTCCTGCTCTGCTGATTGGTTGAAGGTCAGTAGATTGGAAAATCCTGCTTGCACCGAAATGGACTTGGAGGGCGTCACCGAATAACGGAGGTAAACCGGCAAATCTACCTGCACTTGTTGCACATGGGTAGTTCGTTCAATGGGTGAATTCACACCCGCCAACATCATCCCTGATAGCCCCTCGGTAGCCTGACTGAGGTAGTTGACCCCTAGCCCTGAACCCACGCGAAGCTTACCGGCCAAAGCCTTATCCACCTGCATTCCTAGACCTATTCGGGATCCTGAAGTCACCTGACTGGCCTCAGAACTATTTCCAAATCCAGGTCCAAGTCCTAAGGAAAAGGATAAAGGATCTTTTTGCTGTGCAAGCAGTTCTGCTGCTTCAGCAGGTACAATTTCCGCATAGCTTGGAGCTGTGGTTGTAGTTGTTGTTGGGGTTGAACTTTTTCCTTCCTGAAGGCTGGCCTGAAGACTTGCAGCCTCAAGGCTGGCAATTGGTGGAGCTGCTTGCGTGGCTGAAGCAAGCGCCTGTGCCTGCTGCGAGGTTGTCTCCACTAGCTTTTCGGGAGCGGATTCAGCCGAGGAAATAAGGCCTTTTTGTACCCCTAGGTCACTCTCCATCAAACGAGGAGATTCTTGTCGGGCGGCTTGTAAAGGATTTGTACCAGTACGACTACTTTTCTCCGAAGTCTGCTCAGACAAAACCTTCGGAACTTCTTCACTCTCCTTTGATTCAGGATTGCCTTGACTTTGCTTAGATTGGTTGGGTGCTACTTCTTGGATGGATTGGTTTTCGACGGCCACTTGATTCTCCTGATTTTCCCCTGTCCACTGCAATCCTAGGAATAGGATCAAGGCGAGTGAAGCCGCTATGCCTCCTGACCACCACCAAAAGGGTGGGATGCCACGTTTTTGATTTCGACGTGCTTCAAAGGCCTCCCATGCTCCAGGAGCGTAAGGTAGCGGGGCTTCCTCCTGCTTTTTGCGCAGCAGCTCCCCCAGTCGGGTACTCCACTTATCTTCCTGCATAAACGGTATGGTAAAGGTGTATCAGTTGGCGCAGCTTATGCTTGGCTCGAGTCAGGTACACGCGTGAGGAACTTTCGGTAATTGCTAATTTTTCGGCTATTTCTTTGTGGCTATAGCCCTCCACTTCGTACAGTGTAAATATCAGATGCTGGTCTTCTGGGAGCTGGTGAAGTAACTTCAAGATTTCTTCGTAACTCATTTGGCCGATGGCATCCTCGTTGACTTGCAAGAGACTGTGTCCTTCTACCTCCTCATGAAAACGGAATTTTCGATTTTTTCGGTAGTAGTCAATTGCCGTATTCACCGCAATCCTGCGCAACCAAGGTTTCAGTACCACTTCTTCTTTGAGTCTTCCAACGGTGTCAAAAAACTTAAGAAAAGTGTCCTGGGTAATCTCCTGAGCCAAGTCTTCGCTTTTGACATAGGTCCTTCCTATGCCCATGACAAACCCGTAGTATTTTTTGAAAAAATACTCCTCGTGCATCTTTGATCGACGTTTGCACCCATCGATAAGTTCAAGATCTGTTAGGTTCAATAGGATAGGCTAAGGTTCACACGCTTTCTGAAGTACGGGATTTAAGGTTTGCTAGTTGTGAAACGGAAGTTCCTTCCAAAACGCTACACCCCTAGAAAAAAAAAATTAATTCGGATCTACATCCACGATCCAACGCACAGCCCGAAACTCTGGAATGGCCTGCAGGTCTTCCAAAATCTTGGCTAAGCGATCCTTGAATACGGTCTGGGCATCTCCCTGCCGATCCAATTTGATCAAGGACTCCAACTGGTACAAGTTTTTGATGCGGGCAATACTCCCCTTTTCTGGACCCAGCACTATTTTTTTGAGGGGTAGATTGGCTATTTCTCGATGCAAGGCATGCGCCGCTTTCTCTGCAGTCCCATAGACCGCATGCCGCGTGGTGATCTTCACCAACTTCACAAATGGTGGGTAATAGAAGGTCTTGCGGTCCTTCAACTCCTGCTCGTAAAAATCTGCATAATCCCCCTTGATCACGCTTTGGTACAACTCAATGTCTGGATTGCGTGTTTGGATCACCACATGACCTTGGGCCGCTCTCCGACCTGCCCTACCTGCCACTTGAGTGATCTGCTGAAAGGCCCGCTCACCCGATCGAAAATCAGGGAAATTCAGAATTCGGTCCCCATCCCAAATGCCGACTACTGTCACTCGTCCAAAATCCAAGCCTTTGGTGATCATTTGAGTACCCACGAGGATGTCGATTTGGCCTGCGGCAAACTCATCCAAGACGCGTTGGTAGCCATACTTGGATCGGGTGGTATCCAAATCCATTCTACCCATCCGTGCTTCGGGGAAAAGCAAGGCCAAAGATTCTTCGATTTGCTCGGTACCCATGCCCTGCGTGCTGAGTTGCGTACTACCACAAGCCGGACAACTCGATGGAATTTTTTCCTTGTAGCCACAGTAGTGGCAGCGGAGTTCGGCGGCAAACTGGTGGTAGGTCAAACTTACGTCGCATTGCACGCATTGTCCCGTCCAACCGCAATCCTCGCATTGCATGACAGGGGCATAGCCGCGCCGATTTTGAAAAATGAGTACCTGCTCTTGATTCTCGAGTGCACGCTGAATCTGTTCGCGCAGCACACGTGTGGTATCAAGTTTGAGTAAGTTTTTCTTCCGGTCTGCACCCAGATCCGCCAAGTGGTATTCGGGTAGCGTGGCCTTCCCAAAGCGCTCCGAGAGTTGCACCAGCCCGTACTTGCCCTGGCTGGCGTTGAAATAGGATTCAAAGGAAGGAGTTGCTGATCCCAAGAGCGTGCGCGCTTGGTGCACGTAGGCTAGCATGATCGCTGCATCTCGGGCATGGTAGCGGGGCGCAGGATCAAACTGCTTGTAACTGGGTTCGTGCTCCTCGTCCACAATCACTAACCCGAGGCTATCAAAAGGCAAAAACAGGGAGGACCGTACGCCCACCACAAAGGAAAAACGCCCATTCAACACCCCATTCCAGACCTCCACGCGTTCGTTGTCCGAGTACTTGGAATGGTACACGCCCATGCTGGATCCGAATACCTGCTTCAACCTTCCCACAAGCTGGGTGGTGAGGGCAATTTCCGGGAGCAGTAAAAGGACTTGAGAACCACTGCCAAGCGCCTCCTGAATCAATTTGATGTAAATCTCTGTTTTACCAGCACCTGTGATGCCCTGAAGCAAAACGGTCTGCTTGCTTTCAAAGTGCCCCTTGATTTGATCCATGGCCACTTGCTGGGCT
>JBJOOF010000241.1:0-20466 GCA_046051425.1 Bacteroidota bacterium
ATGGCGGTTTGCGTACCACTCCTTACTACCACAACATGATTGGAATTTTGACGGAAATTGTGGGTGATCCTTCCCCGTATTCCATTCCTTTGGTGCCAGATCGCTTGATTCCCAACAATGGAAATCCTTTTCCAGTAACTCCAGGTCCTTGGTCTTTCCGTACCTCCATCGACTATTCGGTGTCCATGAACTATGCAATTTTGAATCATGCAGTTCGCCATGGAGATGAGTTGTTGTATAATTTTTACTTGATGGGCAAAAAATCCATCGATCGAGGCAATACAGATACCTGGACCCGCTATCCAAAATATGCACAAGAAATTCAAAATTCCTTTGAGGCAAGTAAAGGTAAGCAGGCAGGTGATGATCCTGAAGAGGCCTATTTTGGCAATAGATCAGGTATTCCTTTGGCTTTCTACGATTCGGTCTATGCTGATCCTGAAAAGCGGGATCCCCGAGGATACATCCTACCTGCCGATCAGGCGGATTTCCCTACTGCTGTAAAATTTTTGAATGCACTTATTAAGTCTGGTATTTTGGTACATCAGGCAAGTAGCGATTTCACGGTGGGAGGCAAATCCTATCCCAAGGGATCTTATATCGTAAAGACGGCACAGGCATTTCGTCCCCATGTGATCGATATGTTTGAGCCACAGGATCACCCCAACGATTTTCAATATCCAGGAGGACCTCCTGTTCGTCCCTACGATGCGGCAGGTTGGACCCTGGCATTCCAGATGGGTATTGAGGTAGATCGGATCATGGAAGGCTTTGAAGGGCCCTTTGAAGCGATGCCTTATGGACAATTACTCGTACCTGAGCCTCCGGTGTTGTCCTCTTCGGCTTCTGGATATTTCCTAGACGCTCGGGTCAATGATTCCTTTAAAGCGGTCAATGATTTGCTCAAAGGAAAGGTTAAAGTATACAGAATCCAGTCCGCGGTAGGATCTAGTCCAGCGGGTTCTTTTTATGTGCCAAGCGCAGGTAAAAAAATCCTGGAGCAAGCAGCGAAGAACTATGGATTGAATCCTTTGGCGGTTCGAGCCATGCCTGCTGGAGCTAAAGAAATCAAGCCAGCTCGGATTGGATTGTACGATTATTATGGAGGTTCCATGCCATCCGGTTGGACGAGATGGATCTTGGAGCAGTTTCATTTCGATTATGCGCAGGTCTTTCCTTTGGAGATCGACGGGGGTAATCTCAACCAGAAGTACGACGTCTTGCTCTTTATAGGACCAGGGATGCCTGGTGGCTCAGGAGGCTATGGAGCTGGAGCTCAACCGAAAAAGGAGGATATTCCAGCAGAGTACCATTCCATGTTGGGAAGGCTTTCCGTAGAAAAATCAATTCCAATATTGAAAGCATTTCTAGAAAATGGGGGACAAATCCTCACAGCTGGAGCTGCTACCTCTTTAGCCAACCATTTAGGGCTTCCAGTATCCAATGCCTTAGTAGAAGTAGCTAATGGAAAAGAAAGAGGTCTCAGTGGAGAAAAATTCTACATTCCAGGAAGCGTTTTGGAAATGCAGGTAGATCAATCAGCTTCAATCAATTTCGGGATGGGAGCGAAAGCAGATGTATTGTTTAACAATAGTCCTGTCTTCCGACTTAGTCCTGAGGCTGCCCGTGTGGGAGTGAAGCCGTTGGCTTGGTTTGGCACGACTCCTCCCTTGCGAAGTGGCTGGGCTTGGGGACAGCAATACTTGAAGCAGGGAGTGACTGCGTTTGAAGCGCAGATAGGCAAAGGGAAGTTGTATGCTTTTGGTCCAGAGATTACTTTCCGAGGACAGGCGCATGGTACCTTCAAAATGTTGTTTAACGGCATGTATAAATAAAACCGATCTTTTTGGGTTCTTCTAAATAGCCCTAACTAAAAAGACCTCCCAATGGGAGGTCTTTTTGTTGACCGACTAGGGCTCGAACCTAGACTCTTCTGAACCAAAATCAGACGTGTTGCCAGTTACACCATCAGTCAGGATAATCCAAAAGCAATCGTTCTTGCTTTTGATGGTACAAAGGTAGAGTTCTCTGAAATTTTTTCCAAACCTACTGCTAAAGATTTTTGACATTAACCCGGGTTTGAAAGCTAATTTGTTTGTGTCAAGTGACTTGTCTTTGTCAAAAATCTAGACATTACTAACCCGGATTCGAAGCAGGATCTGAGTGTCAAAAGGGCTATGAAATCGATTGAAATTATTAAATCATTAATAAATAATAATAAATTTTGAAATAATTAAAAAAAATTCAGTCATTTGTTTAGTAATAGAAAATAAACCAACTAAATAATTACTGCGATGAACTCCAACAAAATGGAAAAAGTGGTGGCTCCGGTCATCGAGAAATTGGAAAAATTAGCTCAGTCAGAATTGGCGGCAGAGCTAAGCTGGTGCTGGGGAAGTTACCAAAACGATCAAAATTCTTCGGGATTGGTAGCAAAAGGTGAGGCTGCGCTTTCTGTACTTCAGGCTGCTAGAGAAAAAAACAGCAAGTCGGTAGCCAAGAAGCTTGTTGACGATCTGCAAGCTGCATTGGCATAAAAAAAGCCCCGCACAAGCGGGGCTTTTTTTTTGATTTACGGAGTAAGTTATTCGCCTACTACGACAAATTTCACTTGCGTCTTCACCTCTCTGTGTAGGTCGATGTCAGCAGTAAATTCGCCAGCACCTTCCACAGGAACGGTGATTGCGATTTTCTTTCTGTCGATTTCAAATCCTTTAGTTGCTAGCGCATCAGAAATTTGAAGGGTAGTCACTTTTCCGAAGATTTTTCCGGAGTCACCGATTTTCGCCTTTATTTCAAGGGTTGTTTCGGCAAGTTTCGCAGCGATATTTTCAGCTTCAGTTTTGATTTTTTCGGCTTTGTGTGCTGCTTGCTTGATGTTTTCAGCAAGGATTTTCTTGTTTGACCCTGTAGCAAGTACAGCAAAACCTTGAGGAATTAGGTAGTTTCTACCGTATCCTGGCTTCACGCTCACCAAGTCATTTTTATATCCAAGACCTTTGATATCTGTTTTTAGAATGATTTCCATTTGTAATGATCTTTATTGATTGAACGATACACCGTGGGCCTATTTCAAACCGTCGGTTACGAATGGCAACAAAGCCAAATGTCTTGCTTTCTTAATCGCTTGAGCTACTTTGCGCTGATACTTTGCAGAGTTACCTGAAAGTCTTCTTGGAAGGATTTTACCTTGCTCGTTTACGAATTTTAAAAGGAAGTTAGGATCCTTGTAGTCGATATACTTGATACCATGCTTCTTGAATCGGCAATACTTCTTTCTGATTTCGCCTCTGTTGATAGGTTCGTTTACTAGTGTCATTAGGCTTGCTCCTCCTTAGCTTCCGCTTTTTTGTTAAATTCTCCTTTTCTTCTTCTTTCGGCATACACGATTGCGTGCTTGTCCAATACAGTAGTCAGGAATCGCATTACTTTCTCATCACGTCTGATTTCAATCTCAAACTTTCTGATTAGTGTTGGATCAGCCTTGAACTCTACCAATACATAAAAACCTGTAGTCTTCTTCTCGATAGTATAAGCCATCTTCTTAAGACCCCAGTTTTCCACATTGATAACATCTGCCCCCTCTTCTTTTAACAAGTTCACAAACTTGTCGACAGTATCCTTCATCTGAACATCAGATAAAACGGGAGTTAAAATGAATACCGTCTCGTAACTTCTTTGGAACATTTTTTAATGTGTTTGTTGGGATTTAAATAAATAGACCGCAAAAGTAGTAGAAAACCACCTTCCCTCCAAATAAATAGCTAAAATCTACCGGGATAAATCAAAAAATAAAGGCTAGAATCAATTAGTCAATTGCAAAAGAGCTGCTCCCAACGTATTGGTTGTTGACATACAACTTGATTTCGTAGGTTCCTACAGCGTAGGGGCTTCCCTTTTCGTAAAAAAATACAAGGGTTTGTTCATTGGTATCATACCAAAACTCTTGTTTGGCGGTATAAAACTCTTCTTCTCCAGACCAATTGAATTTGCCAGAACCTTTTGCTAGATCAAAAAGTGGCAACTTATTGGGGCCAATAACCTGAAGGTAAGCAGTTCGACTCCCTTTTTCTGCCACGGTATTCTCCCCAAGTTTGGCTACTACTTGAATTCCCTTGAGTTGTTTCTTTTTAAAGGCTTTGCCTGCTGCTAATTCTTTTCCCCGAGCATTGATTCCGGAGATTCGGATTCCTGATAGTTTGAGTTTGGACGCTTCGGCTACCTTGCTCGTCAATTCCTGCTTCTGAAGATTGATTGTGGCCACCTCTTTCTCCATATCGGATTGGGTGCTCTTTAAAGTTTCATTTTCAGAGGAAAGGGCTTGATAACGCGCTTGTAGTTCAGTAATTTCCTTATCCTTTTGATCTAAAAGTGTTGAAAGATCATTGATTCGTTGATTTAAAGCTGATATTTCTCTGGCACTTCGCTGAGTATTGGATTTTTTCTCTTGAATCAACTGGTCTTGAAGGAAGCGCAGTTCGGTCACATTGGCGCCCAATTTTTCTAACTCCTGGATGCGGATTTCAAGTTGGGTTTCCGCCGAATCTAGTCTTGTACTGAGCTCCTCGTTTTCGGCTGTCAATCCAGTAATTTCTTCCGTTTGCTTGTTTTTTTCAAGGTAGTCCAAGTACAATTTGGCTCCGCTAATCAGTACCAATAGTACCAATACCAATAGGATTAAGTTCTTCCCCTGTTCGGATTTTTGAGGAGCTTGATTTTTGAAATGTTGGTCCATAGGATAACTTAATTTTTCGGAATCGGTAACTTTCCAGTTTCTAGTTTCTTCACTTTCACCGAGTACCGCCTTCCAACGATACTTACCTATTCTTTATCAATATCTTTGCCAATTGTTGAAGAGTGGTGATAAAGTTTACCAACCCAGGCTCTTTAAATGGTTTTTTCTCAACTAAAATCTGAGAAGGGCACTTTCCTAAATGGGATCAATAGGATAGATTCAGGTTGGTTTTGGGTCCAGAATAGGATAAAAAAGCAACTCCAAAATCAAAAAAATCAAGGGTAAGTTGGATTCGATTATCCGCTTGAATCTTTTTCCAACAGGCGTTCATCCCTTGGCTATGGTGGATTCCTTCTAGCACTACTATTCCTTGAGCTTGTATTCTTGGCAAACATAAGGTGAGGGCTTCATGCAAAAAGGCTTGTGAATGTTGTGAATGGATGAGGATAAAATCGAAGGACTGATGTTTCTGAATCTGCTGTAAATGCGAGCCGATCTCTTGGACTAAAGATTCTGGTTCCGGAATTTTGAAAAATTCCCCATGAATAACTTGATTCAGTAACTCCGTGATTCTTTCATTTCCAATGCCGAATTCTAGCACTTGATTGGCAGGAGTGATTTGGCAAAAATAAGCAAGGAGTAAGGCAACTTTTTCCGCTTTGCTAGAAGGGTTTTCTTTTTTTATCAAATCGAGTGCTCCTTGATACACTGAAAAAATAAAGGGAGACTGTTGACTGTAGCGATCCTCTTTTAAAAGCCAATGCTTTAAATAAGCAAGGGCAATGTGACCTGAATTTCGCCCCATTAATTTTGGAAGAGCGTAGCAATAAGTTGAAACTCTGGAATCACTACTTCCCACAATTGCCCATCCCGTAGCTTTTCAAGAGTGAAAGATCCGCGCATTTTTCCCATTCCAGATTTCAAATTGCACCCAGAAACATAAGTATGTGTCTCCCCTGGTTCCAAAATGGGCTGCTGTCCGATCACTCCATCACCCTCTACGATTTTTCGGGTTTCGGCGGCATCAAAAATTTCCCAACGTCTACGCAACAATTGCACAGTGTGGCTGCTTTTATTTTCTATGCGTACCTTGTAGGTAAATACATAATGGTGCTGCTGCGGATTCGAAAAATCCGGCTGATAGGTAGTTTCAACACTTACTTGAATTCCTTTGGTAATCGCAGAGACCATGGTATTGTCTATTGAACCACTAAGTTAGAATTTCTACTTCTCAAATCAACCTTTACGAGATGGATGTTGCCCTCGAGCCCAGTTGGAAAGCAGCTTTAAGCCCAATTTTCCAAAGTGATTCCTTTCTAAATCTCGCTGAATTCGTTAAAGCGGAGTACCAGCAGCATCAGGTTTTCCCTCCTGGCAAGAAGATTTTCTCCGCTTTTTGGCATTGCCCCTTGCCTGCGGTTAAGGTGGTTATCTTAGGGCAGGATCC
Source organism: Bacteroidota bacterium (assembly GCA_046051425.1). Lineage (GTDB taxonomy): Bacteria > Bacteroidota > Bacteroidia > Cytophagales > Cyclobacteriaceae > Algoriphagus. Next base: position 6,183 of record JBJOOF010000241.1, read on the forward strand.
CTACCATGGGGAGGGACAAGCCAATGGACTTGCTTTTTCCGTGGCTCCAGGCCTGCCTTTTCCACCCAGCTTGTTGAATATTTTTAAAGAGCTCAAGACAGATCTAGGTGTTCCCATGCCCCCCAACGGGGACCTCAGCCGATGGGCAGCCCAAGGAGTGTTTTTATTGAACGCCACGCTTACGGTACGTGCAAATTCAGCCGGTTCCCACCAAAATCAGGGTTGGGAAAATGTGACGGATGTGGTCATTCGAACCATCAGTCAAGATCGGGAAGGAGTGGTATTTCTCTTGTGGGGCGCTTATGCGCAAAAAAAAGAGGAGCTAATCGATTCCAAGAAGCATTACATCTTGAAGGCTCCACATCCAAGTCCACTTGCGGCCCATCGGGGATTTTGGGGATGCAAGCATTTTTCCAAGGCCAATGATTACCTGGTATCTACTGGCCAAACCCCAATTTCCTGGTAAAAAAAAAGGCCCCGCATTGCGAGGCCTTAAGTTTAGGAGATTCCTTTGAAGAATCTATTCCAGCGTATTTTGGAGAACATGGATTCAAACTTGTCAAGGGATAGCCACAAGAACCAAGCTTTGCCCACTACGTGGTCTTCGGGTACAAAGCCCCAGTAGCGGGAATCCAAGGAATCATGTCGATTGTCCCCCATCATAAAGTAATAATTCTGTTTGAAGGTATAGCGATCCACCTTTTTTCCATCGATGAATAAAGCACCATCTTTCACTTCCACCTTTTCATGCCCTTCGTATTTTTCAATGGTGAATGCATACTTCATCACATTGTCTGGGGTCATATCCAAGGTTTGATCTTCACCTGGCACTAGTAATGGCCCGTAATTATCTCTATTCCAAGTCAAGTTTGAGCCATTAGGAAAAATTCCTGATTCTGCTTGTCCCTTGGGTTGCAGGGATTTGGTAACCGAAGTGATTACCGGAGAAGCCTTAAGTTTTTCGATATTCGCATCCGTAGTCCAAATTAGGTAGCGACTGCCATCTGGAGCAGCATAAAAGCTCTCTTGGTTGATCCCGAAATCCTTCAGGAAATCCACTGTTAAACTTCTATTGGTCGTAATTTCATAGGAATACTGCATTTCCTCTGGCTTTGGGGATGCTTTTTGGTTGACAAAAAGTTCACCCTCTCGAACCTCAATTTGATCTCCAGGAACGGCTACAGCTCGTTTGATGTAATTCGTTTTGAGGTCGTTCGGGAAATTGAATTCCACAGGGTAATTGAATACCACTACGTCATTGCGCTGCACAGAGGTAAATCCCGGCAATCGGTAGTAGGGTAGTTGAATTAAGTCGGAATAAGAGGAGATGTCAGTACCCCAAATTTTCTGATGGGTAAGTGGAACCTGCAAAGGTGTTTTTGGAATTCTCGTTCCGTAATGCATTTTACTTACAAATAGGAAGTCCCCTACGAGCAGGGTTTTTTCCATGGATGCGGTAGGAATAGTAAAGGGCTCAAGTAGGATCCATCGGATTAGGGAGGCCGCTACTACTGCAAATAGCAACGCATCGATCCACTCACGAAAGGCTGATTTTTTTGGTTTAGTCTTGCTCATTAGGTAGCTATTGTCTTAAAAAGAAAGGTAATCGTCCATCGAAAGTACTCCTTTTTTCCCCAAAATCCATTCGGCCACTTGGATAGCTCCAAGGGCAAATCCATGTCTACTATGCGCAGTGTGAGTGATTTCTAGGTCATCTATCACAGAGGTATAGCGAATATGATGGGTGCCGGGTGCAGGATCGATTCGTTTGGAAGAAATCGGTAATGAGTCTGGGTTGTTAGGGGTTTCACCCTCCAAGTTCCAGGTTTTAAGTTTGGAGTAATGCTTGAGAATTCCTTCTGCTAAAGTGATTGCTGTACCAGAAGGAGCGTCTTTTTTTGCGGTGTGGTGAATTTCTTCTACCGCTACTTGGTAGCCATTCGTTTCATTCATCAATTGGGCAAGTAGCTCATTGACTTTGAAAAACACATTGACACCGATGCTGAAATTGGAGGCATAAAAGAAGGTGCCTTGGTGCTGAAGGGTCAGGGCTTCGATTTCTGGCATGCGAGCTAGCCAGCCAGTAGTGCCTGATAGAACTGGGATTCCTTGGGTAATCGCCCATCGAATGTTATCCAAGGCTGCCTCGGGTTGGCTAAATTCGATTGCTACATCGATAGTTTTCGGATCTAGCGCATCACGCAAATCTTGATTTTCAAGGTCAATCTTGGCCACAATGTGATGTCCCCTTTCGGTCGCTAATTCTCCAATTAGCTTTCCCATTTTTCCGTAGCCAAGTAGTGCAATATTCATTACTTAAATCGAAGTGTAAGTGAAACTCCCATGGAGTTGGATGCAGAAACTGTGCCAAGATGAGGAGCTACTTGCAAGGTCAAATCCTCAGAAATGTCAAAGCCAGACAGGTGTGCGTCCACATTGGCATCCACCAAGTTGAGCGCGTAGATTCCTAATAGTAAGAGTAAAGTTAGGTCTCTATTTTGTCTCCAATAATCCACATTCCGCACTAAAGCAGCGCGGTTTAGAGAAGGAAATTGGTTTGGTTCTTTTTTATCCAAGGCGAAAAGTGCGTCACGAAAGCTTTCGTATCTCCGGTGATTGTAATTGACAAAGTAGAGATCGGTAAGGATCCCTGCATAAAGGATGGGTACCTTCCAACTTTTACCATTGTATACTTGACCAGCGCCTGGTAATACTGCCGAGAGTAAAGTAGCCTTTTTGGGATCTTTGGGTAGAATAGAGAGTTTTTCATCCTCCTTTTTCACCCGCTCTTTTTGAGCTTTTCCTAGTGAATCCGTTTGTCCTTGTACGGTACTAGTCGCTATTCCTAACCAGCAAACTGCCAGCAACAAGCTCCAAAAAAGCCCTTTGGTTGACGGAGTAGGACAGGAATAAGTCATCGCAATTAGATGATTTCTAAAATTTCAAGAATGCGATTGAGGTCGGAGGCAGAGGAAAAAGGGATTTTAATTTCCCCTTTATTTTTTTGGTCTGCCTTTAGGGCAACTTTGGTTCCAAAATGGCTCGCGAGTCGCTGTTGAATTTTCGTCAATTCGTATTTCCGAACAGGGTTTAATCCTGAACTGGCGCTCTGCTTTTCAGGTTTACCGTCATTTAATGCTTTGACTAAGGCTTCTACCTGTCGAACGCTCAATTCTTCAGCAACGATTTTTTTGAAGAGTGCTAGTTGCTTATCTACATCTTCAATATTGATTAAGGCACGCGCATGTCCCATCGATACCTGCTGGTCACGGATAGCAGCCTGAATACTTGGAGGAAGTTTGAGTAAACGGAGGTAATTGTTGACAGTAGTTCTATTTTTCCCTACTCGATCACCCAATTCCTCCTGTTTGAGGTTGCACTCTACAAGTAGTCTTTGGTAGGATTGTGCAATTTCTAGTGCATTGAGATTCTCCCGCTGAATGTTTTCGATCAAAGCCATTTCCAACATTTGCTGGTCATTGGCGGTGCGAACATAAGCCGGGATCCTGGTAAGTCCAGCTAGTTTGGAGGCTTGAAATCTTCGTTCACCCGAGATCAATTGGTACTCATTTGGAGCCAATTTACGTACCGTAATGGGCTGAATGATGCCTTGCACCTTGATGGAATCTGAAAGGTCTTTCAGGGCTTCCTTATCAAAGTGAATTCGTGGCTGAAAGGGGTTTACTTGAATTTCGGTGAGCGAGATTTCAAAAATCCCTGCTTTTTGACCCTCAGGCAAAATTTCTTGACCCTTGCCTTTGGCAGGGCTATCTTCCAAAAGGGCTCCTAAGCCTCTTCCTAAAGCGTTTTTCTTTGGTGATTTTGAATCAGACATGATCAATTCGTTGCTTTTTGAAGTCCATTTCGTTGTACGATTTCTCCTGCCAAATTCAAGTAGGCTATAGCTCCTTTTCCGTCTGCATCAAATGAAATTACAGGGAGGCCAAAACTTGGAGACTCAGAAAGCCGAACATTTCGTGGGATGATGGTATCAAATACCATGCTTTTAAAGTGTACCCGAACCTCTTCTACCACCTGATTGGATAGGCGAAGACGAACGTCATACATGGTCAATAAAATACCTTCAATCCCAAGATCTGGGTTTAGTCGGGTTTGAATGATTTTAATGGTATTTAAGAGTTTACCCAATCCTTCCAAGGCAAAATACTCGCATTGAACTGGAATGATCACAGAATTAGCAGCAGTAAGCGCATTGATGGTAATCAAACCTAGGGACGGGGAGCAATCAATGATGATGAAGTCGTATTGGTCCTTTACAGAGGCAATTACTTCCTTCATTTTCTCTTCCCGATTGTCCATGTTGATCATTTCTACCTCAGCGCCCACCAGATCTATGTGGGAAGGAACAAGGGATAAATGCTCCAAATTTGTCTTCACAATAATGGATTCGATAGCGATTCCATCCACCATGCATTCGTAAATGCTGGCTTCCACAGATTTTGGATCTTGGCCAAGGCCTGAAGTGGTATTGGCTTGTGGGTCTGCATCGATCACAAGTGTTTTGAATTCCAAAACGGCAAGACTTGCAGCCAAATTCATTGCTGTGGTAGTTTTTCCAACCCCACCTTTTTGGTTCGCAACGGCAATAATTTTTCCCATGGTGTGTATGACCAGAATTTAGAAGTCAATATTAAGCAAAATCAGGTCCATTTTTGACAGTAATCCTCTTTTTTTGGGATGGACTTTTTGTTAAAAAATTATAACCGATCCTCCCGACACCTTACAATTGGTTTTGAAGCTTCCTGAATCAGTGAATAAAAAAAAATGGAGCTTTAACAAGCTCCATTTTTTTTACTTTTTCTTATTAGACTCTGCTACTTTCATGGCATCTTCGAGACGTTGTTGAAATTTTGATTTCTTTTTATCGACGTTTTTCAACTTATTTTCTTCCACCTTTTGACGGATTTTTGAATCATCCACAAAGAGTTTGATCAAGGCTTGCTGTCCAAATGTGAAGATGTTGGACACAAAATAGTAGAAGCTAAGCCCTGCAGGGTAGGAGTTCAAGACAAACATGAACATTACTGGCATGATGTAACCCAAATTTTTCATTGGTCCAGTAGCTGTAGTCAACTGGTTGTTGAAATGCGCATAAAGCACCTGAGATATAGTCATCAACAAGGTAAACAAACTCACGTGGGCTCCATAAAAAGGAATGGTGAACGGGAGTTTGATGAATTCATCGTAGGTGGAAAGATCCTCTGCCCACCAGAAAGATTCTTGTCTTAGTTCGATGGCATTTGGGAAGAAAAAGAACATGGCAAATAGGAAAGGCATCTGCAATACCAAGGGTAGGCAACCTGAAAGGGGGCTTACTCCAAGCTGGGAGAAGAGCTTCATCTGCTCCTGCTGCATCTTGGTTGGATCGTCTCCGTATTTCTCCTTCAGTTCATCAATCTCTGGCTTAATCACTCGCATCTTGGCCATGCCGATATAGGACTTGTAGGTCAAAGGGGATAAGGCAAGTTTGATGAGCAAAACGATTAGGATGATGATGATCCCGTAGCTGTTAAAATACTTTTCTAGGAATTCGAAAAGATGTACTACAATGTATTTGTTTACCCAGCTCACAAAAAAGTAGCCCATGTCCACATTTTCCTCAAAGCCAGGTGTAATCCCTTTCAGGGTTTTGTATTGATCTGGGCCGAAATAATAGGTAAGGTTTGCCTGCCCTTTTATAATAGGCAAGGAAAGGTTTGCGCTCATCGAGCGGACCAAAGAAGAATCTGCCGGGGTGCTTTGGCTCAAGTTTACCTCTTGAAATACGGAATCTGCAATAATTCCAGCGGTAAAAAATCGTTGGGAAAAGCCTATCCATTTTACGGGTTCAGCTACTTTAGCTTCCTCTGGATCGTCGCTAAGTCCAAGATTTTCATAAGTTCCGTCCGCTAGGTAATAATTCACCTGTGTTTTTCTTCTGGATTCTGCTAGGTCTTTTTCCTGGGATTTGATTTCATCTTTCCAGTCAATTTTGAGCGCTTTTGCAGTTACAACTCCTTGCAAACCTTGAATTTCAAAGCTTTTTTGCATGGCGTATTCACCATCTTTCAGGGTGTATTTCTGGACTAGCTGACCTGAAGGACTACTTGCAGTAAAGGTTACGGTTTGTTGCTTAATACCTTCTACCTCTTCAGTACTTACAGTGGGCGCAAAGTACAGTTCATTCAAATTGATAGGGCCCAGCCGTGTGTCTAGGCTGTAATTGAGGCTGGTCTGCGCACTGTCCAAAAGGAATAAGGGTTCTTTCTTCCAGCTGACATAGTTTTTGAGTTGCACCTCTTGAATACTTCCTCCTTTATTGGAGAGGGTGATTTTGACTACATCGTTTTCTAGTAGGACTTCTTTTTCATTACCTACAGTCCATGCTGCAAGTTCGCCAAATTTTACCTGGCGCTCTAGATTCATTACGCTGTCAGGAAGTGTAGCTGATGTGGGAGTAGTTAGGGCAGCTTTTGGCGCTTCAGCGCTTGCTTCTGTCGAAGCTGGGCTAGTTTCTGCAGGAGGGGTCTCTGGGCTATTCGCAAAAAAAAGCGAGTAGGTGAGAATGACTGCTGCAAAAAGGATCAAACCTGTTGCTTGATTTTTATCCATGGTAGTTAGCTAAGGCTGGAGATAGGATCCAGTTATTTGTTATTTTTTTTATCGAGCGCTGCTTGAATGAAATCCACAAACAAAGGTTGCGGCTTCAAGACAGTACTTTTGTATTCAGGATGAAATTGCACCCCTACAAACCAAGGGTGATTTTTTAGTTCCACGATTTCTACCAAGCCCGTTTCTGGGTTCTTGCCGGAAGCAATCATCCCTTTTGCTTCCAGTTGCTCGAGGTAGGCATTGTTGAATTCATACCGGTGCCTGTGCCGCTCTTGGATTTTAGTTTTCCCATAGGCCAAAGCTGCATTGCTTCCTTTTTTGAGAGTACAAGCATACGAACCTAGGCGCATAGTTCCGCCCATTTGGTCAATTTTCTTTTGCTCCTCCATAAGGGCAATCACAGGATGCGGGGTATCGGGGTCCATTTCTGTGGAATTGGCATGGGCTAGGCCGAGTACATTTCTGGCAAACTCGATCACGGCCACCTGCATGCCAAGGCAAATCCCAAAGAAAGGGATATTGTGTTCGCGGGCATATTTTACCGTAACTACCTTGCCTTCAAATCCCCGTTCTCCAAACCCTGGAGCCACCAGAATTCCATCGAGTGACTTCAATTTTGAGCTGTAATTATCGTTGTTGATTTCTTCGGATGAAAGTAAAACTAATTTGACCTTGCATTCCGCTTCTGCACTCGCGTGTGTGAAGGATTCAATGATGGATTTGTAGGCATCTGGAAGTGATACATATTTTCCAACCAATCCGATTGTTACTTCGGAGGTTGGGTTTTTTAATCTTCCAAGGAAGCCTTTCCAGTCTTTGAGATCCAGCTTGGATTTTGGTTTCAGGTTGAGTTTGGTAAGGACACGCTCATCGAGTTTCTCCTTTTTCATGAGGAGAGGTACATCGTAAATGGATTCGGCATCCATCGCTTCGATGACGCTATCGAGCTGCACATTACAAAAGAGCGCCAATTTGCGCTTTACATCTTGTGGGAGTGGGTGTTCGGTACGGCAAACCAAAATATCAGGCTGTATCCCTGCTTCCAAGAGCTGCTTCACAGAATGCTGAGTAGGCTTTGTTTTAAGCTCTTTCGCTGCATTCAAGTAAGGAATCAGTGTCAGGTGAACAACTAGAAAATTTCCTGGCCCCAAGTCCCAACGGGCTTGCCTTACGGCTTCAATAAATGGAAGCGATTCAATATCACCCACGCATCCACCGATTTCGGTGATGACTACATCGTATTTTCCGTCCTGCCCAAGCTTGTAAAAATTACTTTTGATTTCATCCGTGATGTGGGGAATCACTTGAACAGTTTTTCCAAGAAATTCGCCCTTACGCTCCTTGGTGATCACATTGTTGTAAATCCTTCCGGTAGTAATGTTATTGCTTTGGGAAGTTTCTACGTTCAAAAACCGTTCGTAATGACCTAGATCAAGATCGGTTTCTGCCCCATCTTCCGTCACGTAGCACTCGCCATGCTCGTAGGGATTCAAGGTTCCTGGATCGATGTTCAGGTAGGGATCAAATTTCTGAATGGTGACGCTTAATCCTCTGGATTGAAGCAGTTTGCCAAGCGATGCGGCAATGATGCCTTTCCCTAAGGAAGAAGTAACTCCTCCGGTGATAAAAATGTATTTCGTTTTTGAAGCCATAAGAAGGAGCGGAGGGGTTGAAATAAGTTGAATTCTTATGGGGTATAAAGGTAGAAAATTTTCGTGAATCACCCTTAAAAAGGGCTTTGGAATTTTTGAGGAAAAAATTCACTGAGCTGAAAGGATGCCTTGAATTTTAGGCCAGAAAAAAAATACTCATTTAGGGTAGCTTGTATCAGCGACTAAAAATAAAAGGGTTTGTATTTTTTCAATTTGTCCCTTGTACTAAATATAGGCTCTAGTTCAATTTATTTAATTTCTTCTACCATTCACCTAACCTTCCTACTGAAAATTCGTTTCTTCAACTAAACTAGAAGTATTTTCCTTCTTTAGATTTTGTATTTTTCAATAAAATAGAGGCGTTTTTTTTTAAAATACATCACTTTAATTAGTTGTATTTAGGGTAGTATTTAATTCATTGAATTATTGCAAGGATTTCATCTGTAAGACAACTTTATAGTCGGGAAATCACCGGCAAACAATTCATTTTTTGGACTTGATGGTCTTCTAACAATCCACTAAGGAAGCCGATGAATTTTGTAATTTTTATTTTTCCTTTTGTGCTTTAAATAACAATGAAAACGAGATTTTCAGAAGAAAAGGCTTATTCTTATATCGTTTTCACCCCGCTTGTAAGAGTCTAAGCGCCGTACATCTTATTTATTGTTAAAAATTCCATTTTTATTTTTGGATACAACTATTTTCAGCACTATATTGCGAGTCATTTTTAAACTATAAAACAAACAAAAAACATGAGAGAACTAATTAAAGAGTCCATTGTAGATTTAAAGAAATCTGATGGGTTTGTGTATGTAACTGCTGATGGCAAGAAAATTGACCTTCACGAAGCTGCATCCAGAGGTATTGCCGTGACTCCAGTAAACCCTAAGGACGGAGTGATTAAAAAACTAGAAGCTGCAGGATTGTTTCTTACAGACAGCAAATTCCTAGCTGACATGAATGAGTTGATCGCATCCTTGAATGGAGGTTCTGCATCCAAATCCGAAGGAAAGCGTAGATCATTTTCTGACGGTGAAAAAAGTAAAATCTTGGAAGAATGGAAAAAAGTTGAGGCAGCAGGTAAAAAGACCAAAGCTGCTTTTGCCCGTGAAATCGGAGTCGGATACCAAACTTTCATCAACTGGTTGAGAGGTTAAATCCCACCTTAATTCTTTTAGAAAAGGATAGCTGATGCTATCCTTTTTTGTTTTTTAGAGTATTTTGAATGCTTAGTAATGTTTCCCTAAACCTTTCCATCTTCACTATCCTAAGGGTAATGATTTTTCAATTTGGTAGTCTAGCCAGATAATCTGTTTATTTTTGCAGCATGTTAGATCATGCTGCTATCCTGAGCCCACTGAAAGAAAAAGGGAAAGTATACCTCCAAGAGGGAAGTGGGAAGATTTTTTGTTTGCGAAAAGGGACGCTTGCCGAGAAAGAGATAGTTCAAGAAGGTATTTACCTGCTTTTTGATTTATTTCAAATTCGTACGCTTTGCGTTGCCTTTTCAGAAGTTTCCTTGGATATCGTCGATTTCGCATCCAAACCTACCATTTACCAAAGTCCTGCAAATCCGCTCCTACCTAAGGGTGCAGTGGTGAATGGACTTGTTCGGTTTTCACTAATCCGAGAGCCCAACTGGAATAAACTCTTATTTCAAATCGCACATCCTGTTTTGTTTACAGAAGAGAAGGACATGAAGGCTGACGTACAGACTAATCTCCTGTTTCCTCTATTTCACAGTGGTACCAAGGAGTTGTTTTTAGGGCCTGAGGGGGAAGTAAAAATTAGGAAAGGATGAATCTGAGCGAAAAGCTAGCCTCACATCCAATTTTTGCTCGGGTCGCTCAAGTGGCTGCGAAAGAAGGATTGGAGACTTACGTAGTGGGAGGCTATGTGCGGGATTTGATTCTGGGCCGGCCAAGTAAAGACATTGACTTCACCTGTGTGGGGTCTGGAATTCACTTGGCACAGGAGGTTGCGAAGACCTTTGAATTCCATTTACCCCTTTCTGTATTCAAGAATTTCGGTACGGCCATGCTCAAGTTGGACGACTGGGAACTGGAGTTTGTGGGTGCTCGAAAAGAATCCTACCGTCAAGATTCGCGAAAGCCGCTGGTAGAAGATGGCACTCTGCAGGAGGATTTGGAACGCAGAGATTTCACGATCAATGCAATGGCCATTTCCCTCAATCCAGAAAACTACGGCGAACTGATTGATCCATTTGATGGGATCAAGGATATCAAAGCCAAGCGCATCAAAACTCCTCTGGAACCGGGGATCACTTTTTCGGATGATCCACTTCGGATGATGCGTGGGGTACGGTTTGCTGCTCAATTGGATTTTGACATCGAGTCTGAAACCTTTTTTGCTTTAACTACCTACGCTCCTCGACTTCAAATTATCTCTGCAGAGCGAATTATTGACGAGCTCAATAAAATCATTCTCTGCCCCAAGCCTTCCTACGGATTTAAATTGCTTTTTGCATCTAAGCTATTGCATGAGTTTTTCCCAGAAATGGTGGAGCTGCAAGGGGTAGATTCGGTGGATGATAAGTCCCATAAAGACAATTTTTACCATACCCTACAGGTGTTAGACAATCTATGTCTAGCTACAGATAATCTTTGGCTTCGCTGGGCTGCCATTCTGCACGACATCGCCAAGCCGGCTACCAAGCGCTTTCATCCGAAGATAGGCTGGACCTTTCATGGACACGAGGACAAAGGCGCACGCATGACGCCCGGGATTTTTAAGCGCCTGAAACTTCCAATGGATGAGCGTATGAAGTACGTGCAGAAACTGGTTCGTCTTCACCTTCGTCCGATCGCATTGGTCAAGGATGAGGTAACGGACTCGGCTTTGCGAAGATTGCTTTTTGATGCAGGAGATGACATCGATGACCTGATGGCCTTGTGTCGGGCGGACATCACTTCCAAAAACAATAAGAAAGTTCAGAAGTACCTGGAGAATTTTGATCGTGTGGAGCAGAAGCTCAAACAAGTAGAGGAAAAAGATCAGGTACGCAACTTTCAGCCTCCTGTAAGTGGGGAGGAAATCATGGAGACTTTCGGAATTTCTCCGTCAAAAATCATCGGAGATATAAAAGAAGAAATCAAAGAAGCTATATTGGAGGGGCGAATCCAAAATAATCCGGCTGAGGCTCGACTGCTGATGCTTCAAATCGCCAAAGAAAAAGGACTTTACCCCATTCAAAAACCTTAACTATTCGTTTACTTATGTTGAAAATTATCGCTTTCGTTTCCTTATTTATCCTAAGCATCGGCACCGGTCTGGCGCAAACAGCCACTGATTCCATTCCCAAGTTTGACCCTAAAGTAAAAAGTGCACTGAATATGGTGGACCAGATGGCCTACCAGGCAGCACTTCGCTACAACGATTTGGAAGTAGCAAAGGATAAACTCTACACCTTGATTGTCCGAAATCCAGAAGACCTGCGCTTTATGGAGGCATTGGGTAGCTTGTACTTTGAGTCTGGTCAATACGCGTCTTCGGCATTGGTAGCCATGGATATCTTGAAGCTCAACGATAAAAACGTAGGTGCTTTGGAAATCGCTTCCTATGCCTTGGAGCAGCTGGGTGCCTTTGATCGTGCTTTGCCTTACTATGAAAGCTTACACTTGTTGACTGGAGATAACTATAGTTTGTACAAGTCTGCCTACTTGCAGTACTCCATGAAACGCTATGCTGAGGCGATGAATTCTTTGACCATGCTAATGAAAGTAGCCAAAGCAGATGAAAAAATCGGCTTTGCAATCTCTGAAACAGAGACACAGCAAGTGGATATGAAAGCTGCCGCATTGAACCTAAAAGGCTTGGTGTTCTTGGATCAAAATTCAAAAGCTGAAGCTAAAGCAGCCTTTACTGAGGCACTTGCAATAGAGCCTAACTTCAACCAAGCAAAAGAAAATGTAGGGAAGGCCAACTAAGATTCATCCCAATCAAAAAATGCCGACACGTCTTTCGAAGTGTCGGCATTTTTTGTTAGCAAACTATCTGATGGTGCGCTATTGTGCTGAGCCAAACGATACCTCATCCACCGTACTATCGAGTAGCTTTCCTTTTTCGCATTTCAACACACGGTAGGGGTATTTGCGAAGTAGGTCGTGGTTGTGCGTGGCCATCAGGATGGCAGTTCCCTTTTTGTTGATGTCTTGGAAAAGTTTGAAGATACCATCTGCCACATCTGGATCTAGGTTTCCGGTAGGCTCATCGGCAAGCAGGATTGAAGGATTATTGAGCAGAGATCTTGCAATGACGACACGCTGCTGCTCTCCACCAGAAAGCTGGTGAGGCATTTTATTAAGGGCTTCTAGAAGACCTACTTGGAGCAGCACATCTCCAATTCGTTCCTTGATCAAAAGAGGATCCTTCCAACCTGTTGCTTTCAAGACAAATTCCAGATTGTCATGAACGGATCGGTCGGTGAAAAGCTGAAAATCCTGAAAGATGATTCCGATTTTTCTTCGTAAAAATGGAACCTCTTTGTTTTTGATTTGAGAAAGGGAGTAACCTACTACCTCAGCTAGACCTGTTTGCAGCGGAAGGTCAGCGTAGAGTGTTTTTAGCAAGGAGCTTTTTCCACTTCCGGTTCTACCGATTAGAAATACAAATTCATGTTGCTCCACAGAAAAATTGACCTCACTGAGGACGGGGTTTTCTCCTTGGAAGATGGTGGCCTGTGTCATGGACAACACAGGGAGCGTACTGAAATCCATGGATTTAGAGTTCTAGTTTTTGAAGTTTCCCAAAAGGGAGGGATTTGATTAATTCTTCGAGTTGTTCTTCCTTGCCTTCCAAACCAAATTTTTCCACACTTTTCATGGGACGATCCGCTCTGAAGTAGGCTACAAGCACGAAATTTTCGTCCCGAACCTGAATGTAGTCGGGAATTTTAGCTTTTCCTTTAACCTTGATGATGTACATGTCCCCTAGTTGGTGGTGGTAAATCTTGTTATTGACTTATTTGCCTGCAGCTTTGGCGTGATCAGCAAGAAACTGAGCCAAGCCGGAATCGGTAAGTGGATGCTTCAATAAGCCTGTAATTACTTTGAGCGGGCAAGTCACTACATCAGCACCAAGTTCAGCACATTTGATCAGGTGCATGGTATGGCGAACAGATGCCGCAAGCACTTCAGTCTCGTAGCCATAATTTTGATAGATGTGGACGATTTGACCGATCAAGTCTAGTCCATCAATTGCAATATCATCCAGGCGACCGATAAAGGGAGAAACGTACGATGCGCCGGCTTTGGCTGCCAAAAGTGCTTGACCTGAAGAGAAGATCAGCGTACAGTTGGTACGGATTCCTTCACTGTGAAAATAACGAATGGCCTTTACTCCATCTCGGATCATGGGGATCTTCACCACGATTTTGTCATCTAGCTTGGCCAATTCTTTTCCCTCGCGAATCATGCCTTCGTAGTCCGTAGCAATTACTTCAGCACTGACCTTGTCTTCTACGATCTTGCAAATTGCCTTGTAATGCGCCTTAATGTTGGCTTCTCCGGTGATTCCTTCTTTGGCCATGAGGGAGGGATTGGTGGTCACACCATCCAATACACCTAGGTCATGTGCTTCGCGGATTTCGTCAAGATTGGCGGTATCGATAAAGAATTTCATATCAATGGGTTTTGGTTATAAAAAGCAGTTCACCATAGCAGAAGTAGAGGCTATGGTCAGTAGACAAAGTTAGAAGATAAATTAGGATAAGGTAGCGAATGAGGGGGTGGAATTTGAGCTACCAGAAAAAAAAAGAGGCGGCATCGCACCGCTACGACCGCCTACCCTTGCTTCCTTCCGGACCTGGGGGATTCAGCAGGAGCTGGTCGTGCCGCCGGTCACAAAGGTACGCCAAAATTCAGGCAATGCAATAGGATCGATACAAATTGGATCTAGTGATCCGAAAATCAAGCGGTAAATGTTTTACCTTAGGGTTTGGTTCCATGCTAATTCTTGATTTTAACTATGAAAAATCTTCTTCTACTGTCACTACTTGCTGG
>JBJOOF010000242.1:0-4215 GCA_046051425.1 Bacteroidota bacterium
ATGCGGGACAGTTGATGGGTCCGAGAACCTACATTTCGGGTCCTTCCTTCAATGCCAATTCGGTAACCGATCCAGCGCAGGGCGCGGCGATGGTCAAATCCCAGAAGCAAGAAGGATACGATCACTTAAAGATCCACCCTGGGGTACTTTCGGATGAAATGAAAGCAATTGCAACTGCAGCCAAGGCAGAAAATATTCCCTTTGGAGGACACGTGCCTTTGGATGTTGGGATTCATCAGGCCTTAGAAGATGGCTTTAAATCCATCGAACACATGGATGGGTACATGGAGGGTTTGCTTCCTAGTACGGTTACCATTGATCCCACTACCTCTGGCCCATTTAACCTGAATTTATCTTCCCAAGTGGACTGGAGCAAACTCCCCGAACTCATCCAAAAGACCTTGAATCAAGGGACTTACTTGGCGCCAACACTCACGCTTTTTGACCGGTATTTTGGATACATTCCTGCGGACACTTTTCGTTTGGCTCCAGAAATGAAATACCTTCCGGGTATGCAGATTCAACAGTGGGTGAATACCAAAAAGCAATTGGAACGAGCAGGCATGCTGGACAAGGGAAAAGTGGCTCCCTACCTTGCCTTTCGCCGGAAATTATTTCTTGAAATGCACCGTGCTGGAGTGCCCATGATCATGGCCTCCGATTCCCCGCAGGTATTCAATGTTCCAGGTTTTTCGATCCACCACGAGATCGCCCTGATGGCTGAAGCAGGCATGTCCAACCTGGAAATCCTAAAAACAGGAGCGCTCGTACCTGCCCAGTACATGGGGGCAACCAACAGTTGGGGACAAGTCAAAGAAGGATTTGAGGCAGATTTTGTCCTCGTAGAACAAAACCCGCTCCTCGATCTCAAGACCCTACAAAAGCCAGTGGGTGTAGTGATCCGAGGAAAGTGGATCGGGAGAGAAGAACTGCAAAGTCAATTGGATCGTATCGAAAAAAATCACCTCAGAAATTGAACTGCTTATGGTAAAGCGCATACTTCACGAGTCAAAAATTAGAGGGACCCAACTCCTACTTTTCATTGTCTTGGGGATTAGTAGTTGTGCTGCTCCTCCAAAACAAAACCCCAAATCAGTAACCACCACCTTTATGATTCATTCCGAATACCTGACTGAGGTACAGGGACAGCCCGTTTACCGCTATGTACTGGACAACGGCACCATGCAAGTGGAACTCTCCAACTTTGGAGGGCTTGTTTACAAAATTTTAGCACCAGACCGAGATGGAAAGTTGGAAAATGTGGCCTTAACCTTGGATAGCGTGGAGGATTTTTTGTCTACGGAACATCCCTTTTTTGGGGTGACTGCTGGAAGAGTAGCCAACCGAATTGCAAACGCCCAATTCAAATTAGATGGCAAGACTTATTACCTGGCGAAGACCAATGGGGACAATCACCTCCATGGAGGAAAGATAGGGTTTGACAAGAAGGTGTGGACGCCCGAAACCTACTCCACGGACGATGCTGTCGGGGTCAAGATGACCTACCTCAGCCCGGATGGGGAAGAGGGCTATCCAGGCAATCTGCAGACCACGCTCTGGATGGAATTACATGCCGATAATACGCTCCGAATTCGATTTGAATCGACTGCGGATCAAGCCACCTTGGTCAACTTGACCAACCACACCTACTTCAATTTGGGCGGCATGAAGCGTGATGCCCTGGATCACGAAATTCAATTTTGGGCAGACGCCTACACCCCCATCGATGAGGAGCTGATTCCTACTGGAGAGGTGAAGGAGGTAGCGGGAACTCCATTTGATTTTCGTTCGCCAAAAATCTTGGGAGACCAAATAGCAGCCAATGGAGGGGGATTTGATCACAACTTCGTGATCAAAAGGGAGAAATCAAGCGAAATGAAGCCCGTAGCCCGGGTGCGTCACCCCGAGAGCGGTCGCGTCCTGGAGATGTTCTCAGATAATGTGGGTGTTCAATTTTACACCGGCAATTTTCTAAGCAAGTTTCCAGGTACAGGGGGGCAGATCTACGATACCCATTGGGGCTTTTGTTTAGAATCTCAAAATTGGCCTGATGCGATCAATCACTCCAACTTTCCAAGTCCCGTACTTCGTCCTGGGGAAACCTACACGCATACCATCGACTACCGTTTTTCCGTAGAAAATTAAGTAGGTCCACATTCTCCAGGGATACAAAAAACCTTTGGGGGATTTCTTTCGTCTTCTTGTACAGAGATTTAATTAGTCATTCATTTTAAAAAATTAACATGGGATTATTTTCAGCACTATTGGGGAATGCAGGGGCGGTCAGTCAAGAGGAACTTCAAAAGAAATATGGAGAGTTGCTCACCACCGGAGAGGAGATTGAACTCGGCTTCAAGCTAGTTCGAGACACCTTTATTTTTACCAACAAGCGACTTATTTTGGTCGATATTCAAGGAATAACGGGGAGTAAAACCGAGTACACCTCCATTTCTTACAAGAGTATCTCCAGGTTCAGCGTGGAGACGGCGGGCACCTTTGATTTGGATGCAGAGCTAAAAATTTGGATTTCTAGCGAGGTTCATCCCAGCATCAAAAAGCAGTTCAACAAGTCTGTCAACGTCTATGACGTACAGCGTGTTTTGGCACATCATGTGTTGAAGTAAGTTCAAAAGGAGGCGCAAGGACAAGCTCTCTGCCTCGGTGGAGAGCTTTTTCTTTTTCAACCAGTCGATTAGGGAAGCGGTCTATTTTTCAGTTTTTTGTAGTTTTAAAAGTATAGTTTAACAATATGGCAATGAAGAAGACTTGGCTTGATAAATTGAATGAAACTAAAGAGCCAAAATTAAAAAGAATTGATATTGACTTTGCTGATATTCCAGCAGGGAGTAACATGTTTATTGCTACGCCAAAAATCATAGACATGTATATTCAGGAAATTGGGGTTGGAAAGCGAGTTGACACAAAAACATTACGGAAAGACCTTGCTATAGCGCATAATGCTGATTACACTTGTCCAGTAACTGCGGGTATATTTTTGCGAATTGTGGCAGAAGCAAATTATGAGAAGTTGCAACAAGGAAAAAATGTTGAAGAAATCACCCCTTTTTGGAGAGCGATTGAACCGAATAGTGTTTTGGCCAAAAAACTTACCTTTGGACAAGATTTTTTACTGCAACAAATTGAAAAAGAGAGTGCATACTGAAATTTTTAATTGAACTTCCTGAATTTTTTCACGAGGTTCAAACCTATAATTTCCTGATATTGGCAAGTTCAATAATTGTTTTTTGGGTACAACATCCGACAAGAGAGGGACACTTTACAAAAGAAAAATTTAATATGACAAATAGTTTTGACAACAGTTTGAATGCTTGCAAGATAACTAACACAGACGCCGGGGTTCACCTTGTAGCAAACGCTAAGACTGATTTCATTTGTAAGTACAAGGAATATATCAAAGATGAAGCTTCATTTTTTTATATCGAAAAGACTGGTGATTTTACAATCAAAGCAGAAGTTGAAACAAAAGGAAACTTTGCCTACGATGCAGCTTTCTTAATGGTGAGAGAAACAAAAACCCGTTGGATAAAATTAGCGGTTGAGCTGGGCGTTGACACAAAGTACAATGTTGTGTCAGTAATCACAGACAATTGGTCGGACGACGCAAATGGTGAATTAATCCCATCAAACAAATGTTGGTTACGAATAACTCGCAAAAATGATTTTTGGGGTCTTCATTATTCCCTCAATGGTGACAAGTGGAGGTTTGTTCGTTGTTTTGGTTTAGACCTTCCTTCTACTGTAAAAGTTGGATTTGGAATACAAGCACCATTAGGGGACAAATGCGAAGGGAAATTAGATTTTATAACCTTAAGCGAGGATAGTGTCAAAAATTTTAGAGATGGTAGTTAATACATTTATAACTGGACTTAAAATAAAAGAATTAAAGATAATTCTACCCAATAAATTACATTAAGGGAGTTTGTCAATTATGAAATCAGGCCTTATGGTTACTTGGATTTACAAGTTCAACCAATTAAAACGGGTACAACATTCCACCTATTAAGGGTGCCACACTAGACAAGCCATTCGCCGCAGCGAACGGCTCTTTATTTGCCCATCAGTGAATTAGTGTAGTTGCATCTTTTTAGTTTTTCAAGCAAACTCCTTCTTCAACTTATTATTCATAATCAAGTTGTAATATTTCCTTTGATAGACCAAAATAAGCAATGAAATCATTTCTCGATAAAATAAACG
>JBJOOF010000243.1:0-9451 GCA_046051425.1 Bacteroidota bacterium
GACATCACCTCGTCGAAAATTAAAACTATTCCTTCACGGGTACAGATTTCACGTAGGCCTTTCAAGTAACCCTCCTGTGGTAAAGTCAAACCCATGTTACCAGCAACTGGCTCCAAAATCAAGGCGGCAATTTGCCCCTTGTTGGCATCTACTAAGGATTCTATTACTGCTAAATCATTATAAGGGGCCAAAAGCGTGTCTTTGGCTGTTCCTAAGGTGACTCCAGGAGAATCAGGATGTCCCATGGTAATCGCACCAGAACCCGCAGCAATGAGAAATGAATCCCCATGCCCATGGTAGTGCCCTTCCATCTTGATGAATTTATCTCTTCCGGTGTACCCTCTCGCTACCCGAATCGCAGACATGGTGGCTTCAGTACCCGAATTGACCATTCTTACTTTTTCGAGGGAAGGCACCATTTGAACCAATAGTTCCGCCATTTCTACCTCGCGAGCTGTAGGTGCTCCAAAGGAAGTTCCATCCTCCATAGCACGAATTACTGCCTCGCGGATAAGTGGAGAATTATGCCCCAAAAGCATGGGACCCCAGCTGTTGATTAACTCGATGTAGGAATTTCCATCCTCATCGTAAATAAAGGCTCCATCTGCTTTTTTGATAAAGATGGGTTCACCACCTACCGCACGGAATGCACGCACAGGGGAATTCACTCCTCCAGGAATAAAATTTTTAGCATGGGCAAATAGCCTTTTGCTTTCAGAAATTTGCATGAGTTAATTTAATGGGATCAGTTCTCCAGATTCAAGTTTAAAAACAGGAGAATAGCTGTTGTTGTTCACTTTTTGAAAATTAAATCCCCAAGAAAGACGACCAGACTGGTACCCCTTTCGATCTAAACTGGGGCGGAGGTCAAAGTCATTCGCGAACTCGGCATTGGAATGTATCCAATGTACCAATTCAGCACCCAAAAGGGCATTGGTAGATGGGAATTGCAAGTGCTTTTCGTAAAATAAATCTCGGAAGGTATCCATCTCCTCGGATTGATACTTGGGAGTATTGTTGGAGATAAAATAAAAATTAGCAAACTCCAGCATCTCGTAATTCGAGAAATTAAATCCTAACCAAGAATCCATAACGAGCAAGGGAACTTTCGTAGAGATACTTTCCATCAAGGAAAAAACAGGCTGTGCAAGTGTTGGATCATCGGATAGCAAAATTACTTGATCCACAGCAGGCTGATTTCCTCTTCGTACTCCTAAGCCTTGTAGAAAGGGGTTCGCAGTTTTGGGATCTACTTTTTGAACGTTAACTAAGGTAAACCCTTCTTTTTCCAATTGACTTTGAAGTAGTAAGCCCAATTGCTCGTCCCTTGAGCTGCCACTGTAGCCAATGGCGACTTTTTTGCCCCAGGCCTGGGATTTCAGAGCCTCCACTACCCCATTCGCTAAAGAATTCAAAGAGGGCCGAAATAAATAGCTAAACTGGCTTTCCTCAAATCTATCCCCAAGGTTTGAAAGTGGATGGACAAATGGAATTTTTTGAAGCTCTGCAAATTCGCTAATCAATTCACTTTCCTCAGGATAAATAGGGCCTACGATTACGTCTGCAGCAAGAACTGTAGGGTCTTTGACCAAGGCATTGAGGTAATTGAGATCCCGCTTGGAATCAAATGTATGCAACTTAATAGCTACTCCCTTGGCCTTAAGCGAAGCTACCTCCAAGGTGATGCCTTGGTAAAGTTCTAGCAGGAAGTTGTTCGTTTCCAAAGAAGAAATTGCTTGAGTTGAATTGCTAGTGAATGGAAGTATGACCACCACATCCAACACTTTGTCTTTCAATACCGCTTGCGATCCAGATTGTATAAGTTGATTAAGAGTGCCACGTTCAGCAGCTGACATAATGGACTTTTGCTGCAGCACATAAGCCAATGCAGCAGTAAATCCCTGATTCTCTTTAAATTCAGCCAAATTGGTGATCAAAAAATTTGAGGAAGCAGTTTTTAAATTCTCAAAAGAGGCACGATAACCTTTGCTCAAAAATGGCTCGTTGGTAATCCCCTTCAATACCTGAAGTCCCTCGACTAGTTGTTTGTTTTGGAAATAGGCCAAGGCAAGTAAGTAGGTCACCTCTTCAGATTTGCTCCAATCCTTGACTTTTAGGGAAGTTAGCAACTCAATGGCTTGGGGAGCCTGTCCAAGTTGAAGTGCAGCTTCTGAACAGTAAAAGGCGGCATAATACGAAAGAACTCCATAGGTAGCTTCATCAAGAAAGGGTGCAAACCCATCTTTTGCCAGTGCGTATTCTTTGGTATCCAAATCTGATTTTGCCTTAAGGTAGGCGGCAGGTGGCTGCTGAGCGACTGCGAATGCAGCACTAAAAATGAAGGAAAGAACAAGTAGAACTTTACGCATGAGTGCTGTTTGGGAGTTCGCAGATGATTCCATCAAAAATAAGTCATTTTTTTTAATCTGAAACGAGGGGATTCTACCACACCTAATCAATACCGAGCGGCAAGAAGAAGTTGTAACTCCTTGTGGTTGAGTCCAAATTTCTTTGCCAAAAAGGCATTGGTCAAACTACCGCGGTAGGTGTATACTCCTTTGAGGAACCATTTGTAGGTAAATATCATTTCCTCAGCACCTCCGAGGTCGTTCATGTGCAGTAAAATGGGAGTAAAAATATTGCTCAAGGAATAGGAGGCTGTTCGTGCCACACGAGAGGCAATATTGGGGACACCATAATGAATCACATCATGCGTACGGTAGACAGGGTTTTCGTGTGTAGTCATTCGTGCTGTCTCGATACAGCCGCCTTGATCGATGCCTACATCAATAACCACACTTCCCGGAATCATTTTAGCAACCATCTCTTCCGTGATCACAATTTTATTTCTTCCTTTTTCAGCACGCAAGGCACCAATCACCACATCTGCTTCTGCTAATGCCTGGGAAAGGCTGGCATTGTCTATGGTGCTGGTCGCAATCTGCTGCCCAAGCAACTGTTTGATGCGTCGTAACTTGTACAGGTGGTTGTCGAAAACCTTGATGTTTGCACCCAATCCTAGTGCTGTTCGGGCCGCATATTCAGCCACAGTTCCAGCTCCGATGATCACGACTTGGGTAGGAGGAACACCCGTAATTCCACCCAAAATCAATCCTTTACCTTCGTTTACACTAGATAGGTATTCGGAAGCAATCAACATCACCGTACTCCCTGCAATTTCCGACATGGCCCGAACTACAGGCATCCCTCCTACCTTATCTTCTAGGTATTCAAAAGCAAGCGCAGTAATCTTTTTTGCATTGAGTGCTTGAATGTAGCTAGATTCTTGTTTTTCGAGTTGCAAGGCTGAAATCAAACAAGCACCAGGGCTCATATCCGCGATTTCTTTTTCCGTTGGGGCATTAACTTTTACCACCACATCGGCAGCAAAAACCTCCTTGGAAGAATAGGCTATTTTCGCTCCAGCATCAGAAAATTGCTGATCTGAAAACTTGGCACGTTCACCGGCTTGAGTTTCCACAAGCACCTCAATTCCATTTTGACTCAAAATACGAATTGCCTCAGGACTCAGTACCACCCGCTTCTCTTCGGTCGAGGTTTCCTTGGGCATTCCTAATGTAATGGGCCTTCCTCCTTTTTTAAGTGGAGCGGGTGACTCTTTTGGGATCAATCCCACAGCAGCTATTCCAGACAATTCAGTCGCCATCTTGGTGGTTGTGAAGGGTTAACAATCTTCCAGTTTCGGATTCTATTGTGAGTTCAATTAGAAAAAAACGCTCCGGCAAAAAGAAGGCAATGTTTTCCGCCCATTCGAGCCAACAAAAGTTTCCACTATAAAAATACTCTTCTATTCCGATATCCAATGCTTCCATAGGATCATCCAAGCGATAAAAATCGAAATGAAAGATTAGCCCTTTGGAAGAAGTTTGGTATTCATTTACAATGCCAAAAGTAGGACTACTGACCTGATCCTCAACTTGCAAGGCTTTTGCGAGAGATTTGATCAAGGTAGTCTTGCCGGCCCCCATTTGACCTTTGAAAACCCACACTTTTTCCTCGCCTGCTTCTTGAAGTAGCCGTTGGGCCGCTTCGTCTAATTGGTTCAGGGTGTAGGAAAAAGAGTGCAAAAGGATCAGGATTTGGAACGCAAATGTACGATAGGAATGATCATTTCCTCAAGCGAGATGCCCCCATGCTGAAAAGTATCCTTGTAATGACTCACGTAGTAGTTGTAATTGTTGGGATAAGCAAAGAAATAATCTTCCACAGCAAAGACATAAGTAGAGGACACATTCAAACGTGGTAGCTTAGCATCCTCAGGGCGCCGAACTTCAAAAACTTTTCCTGACTCAAAATTCAAGTTTTTGCCCTGTTTGTAGCGAAGGTTGGTAGTTATGTTCTTGTCCCCAAGGATCTTGTAGGGTCTATTTACTCTTTTGGTACCGTGGTCTGTGGTTAAGATTACCTCTCCTCCTACTTGTTGAATTTTTTTCATGAGTTCAAACAAGGAAGAATGTTCAAACCAACTGCGGGTCAAGGAGCGATAGGCAGACTCGTCCGGTGCCAATTCTCGGATCATTTTCATGTCGGTTCGCGCATGGGAAATCATGTCCACAAAATTATAAACCAACACATTGAATTCGTTTTGTAGCAAAGTATGGAATTGATCCAAGACCGCTTTCCCCTCTTGCATCTGCAAAATTTTGTGGTAGGAGAATTTTACTGGGAGCCTATTTTTTTCAAGGTTTAACTTGAGCCATTCCTCCTCATTTTTATTCTTTCCTTCTTCCGAATCCTCGTCTTCCCAAAGGTGCGGATACCTGCTCGCCATCTCTGAGGGCATCATTCCCGAGAAAAGGGCATTCCGAGCAAATGCAGTGGTCGTGGGTAGAATACTGTAGTAGGTAGACTTTTCCTCCACATGGAAGTAGGGGCTAAGTAGGGGTTCGATCTCTTCCCATTGATCAAGACGAAGATTGTCAATTAGAATAAAAAATACGGACCGCTTCTTTTTCAATAAAGGAAACACCCATTCTCGAAGCACCTGTGGTGAATGCAAAGGAGCATCTTTCTCTGGTTCGGCAATCCAATCCAAGTAATTTTCTTTCACAAATCGACCAAAGGAATGGTTGGCTTCGATTTTTTGAGCTTCAAGCACTTCCAGCATGTTTTTGTTTTCGGTGTGATCAATTTCCATCTCCCAAAAAGTAAGTTTTTTGTAGAGATCAGCCCATTCTTGTGGAGTCGAGGCTTGATCCAAGGCCTGTCCAATTTGCCTGAATTCTTGCTGGTAATTTTGGGTTGTTTTGGATTCTACGAGTTGCCTGTTTTGAAGAATACGTTTTACAGACAGCCAAATCTGGCTGGGATTGAGGGGCTTGATCAAGTAATCAGCGATTTTCCCTCCAATCGCTTCATCCATCAATTGCTCCTCCTCGCTCTTGGTGATCATGACCACAGGGATCTGAGGCTTGAGTTGCTTGATTTGTTGAAGGGTCTCTAGCCCTGTCATACCCGGCATCATTTCATCCAAAAAGACCACATCAAAATTGGCCTTTTCGACTTCCTCAATGGCATCTACCCCCGAATTTACGGTGGTGATCACACAACCTTTTCCTTCTAAAAACAGAAGGTGTGGTTTGAGTAGGTCAATTTCATCGTCTGCCCACAGGACCTGGAATTTTTGAGACATCTTTCTTCCCTTTTCTTCTAAAATTATAATTACTTTTGGGTCAATCAAATCCGCGCTGATTGAAAAGCCAGAAAATACTCAATGATCCCGTTTATGGTTTTATCACCATACCTAGCGAGTTAATTTTTGCCATCATTGACCATCCTTACTTTCAGAGATTACGCCGAATCAGGCAATTGGGTTTAACTGATTTTGTGTACCCGGGTGCACTCCATACCCGATTCCACCATGCCATAGGTGCCATGCATCTAATGAGCATTACTTTGGACAATCTACGCATTAAAGGAACCGAAATCACAGAAGAGGAATACGAGGCTGCACTTTTAGCTATTCTCCTGCACGACATTGGACACGGCCCCTTTTCGCATGCCTTGGAATACAGCCTCTTGGAGGGGATTCCGCACGAAGAACTTTCTTTGCTGACCATAGAACTACTGAATGAAGAATTTGGAGGCCAATTGACTTTGGCACTTCAGATCTTCAAAAACCAATATCCTAAAAAATTTCTCCATCAGCTCGTCTCCAGCCAGTTGGACATCGACCGATTGGACTACCTGCAGCGCGATTGCTTTTTTACAGGCGTATCGGAGGGTACCATTGGTGCGGATAGAATTATCAAAATGATGGCGGTGAAAGACGATCAACTCGTCATTGAAGAAAAAGGAATCTATTCCATTGAGAATTTTTTGAGTGCACGAAGGCTCATGTACTGGCAGGTATACCTGCACAAAACGACCGTGAGTGCAGAGAAAATGCTGATCAACCTGATCCAGCGAGCCAAAAAACTAGCACAAGCGGGTAGGAAATTCTACGTGACCGAAGAAATGGCTTACTTTATGAACCAGGAAGCAAGCCTGGCTGATTTTAAAGCAGATAAGAATTTGTTGAAGAAGTTTTTGCAACTAGATGATTTTGACATTTGGGGAGCAATCAAACTCTGGAAAAACGATTCGGACTACGTACTTCAAAACATTTCGCAAATGTTTTTGACCCGAAGGCTATTCAAAATTAATCTGGTAAACGAGCCCTTCACTATCCCTGAGATCGAACAATTGCGCAGCAAGGCACTGAAAAAACTGCAAGTTCCTGAGGAGGATTTGGGCTACTTTTTTTCTACCGGAACAATTAGCAATTATGGATACCTAGAGAAAGATCGCATCTCCATTTTGACCAAAAAAGGGGAGGTGGTAGATGTAGCCTCTGCTGCCGACTTACCAAACATCAAGATTATGAGTAAGATGGTGGAAAAACATTACGTATGCGTGGCAAAAAGTTTAATTTTGCCTTACTAAACCACTTTGCTACCGATGGAATTTTCACTCGAACAACTTGCTGGTATTTTAGGTGGAACCGTAGAAGGGGATCCCACCCAGAAAGTTCATCGCCTGGATAAAATCCAGGAAGGTCAGTCTGGAAGCATAGCTTTTCTGGCAAACCCGAAGTACGAATCCTTTCTTTACGAAACTGCTGCTACTGCCGTTATTGTATCTCAAGATTTTGTAGCCACCAAACCTTACCAAACAAGCCTTATTCGCGTAAAAGACGCGTATACAGGTTTTACTACCTTACTGGAGGCTTACCATCAACTTAACCAGGCAGCTTTGGTCGGAGTTGAAGAACCTAGTTACCTAGCTGAAAGCAGTAGCATAGGAGAAAATGGCTATAGAGGTGCTTTTTCGTACATCGGTAAAAATTGCATCCTTGGCAAAGGCGTTAAAATCTACGGACAAGCATACATTGGGGATCGAGTAAAAATCGGGGATGGAAGTGTCATCTATGCTGGCGCAAAGATTTACGAAGACACCCAAATCGGAAAGCAGTGTGTCATTCATGCAGGTGCTGTCATCGGATCCGATGGCTTTGGATTCGCTCCTCAGGCCGACGGCTCTTACAAAACAATTCCACAAGTGGGGAATGTGATTCTTGAAGACCAGGTTAGCATCGGTGCCAATACGACCATAGACCGGGCCACTATGGGCTCTACTTTAATTCGGAAAGGTGTAAAAATTGACAATCAGGTTCACATCGCACACAATGTAGTGATAGGTGAAAACACAGTAATTGCAGCGCAAACAGGTATATCTGGCTCCACTGAAATAGGCAAGAATTGTGTGCTCGCGGGTAAGGTAGGAATCGCAGGACACCTCAAAATAGCCGACCATACGACTATTGGTGGCAATACAGGCATTAGCAAATCAATCAAAGAACCAGGAAAGTCCCTTTTTGGATTCTTGGCAATGGATTTGAAGGATTTCCTTCGCTCCTACAGCGTATTTAAAAATCTAGACGATCTCCAAAAACGCATTCAACAACTAGAAAAAAAGGGGTAATTTTGTGACCCAAATCACGTTTTAGAGTACAACTCATGAAAGTTAAACAGCACACCATCCAAAAGCAGGTAGAATTGTCCGGGGTAGGACTGCATACAGGCGTGGTTTCCAATATGACCTTTTTGCCGGCACCACCTAACCACGGGATTAAATTCCAACGCATCGACTTGGAAGGTCGCCCTACCGTAGATGCGGACTGTGACTTGGTAGTGGATGTATCTCGTGGAACTACGCTAGAGCAAAATGGTGCTCGAGTATACACAGTAGAACATGTCCTTGCAGCCTTGGTGAGCATGCAAATTGACAATGTCTTGGTACAATTGGATGGACCGGAACCTCCCATTATGGATGGATCCTCGATCCAGTTTATTGAAGTATTGGAGGATGCCGGACTTCAAGAACAAAATGCCTTAAGACGATTTTTTGAGGTTCAAGAAACCATTCAGTACAAAGATCCTTCCAGGGAAGTTGAAATGGTGGCCCTGCCTGCAAGTAACTACCGAGTAACGGTGATGGTCGACTACAATTCCCCTGTTCTGGGTAGTCAGCACGCTTCCATTACCGATATCAGTCAATTCAGATCTGAAATCGCCTCTTGTCGAACCTTCTGTTTCCTGCATGAATTGGAGATGTTGTATAAATCCAACCTCATCAAAGGAGGCGATTTGAACAATGCCATTGTTGTAGTAGACCGTATCGTTGAAAAAGAGGAATTGGCCCACCTTGCCAAAATGTTTAACAAGGAAACGGTAGAAGTGAAGAAAGAAGGAATCCTCAACAACGTGGATTTACGATACAAAAACGAACCTGCACGCCACAAACTTTTGGACGTGGTGGGAGACTTGGCCCTGGTGGGCAGACCTTTGAAAGCGCAAATTTTGGCTGCTCGACCTGGGCATGCTGCCAATGTGGCTTTTGCCAAGAAATTAAAGCGAGCCATGGAGAAAATGGGATCCACCCATATCCCCTACTACGATCCAAAGCTCTCTCCTGTGATGGATATCAACCAGATCAGCAATATTTTGCCACACCGCTACCCCTTCCAGTTGATTGATAAAATCATTTATTTGGATGATACCGTAGTGGCAGGGGTAAAAAATGTGACCATGAATGAACCCTTCTTTATGGGGCATTTCCCAGGAAACCCAGTGATGCCAGGGGTGATGCAAGTGGAGGCCATGGCACAGACCGGAGGAATATTGGTGCTCAGCTCAGTTGAGGATCCCGAAAATTACTGGACTTATTTCCTAGGAATAGAAAGTTGCAAGTTTAGAAAAATGGTACTTCCAGGAGATACCATTATTTTCAAGTGTGAGCTCCTCGCTCCTATCAGACGAGGAATCGCAAAAATGAAGGGTGAAGCCTATGTAGGCAATACACTCGTCTGTGAAGCAATAATGACAGCAAGCATTACTCGAAAAGATATATGATAAGTTCCATGTCTTCGATTCATCCTGATGCATCCTTA
>JBJOOF010000244.1:0-5306 GCA_046051425.1 Bacteroidota bacterium
AAGGAATCGGAGCAGTTGCTCCTAGACTTCTTTCAAGGCCTTCGAAAAAAGTCTTTGTAAACCAGCAGAACTTTTTCAAGAAAAGACTGGTTTTAAGGACATAATCAGCAGAACTCGTTAATTTTATCCTTCATTAAACTATACTCCTATGGCTTTTCAACTTCCTGCCCTTCCCTATGCCCTTGATGCATTGGAACCACACATCGATGCACGTACCATGGAAATCCACCATGGAAAGCACCACAATGCTTATGTGACCAACTTAAATGCTGCCATTGCAGGCACCGACCTAGAAGGCAAGTCCTTGGAGGAGCTGATGAAGGTGGCAGGTTCGAATACTGCTGTTCGGAACAATGGAGGTGGTCATTGGAACCATAGCCTTTTTTGGGAAACCATTTCCCCAAACGGTGGCGGTCTTCCTACCGGGGAGTTAGCTGCTGCTATTGATGCCAAATTTGGCTCATTTGATGCTTTCAAAGAAACATTTAACAAGGCAGCAACCACTCGCTTTGGTTCAGGCTGGGCTTGGCTTTGTATCGATACCAAAAAAGAGATTTGCGTATGCTCCTCTCCCAATCAAGACAATCCTTTGATGGATGTATCCGATTGCCCAGGTACGCCTATCCTTGGGTTGGATGTGTGGGAACATGCCTACTACCTTCACTACCAAAATAGACGCCCAGACTACATTGCCGCTTTCTGGAATGTGGTCAACTGGGATGCAGTGAGCAAGCGTTACGCTGCTGCGAAGTAATTCTGGCTTCCTTTTTAGCCATTGTTAAATGAGCTGCCACGTCAAGTGGCAGCTCATTTTTTTGAGAAGCCTTCACCATTGGGTAAAGATTTGCCTAACTCATGTTACTTTTCAAGGGTTTGCATGCTAAATTGTAGAGAATAAAATCAACGAATTCCATGGACTCTTTTGCTCCCCATAGAAAAGAACTTAAAAAACTTTGTGAGCGACACCAAGTGAAAACCCTCTATGCATTCGGTTCGGTGTTGGGGAGCGATTTCCATGAATCCAGTGACCTTGATCTTGTAGTGGATTTTAAGGATTTTGATGTCAAGGATTATGTGGATAACTACTATGACTTTAAGTTTTCGCTTCAAGAACTTTTTCATCGACCGGTAGACTTACTTGAGGAAAAGGCCATCAAAAACCCGTATTTCAAACAGGTGGTGGATCAAACCAAAACACTCGTTTATGGATAAGGAGGTAAGGAGCTGGCTGTTTGACATCTTGAATGCAATCATGGAAATCGAAGGTTTTTTCCTCGATCAGCCGATGGATTATGAAGCGTTTAAAAAAGATCTTCGTACGAGGCGTGCCATAGAAAGAAACATTGAAATAATTGGGGAAGCCTTGAGTAGAATTATTTCAAAAGATGGCTCCTTGTCCATTTCAAACGCACGGAAAATTGTGGATACGAGAAATAGAATAATTCATGGATACGATTCGGTTTCAGACGAGATTATTTGGGGTATTCTAACTCAACATCTTCCTCTGTTAGAAACAGAAGTAAAAAGCCTTCTTGGAGAATAGTTAGGATGTCAACTCGAGTTTTTAGTGGATTATTTTTTGTTCCATTCTGAAAAATCACTGTTCGGAAATGAGACAGTGTGCTGATTTGCTTCCTTCAAAATCTTGGTTTGCAATTATTTTTCGCATTTTTTTCTACTTGGCACATCCTTTTCTTGGTTTTCTGCATCTACTAGAAAACTAAACCAACTATTTTCTTCATGAAGACCCGTCACTTTTTATTCTTAGCCTTTTTTGTGTACCTGCTAGGAATGAGTACGCTTGCCGCTCAAACCAATTCCTCGGCCCTGTTGCGCGGAATCATTACCAACCAAAAAGGGGAGCCCGTGCCCTATGCCAATGCGGCGCTGCTATCCCCAGAAGGAGTACTTCTTGAAGGTGCCGTCACCGATGAAGCTGGAAATTTTTCGATTTCTACTACCAAAACTGCCCGTGTTAAACTGGTGGTTTCTTCGCTAGGATATACTTCCTTCACTTCCGAGGAGTTTGAGCTTCAGGCTGGACTACAAAAAGATTTTAGGACACTTGTACTTGCCGATGAAGTAACTGGCTTGGATGAGGTCACCGTCAAGGCTTCACGTCCCCAAATCATCATCGAACCCGATAAGACCATCGTCAATGTAGAAGGTACGGTGATGGCAGAAGGAGCCAATGCACTGGATGTATTGGGAAGGTCTCCGGGGGTATTTATCACTACGGATGGAAGTATCAACCTGAATGGGAGAACAGGAGTGACGGTGATGATCAACGATCGGCCCATGTACATGAGTGTTGCCGATTTGACTAGCTTTTTGCGTTCCATGCCTGCGGATAACATTAAAAGTATCGAAGTGATTACTAGCCCGTCAGCACGCTTTGATGCAGAGGGTGCCGCAGGGGTGATCAATATTCAACTCAAGAAAAACACGGTCGATGGGGTTTTTGGGAATGTGATGATCGGAGGCAGATACAATGGAAAGGCTGCTCCCAATGCGGGAGTTACCCTCAATGTCAAAAAAGGAAAGTGGACGAGTAATGGAACGATTAACTACAATGAGGATGTAGAGATTAACGATTTGGAAATCGGTAGGAATTTCCAAGTGGAAGGAGGTAAATCCACCTTTTTGCAAGATTCTCGAATCGTCGAGCGTAGCCATACCCCTTCCTTTACGGGTGCTGCCAACTACGAATTAACACCCACTCAGAATTTGGGAATCAACTTACAGGCTTCTAGTACTTCTAGCAATGGTCTCAATAACTCCGGAACGACAATTTCAAATCCTGGACAGTCTACCAAATCAAGCTTCACATCAATCAATGATTCCCAGGACCAGCGAAGTCGACTTTTCACCAACCTGCACTACGATGCAAAGTTGGATACCCTAGGGGGAAAGATCACTGCGGACTTAGACTTGACAGTGATGGACATGAGCAGCGAAGCATTATTGAATAATTCCTATTCGAATGGATTGAATCCGCCTACGCTGAGCTCAGATCGTGTATTGACGCTCAATGACATGTACTACACCATCTTTACGTCGAAGGTGGATTGGATCCAACCCCTGAAAGGAGGAAAAGTACTAGAGGCAGGCCTCAAGGGGAGCTGGGTAGAATCGGATAATAACCTAGACCTAAGTCGAGGAATCAGCAATGATCCCTTTTTACCCGATCCCAACTCCAACCGCTTTATTTACCAAGAGAATGTATTGGCAGCCTACAGTTCCTTGAAAGGGGATTTTTCGCCAAAGTTATCCTATCAGGCGGGCTTGCGAATGGAGTACTCCGACGTGACCGGAACTTCCAAGACACTCAACCAAGTCAATAAGCAAGAATATACCAACCTCTTTCCAAGTGTATTTTTGCAGCACAAAATCAGCGATGCCTACCAAGTGGTCTACAATGTGAATCGCCGGATTACGCGACCCAACTACCGCTTGCTGAATCCTTTTGTGTACTACATTGATCCTTTGACTACTGAAAAGGGGAATCCAAGCCTGAGACCTCAGTATTCGACGAACCTGGAGATGGACCATGTCATCAAGGGAGCGTATCAGTTTACTCTGGGCTACAGCGTTACTGAAGACGCCTTTATGCAGATTTTTGAGCAGGACGAGGAGGCACGCAGTAGCACCACCTTCACCGCAAATTTTGACAAGACTAAGAATTTCAATTTTCAAGGCGTAGTACCTGTTGAATTGGCAAAATGGTGGAACACCTCCAACCTGGTTCAGGTCAACTACAATAAATTCAAATCGCTTCTTGGAACGGATGTCTTAGACATTAGTCAAGTATCTTATCTCGTTCGAACGCAGCATAACTTTACTTTGCCCAAAGGATTCAAGATGGAGTTGGTAGGAATTTACCTTAGCCCACAGATTTGGGGGCAAGGAGAGATTCGTGGTTTTGGATGGGTAGATGCAGGAATCACAAAATCGGTAATGAAGGACAAACTTTCCTTATCCATCAATGGGGGAGACTTGTTCCGAACCCAATGGATTCGGGCAGCAATCAATTTTGCGGATATAGACACCTCCATTCGCCAATACCGCAATGACCAGAGTGTGCGTTTCACGCTTCGGTACAATTTTTCCAAAGGACAAAGCTTCCGGGTGAATTCGAATTCGGGAAGTTCCGAAGAACGAAAGCGCTTGGATTAAGACTAGTAAGTTGATGTTTACCTGCCCCCAACTAAGGACGACTTGTTGGGGGCATTTTTTCTAAACCCTATTTTTTCGACCTTCGGGTATGCATTGTTGGGATTTCCACACACATCGCCAGGGGCAACTCCATTCCATCTTTCAGGCAGGGAAGTCTATCCTGGCGGAAGGTAATTCCGTTTCTATGGGGATTCATCCCTGGGACTTGGCTTCCAATTGGGAAACTGATTTTGAAAAAATCAAGCGGGAAGCAGCCCAGAACCCTTGTTTTTTGGCAATTGGGGAAGCAGGCTTTGATCGGCTCAAGGGGCCTGAAATTCCGCTTCAAAAAGATGCTTTTTATGTCCAAGCTAAGGCTGCCGCTGAATTGGGAATCCCCTTGATTTTGCATTGTGTCAAGTCCCATGACTTGCTCCTCGAGTACCTGAAGTCAGCAAAAAATCCTCCTTGCATCATCTGGCATGGTTGGAATCAAAAGCCCGAGTTGGCACGTCAGCTGCTACCCTTTCCCATATCTTTCTCCTTTGGAAGGCACATCCTTCATCGTGGCAGCAATGCAGCCAAGTGGCTGGCAGCATGCCCATTGGATCGTGTTTTTTTCGAAACCGACGATTCGGAGTTGAAAATCGAATCGATTTATCAAGCGGCTTCCCTAATTTTGCAGCTTCCAGAAGCAAGGCTTGCCGAGCAGGTGATTGCGAATTGGAATGCCATCTCCAAAAGAAAGATCTCATGAATGAATTTGCCTGGTTGAGTCGTACCGAATTGATCGTTGGCCGTGAAGGGCTTGAAAAATTGGCAAAGAAACACGTGCTAGTCGTCGGACTAGGGGGTGTGGGATCTTTTGCTGCAGAGTTTATAGCCCGTTCTGGAGTTGGCGCAATGACCATTATTGATGGAGACACGGTGGATATTTCCAATGTGAATCGTCAGCTTCCTGCTACCCAACTCAACGTTGGGCAAGCCAAAGCGGGCTGGATGGAGGAACGATTATTGGCCATTAACCCTGCATTGAAATTGGTGGCAGTAAAGAAATTTTTGGATCCATCGGAGATGACGGCCTTGTTGGAAGTCAACCACTACGACTATGTGGTGGATTGCATCGATAGCTTTACCCCCAAAATGCACCT
>JBJOOF010000245.1:0-3920 GCA_046051425.1 Bacteroidota bacterium
TCGCCTGATTTCAAGCCCGATACCAGCTGCTCAATGGCCTGTGGCTGATCTCCTGTTGGCTGATAATCTGAGGTAAGTTTAAATTTCATAGCGTATCTCCAACACCGATTAAGGGTAAAAAGGTTTAGTTTCCGTACAAACTACTTATCGAAAACTCAGTCATTTTTTCGGTTGTAGAACAGAAAATTTGCGCGCAACAGGATAAGCAAAAGGATTGGAATTAATGCAGGAGAGAAGGATTGCATGCCAATCATCCATAGCAAAAGAACTATCACCGTAGCCCCCATCACAAAAAGAAGGTAGGGAGAAAGCCAAGTGGCCTTTGGACGAGCGAATAATCCCCATACCAAGACCAAGTGACCAGGGAAAGCCCAGAGGATATTCCAATTCCAAAGTGTCGCCGAATGATCTGTAAAAAACCAAAGGAATGCTACCACCAATCCGAGGACACCAAGACCTCCGAAAAGCACCAAATCCAAGCCTTTCATCAGTTTGCCTTTTTTATACCCATACAGGGTCAAGCCTGCAAAAATCAAGGCCAAAAGCCAGAATACAACAAAAGGATTGAACAGGGAAGGTTGGCTCTCCTCTTTCGGATATTCCAAAAGCACCCGGCTTTGCTTCACCAAAGGCCGTGACACGCCATTTTCAACAATGGTCGCATTCGCAAATGCCTGTTCCATGTAGGTGGGCAAAAACTGTTTCTCACGTGGGTTAGCAGGGCGATCAATGACTGCTCCCAAGGCCAAGTCAATGCCAAAATCCGCCCAAGGGAGCGGAACCAAAAATTCATCGAGCAGATTTCTAAAGGTCTTTTCTTCGGTAGCAGTGGAGTCATTCCATACCAACTGATCCCCCATGGAGATTTCAAAGGCATCGCGAATCTTGGTGGCGCAGTTGTTGTAGAAAAAATCATACTTATAAAACCGTCTGTCCGGAGCGTACTGTGCATCCATGTGCTGGAGGAGAAAATCTTTTTGCTCCTGATTCAAGTCCAACACTTGTTCGCGAAGCCCACGCTTGTAGTAATCGTATTCGATAATAAAGCGATCGTAATTACCCACGCTGAGCATGTAATTGAGCTTGCCAGTAGCAAACTTTCCATAAAAATTAGGCGTATCAAAGTCAAATGTGCCAAAGTTAAAGACCAGATCTCTACCGTCAGGCCCGATCTCTCGAAGTCGGATGGCGCTGTGTCCAAACGAAGAATACAACTCCGTCCCAGGATCTGCGGTCAACAAGCTCACTTCCCAAAATTGGGCTTTTGCAGGAATGAAGCCGACGAAGGTCAAAAGAATTAGAAGGAACCCTAGTTTGTATTTAGCCATCATTTTTTAACTTGATCTACTTTTTAAACTACTTTACCATGGATATTTTTCCTCACCAACCTACGCATTCCAGAATCCATTTTCAGCGTACAATATACAGGTTATTCCTCGCAGTTGTATCCCTGCTGTCTTTCCTAATTCCCGGTTTGGGTCAAGAAATCGGCGCTTACAAAACCCGTGCATCCGGAGATTTTAACCTGGCATCCACTTGGCAAGTTTGGAATGGCAGTACCTGGGTAAGCGCCAGTCAAAAGCCAGGGAGCACATCCGATATCTACATCGACCAAGGGCATACGCTGAGGCTAATTGGTCCCGAATCTGTGAAGAGCCTGTACCTCCACGCAGGTACTGGCGCAGGCCAAAAACTAAACCTAAATAATTTCAATTTGGATGTATACGGTGTCTTGGCTGCCTTTTCAGGGCCAGCTCCTGGTCAGCCCCGCGGTGCTTGGAACAGTCAAAACTGGATTGGAAATTCCCCAAACAGTACCCTGACCTTCAAAGGAGCGAGCAGGGTGATTGTCGATAAGGCAAGTTGGAGTGCCCAAAGCACCCAAAGCCGATTTGGGGTCATTTTTGATCCAGATCCAGGTCAGGAATTGACGTTACAAGCCCCATTCAAGGCCCTTTCCTTTCGGGTGCGCTCGGGTACCCTCTATCAAAAAAATGATGGTTCCAGCAGTTCCTCCCCCTGCTATACCCTATCCTTCAATACCGAAAACTCCATTTATGGATCTGGTCCATTTGGAACCTTTACGGTGGAAGCAGGAGCCACCTTTCGTTCCGTATGCAATTCCTTACTGATCCACCGGGGAGGATCTACCCCTGCCTTTCTGGTGGAGGTGCAACGAGAGGCTACGATGCTCCTAGAAGGGCAAGATCCCAAGATGGAATCCGCCAACTTCAGCCTTGAAGGAACCCTGATTTTTAGAGGAACCCAAGGCTCGATGAACTTCCTTGGGAGTAGCTTTTCTGCATCAGCCATGCCTAGCCAAGTCCGGCATCTGGTAGTAGATGGGAACGCAGATCTTATTCTTCCCGCCAACCTAGTACTTCAGGGTAATCTCCTCCAAATGGGGCAGGGTGGATTTCAACTTGCACCTACCCAACTAACCCTCACCGGGGCTGAAGATCAATTTCTGAATACCCAAACCTTACTTTTAGGCTCTCTAATTCTCCAAAAACCTGATGGGAAGGTGTCCTTAAGGGCCGATCTCAGTATCTACAGGAGCCTAACGATGATGGAAGGGATTTTGGACTTTCAAGGACATGACCTTGCCCTCAATACCTCTAGCCTAGGCACGTTCAATTATCAAGCAGGAAGTTGGCAAAAGTTGGGTCGATTCAGCTATTTTGGGCTTCCTAACATCCTTACACCTACTTCAGGAACATTCCCATTTGAAGACCTTGCCAATGGCGGATTTCGAGGGCTACAAATCCTGGGGCCAACCCTAGCTGGAGGAAACCTGACCATCGAATTTATTGAGCAGCGCGGGGCCAACCACGACGCCAATTTTCAGGATGTGGACGGGACGGAAATACTGTATCAACTCAACAGTCATTTTAAGGTGTCGGCCAATCCGAATCTTGGACAAGAGGAGCTAGAACTTCGAATCTCTGCTGATAGTCTCTTGCTGGACCAAGTTGGGGATTTGCGCGTAGTAAGCAGGGGGCAAGCCGCTCCAGGCCTTCCTATTCCTGGAGTACTAGCCGGATACCCTTGGGCAAAAAGAAAGCTGAACTGGCCTGAACTTTTTGACACTGAGTTTACGATTGGGAGCTACTGGGAAGCAACTGTGCTCCCTCTTCGAAAGAAAAATTGAAATTGAAAGTGGGCAAGATTTTGAAAAGGGATCCAAAGGATTTTCGAAGATTTCCCTAACTTTCTAAGACGAGCAGCCTGAATAAACCCATGACCTTACTCTTTGTATTGCTTACCATTGCCCTGTTGGTCATACTGATCGTCTGGGCCAAACTCAATCCTTTCCTTTCCTTTCTCATTTCAGCTATCGCGGCTGGCTTTCTATTGGGACTACCAGCAGACCAGGTAGCCAGCTCGATTCAAAAAGGAATGGGCGCACTTTTGGGAGACTTGGTCATTGTGATTGTCACAGGAGCCATGCTCGGTAAATTAGTAGCAGAAAGTGGGGCTGCACAGCGAATTGCTGGTTTCTTGATGGGGGTTTTTGGCGAAAAATACATCACCTGGGCCATGGCATTAACTGGATTGGTAGTGGGTATTCCCTTGTTCTACAATGTAGGTTTTGTCTTACTCGTTCCGCTCGCTTTCACCCTTTCCTATCAATACCGATTGCCTGCGGTATATGTTGGAATACCCTTACTTGCAGCCTTATCCGTTACACACGGCTTTCTTCCTCCTCATCCCTCCCCAGCAGCTTTGGTAGGACAGTTTGGCGCCAACATGGGCCTTACCCTTCTCTATGGAGGCATTGTTGCCATTCCTACCATCATCCTAGCAGGCCCTTTACTCGCTCCTTTTCTCAAAGGCATTTCCTCGCAACCCTTGAAAACTTTTCAAGCAGAGCCTAAGCCCGAATCCGAGCTTCCGAGTATCGGGAATAGCGTGTTTAC
>JBJOOF010000246.1:0-4410 GCA_046051425.1 Bacteroidota bacterium
CCATCGCCAAACGAGGAGATCGCTTCAGAGACCGCACGATTCATTTGCTCATCAAACTCTGCCTCTGATTCTACCACACGCATTCCTTTGCCCCCACCACCTGCAGATGCCTTTATCAAAATGGGATAACCGATCTCTCTAGCCTTGGCTTTGGCTACAGCCACATCTGCAATCGCCTCCTCAGTACCGGGTACTAGGGGAATAGCATAGGCAGCTACCGCTTGTTTGGCAGCAAGCTTGGACCCCATGACCTCGATGGCTTCTGGAGAGGGACCCACAAATAAAATTCCAGCTTCCTGCACCTGCTTTGCGAAAGCGGCATTTTCGGACAAAAAACCATAACCCGGGTGAATGGCATCTACTCCAAGTTCTTTACAGACAGCTAGAATTTTTGAGCCTACTAAATAGGATTGATTGGAAGGAGCAGGTCCCAAGCAGCGGGCTTCATCGGCAAAGCGCACATGCGGGGAAAGTCGGTCAGCTTCGGAATATACCGCTACCGTGGTGATACCCATCTCACGGGCAGTCCGCATGATTCGAAGCGCTATTTCGCCACGATTGGCAACCAATAGTTTGGTGATTTTTTTCATAGGTACGCTAAAGTTTGACTTGGGCTGCTCGCAAGAGCTGAAGCGAAATAAGGAATTTATTTTGAGCTTTGGTACTTTAATCCAGGGATAAAAACTGTTTTTTGCATCCAAGGAAGATAAGTCTTATTTTTGGCTGTTTTACAACCGAACCTTATTCCCCAAACACTCTAAATTCTTAAGACCTTGGATCTATTTGCAAAGTTAAAAACGAATATGGGCCCATTGGGCAAGCACTCTGAGTTTGCTGACGGCTACTTTTCCTTTCCCAAACTAGAAGGTGAAATCGCCCCTAGGATGCACTTCAAAGGAAAAGAAGTACTTACTTGGAGCTTAAATAACTACCTGGGTCTGGCCAATCACCCTGATATCCGAAAGGCAGATGCGGATGCAGCCGCCAAATGGGGAGCTGCCTACCCGATGGGTGCACGTATGATGTCAGGTCAAACTGACCTACACGAGCAATTGGAAGATGAGTTGGCTGCTTTTGTAGGCAAAGAAAAATCCTACCTACTCAATTACGGATACCAGGGCATCATGTCTGTCATTGATGCACTTTTAGATAGAAAAGATGTCGTGGTTTACGACTCAGAATGCCACGCTTGTATCATCGATGCCTTGCGCATGCATTTGGGCAAGCGCTATGTGTTTCCACACAATGACATTGAAAGCTGTGAAAAACAACTTCAGCGTGCTACCAAATTAGCTGAAGAAACAGGAGGAGGTATCCTTCTAATTACTGAAGGTGTATTTGGAATGACCGGTGATCAGGGCAAGCTGAAAGAAATCGTTGAACTAAAAAAGAAATTTGATTTCCGATTGTTAGTAGACGACGCGCATGGTTTTGGAACCATGGGTAAAACTGGTGCTGGTGCTGGGGAAGAGCAAGGGGTACAAGATCAAATCGATTTGTACTTTTCTACCTTCGCCAAATCCATGGCTTCAATAGGCGCCTTCATCGCTGGAGATGCAGATGTGATTTTGTTTTTGAGATACAACATGCGTTCTCAAATCTTTGCTAAGTCCTTGCCCATGCTATTGGTAGAAGGAGCACTCAAGCGACTCGATATGCTGAGAAGTAAGCCTGAGTTGAAGGAAAATCTTTGGAAAATTGTACATGCACTTCGCAAAGGATTGCATGAAAATGGATTCAGTACAGGAAAATCTAATTCTCCTGTTACCCCGGTTGTCTTAAATGGCACTGTAGGCGAAGCTGCAGCCCTTTCCATGGACTTGAGAGAGAATTTTGGAATCTTCTGCTCCGTAGTAATCTATCCTGTAATCCCTAAAGGCATGATTATCTTGAGGTTAATTCCTACAGCAGTCCATACTTTAGACGATGTAAACTTGACCGTAAAGGCTTTTGCAGCAGTAAAAGACAAGCTTACTTCTGGTGTTTACAAGAATTCTTCATTGGCACTTTCTTTCGGAGAATAAAAAAAAAGTAAAAAAAAGCGCCTCTGAGTTGAAATAGAAAGTATTTGGTCTATATTAGACCCTTATAAACTTATCATCAACCCTAAAAAACTTTTACTATGAGCAAATTTAGCGAAGTAAAAAATCTAGTAATGAGCTTGGAAGCTGACTTCGAAAAGTTCTACGACAAAGGAAATCAAGCTGCAGGTACCCGTGTAAGAAAAGGTATGCAAGATTTGAAAAACCTAGCGCAAGCAATCCGTACTGAAGTACAGGACAAGAAAAACGCAGGTTGATTCTAAATAAAAAAGGTGGGTTAACCCACCTTTTTTTATACCCTTAAATTCAAGTGGAGCCCTAAAACTCCACTTTATTATTTTCTACCTGTACGTCTGCCATTCGCTTGCTTGGATCAATCTCTACAGATTTGATTGTATCTAGTGATCTTTTTAAACTAATCGTGTGTGTAGGATGTGTCCAAGACCAATCCTGACTCAACACAAGACTTGGAGCATTTGCCTCCGCTTTTTTCTCCCCACGCATCATTTCCAAAGGCAGATACACCAGTTCCTTGGTTCCATCTTTATAGGTGATGACCACATCCACCGGCATTGGCATGGCCCCTACTCTTTCCAAGGTGATCGAAGTACCCTCTTCAGATGCCTTTACTTCTTTGACGCCGTAATCGATCGTCTTGGTGGAATACACAAAGTACTCCTTGTACCAATCCAATTCCAAACCACTTTCTTTCTCCATGACACGGACCAGATCGTTGACATTGGGATGCTTAAACTTCCAGGTGTTCCAGTAGCGAAGCATTCCACGATCACGCGCTTCTTCTCCGATTACATAGCCCAACTGAGCCAAGAAAACAGCTCCTTTGCTGTAGGCAGCTGCGCTGTATGCTGAATTGGTTTGGTAATGGTCCGCATGGGTAGACATAGGCTCTTCCAAACCAGACTTGACCAAACGGTAGTATCCCCCATAAGAACTACGATGCGGTGTAGCACTTGCTTGAAAGATAGAAGCCATGGCCAAATTCGAGGCATAAGAAGTAAAGCCCTCATCCATCCAAGGGTACAAGGACTCATTGGATGCCAATACCCCATGAAACCAGCTATGCGCCAATTCATGCACCATCACCCCTACCAAACTGGACAAAGAACGCTCCCCAGTAATTAAGGTGGACATGGCATATTCCATCCCGCCATCACCACCTTGCACAACGGAAAACTGCTTGTATGGATATTGACCGAAATTTTGAGACAAGTATTCAATAGCCTTAGGAGTATACTTCTTTAACTTCTCCCAGTTCTCCGTGGTCTTCTCACCAGGAATGTAAAAATGGTGTACAGTGATCCCGTTTGCCATCTGCACCTTGTCGTGCTTGTATTTATTATCTGCAGCCCACATAAAGTCATGTACCTGAGGTGCTACAAAGTGCCAAGTCAATTTTTTTCCTTTGGGCTCCGAAACTTTTACTCCTTCATCCTGATATCCATGTCCGATCTGGTTTGGATTTTGAAGGTATCCTGTACCGCCTAAAGTATAAGTTTTATCAATGGTGATTTTAACGTCAAAATCTCCCCAAATCCCGTAAAATTCTCTTGCTACGTAGGGATTGGCATGCCAACCTTGCTCATCGTAATTGGCCATCTTAGGATACCATTGAGACATGGAATAGCGAACCCCCTCTTCGGAATCTCTCCCTGATCGTCTTACTTGAAGGGGAACCTGACCTTCAAAAGCCATCTCAAATTTTACTGTGGAATTGGGTAAAATCGGGGCATTCAATTCCACCTCCAAAATAGTACCTACCTCTTTAAAGCGTAGGGCTTTTCCGTTCATGGTCAACTTTGTTGCATGCAGGTA
Source organism: Bacteroidota bacterium (assembly GCA_046051425.1). Lineage (GTDB taxonomy): Bacteria > Bacteroidota > Bacteroidia > Cytophagales > Cyclobacteriaceae > Algoriphagus. The sequence goes on from JBJOOF010000246.1 coordinate 3,876, forward strand.
TCCAATTTCCTCTGGAGTCAATTTGGATATTCGATCCTTCACCCGCTGATCCGGATCCGAAATAGTTCGGGAGCGCACATCCATCATGCTTCCTGGTTGGAAGGCATTGAAATACAAGTGGTAAAATACCCGAGTTAATGTATCCGGGGAGTTATTGGTGTAGGCAAGTACCTGAGTTCCTTGGTACCGGTTGGTAGCCACATCCATATCCACTTCCATCTTGTAGGAAACAGCCTGTTGAAAACGCCCATTCTGGGCATAACCAAGACCAACTGCCATAAAAAAGAAAAGTCCTAGCCAGGACCTGAATCTATATTTTGCCATTATTTATTTTTTTCTAAAGAAAATCAAAATGCAAGCTTTCCCCAAACCATGCATAAAAAAATAGCCTTGCTTCTAAGACAATCCCTTCCTTTGAAGTAAATTGAACCTTGAAAATCAGTAAAATTGGTTTAATTGGAAAAAATTGAAACACACCCTTAGTCACATGAAAAAATTAATTCTTTTTATTTTCCTGGCTATGCTGCAACTAAGC
>JBJOOF010000247.1:0-24396 GCA_046051425.1 Bacteroidota bacterium
TAGAAATGTATGTTCAGCCTGTAGACTTGCCCTTAATTCAACAAGGAAATAAGGTCAGATTCATCTTTGATGGTTGGCCTGCAATTGTATTCTCGGGATGGCCTCAACTCTCCAACGGTACCTTTGGTGGGGTGGTGATTGCCATTGACCAGTTTGCAGGTCCGACAAATCAGTACCGTGTGTTGGTAATTGAAGATCCAGAAGAAGAAAAATGGCCCGATCTATTGCGTATGGGTTCGGGTGCTGAGGGAATTGCCTTGTTTAATGATGTACCTGTATGGTACGAAATCTGGCGTCAACTCAATGGCTTCCCTGCAGATTATTATTCTCAAGAAGAAAAAGATAAAACCGCTTCCGCGACGAAATGAAAAAGGTAGGACTACTCCTCTTCTGGCTTTTGGCTTCTACCTCGATTATGGCGCAGGAAAGTCAACGATTAAGTTTTGAAGATTACATGCAATGGGTGCAAGACTACCATCCCATCGCCATTCAAGCCGACCTCAACCTGCGTTTAGGACAAATGGAGGTTCGCAAGGCTCGTGGTGGCTTTGATCCGATGGTGTATGGCAATTTGGATAAAAAGGAATTTAACCAATCTACTTACTTCGAAAAAAGAGAGGCAGGACTGGTTGTCCCTACTTGGATGGGTGTGGAGTTGATGAGCAGTTTTGAACAAAACAATGGGACTTTCCTCAATTCAGAAAGTGCATTGCCCACCAATGGCTTATTTTCTGCCGGCGCTGCCGTCAATCTAGGTCAAGGATTGATCCTCGACGATCGACGTGCTACGCTACAAAAGGCGCAACTCTACGAGCAAGCCACGGAGGTGGAGCGCCTCAATTTTAGAAATGACCTCAATTTGCAGGCAACTGCTGCGTATTGGAAGTGGGCAGCGGCCTATGAAAACAAATTGGTCCTGGAAGAAGGTGTTAAACTCGCAAAAATCAGATTTGATGGCATCAAGCGGAGTTACGAACTCGGAGATCAGGCTGCCATCGATACCGTAGAAGCCTTGTCTCAATTGCTCAATCGGCAGTACCGATTGCAACTTGCGGAGAATTCCTTTTTTGAAAACACGCAGGTGCTCAATACTTACTTATGGAATGAATCGGGTGAACCCATGCTTTTGGAGTCTGCTGTGATTCCTCAAGCGCTTTCTCAATTTCTAAATGCAGCACCAGAAGCTGAAGAGTTGCGAGCCTTGGTGGGCAGACATCCTGAGTTGCTTCTCACTGATTTTGATTTGGCAAGTTTGAACGTAGAAAGGCGGTTAAAAACCCAGGAACTGCTTCCCGTAGTCAAGTTGAAGTACAACTTCCTCACTGAGACTGTAGCGGATGCTCGGCCCTCGCCGCTGTTTGAGAATAATTACAAATGGGGAGTTTCTGTCTACACTCCCTTGCTTTTGAGGAAAACTCGTGGAGATTTAGGAAGTACCAAAGCCAAAATTGAGATCAAGCAAACGGGAAGAAATTTAAAAGAGCAGCAACTCAGGACGAAGTTGGAGACAGAACTCAACTCTTGGAATGTGTTGAACCAACAAGTGCGCACACTTGCTGAAAATGTAAAAAGTCTGGAAGCACTACTTACTGGGGAGACGAGACGCTTTGAAATCGGAGAAAGCAGTTTGTTCTTGGTGAATGCTCGGGAAGTGGCTGTCTTTGATTCAAGAGTTACCTTGAATGACCTGTCTGCCAAACTCCAAATTGCTTTTGCCAAAACCCGTTTTGCAGCGGGACTTGGATTTGAGCAGAATTAAGTTTGAAGTGTAAGCAGGAGGTTGCCGTAGGCCATTTTTATACTTTCCTGATCTTCAAAATCAAACAAATCTTTACTAGCAAGCATGACTTTGTCCAGTTCTGACCCCTTTTCTTCTTGGAGTTTCTTGAAGTAAGAGAGGGTTTCTTCCGTGTCTTGCATTTGATGTGGAATTCTCAAATAGCCAAGAATTAGGGCAACTAATCCTTGGCTGATGTAAGGGGCTAAGGTCCCATTTTTATTCAAATAAAACTGACCTATCGGTGCAAGTCTCATTTTGAATTTGGATACCGACTGGAAAGAGATCGAACGAAGGGAATGTGCTGTAAATGGATTGGAGAATCGTTCAAGTACTTTAGAGGCATAGTCTCGCAGCGAGTCCATGGGTTGATTTAGGAAGGGAAAAATTTCTTCTTCCAAAAGCAAATTGAGTTCGGCCAGCCTCGAGGAATCCTTCAAGTAGTCTGCCACCGTTTCGAGTTGGAGGAGCGTGCCTTTGGCCGCAAGGTAGGTATGCAATCCATTAAGGATACTGATTTTTCGCATTGAATAGGGTAGAAGGGATTCAGTGAGCAATACTCCTTTACAGGCTTTAAATGGGAGTTTGTCCAAGGATGCCGCATTCCCCTCAATTCCCCAGAAAAGGTAAGGTTCCACCTGAACCGTATAGGGGACAGCCGTGTCTTGAAACTTTTTGGGGAATCCAGGGACAATCCGATCCACCAATGTATTGTGAAAGGTGCACTTTTGATCTAGCCAAAGTAGAAAATGGTCTGGCAAAAGGAACTCTGCTGCTTTTCTGTGGATTAAATCTTTCAAAAGAGCTCCATTGTTGGGGATCAACTCGCAAGGAAGTAGGACCGTTTCCAATTCTGGAGCATGTTCAAAACGAGCGTAAAGCCATTTTGTGAGCCTTCCCACAAAGGAACTTGGAATTTTCGTAGTTGTGTTTTCCTTTTTCCATTCCAAGCCCGCTTCGGTGACATTGGAAATCAGCCAACGTAACTCGGGTTCAAGGGCAAGGGAAATAAATTGATCGTAATCATCGGGAAGTCGAAGTCCAGCCGAAATGCAGGAAATAGACTGCGTTTTTTCAATTCTTTCCCCTTCCTCAATTCCTGCAACATATACCGAGTAGGCAAAATTTTGCAAGCGCAGCCCTTCAAGGTTTGTGCTGTCCGTACTTTGAACAAGACAAACGTGCAGAGAATCTCCATTTTGATTCAGTTCCTGTATCATGGGCTCAATGAAGCCGCGAAGGAAATTTCCTGTACCAAATTGGAGAACTTGTATCTTTGTCTTGTTCATATCTTGCTCGTCAAATTCAAAAGAAACCCTGAATTGTATGCCTGCTTACATACTTGCTGAGGTAGCGATCCATGATGCTACCATTTACGAAGAGTACAAAAAAAGAACCCCAGAGATATTGGAGGCTTTTGAAGGAAAATTTCTGTTGAGAGGCTTGCCTGTGCATGCTTTGGAAGGAAATTGGGATCATGATCGTCTGGTGCTCTTGGAGTTTCCAACTCGAGAGAAAGCCATGGCTTGGTACCATTCTACCGAATACCAAGAGGCGAAGGGAATCAGAGATAAGGCTTCCAACGCGAGATTTTTGCTGATTGGTGAATAGGCTAGGCCTAGATTGACCTATAGAAACTGTAAGAAATTCAGTTTAAAGGGAAACGCCTCTTTTCCAAGGGATAAAGTCAAAGTTTCGTTTTTCTTCTGCCTTAGTTTGCATTCTTCCACTTGCAACCTCAATCAACAATTCCAATAGCTTTTCTCCAGAAGTTTCGGGCGTATCCTCCCCGGAAATAATGGTTCCTGCATTGAAATCGATTATATCTGGCATTTTTTCAGCCAACTTGGTATTGGAAGAGACCTTGATTACTGGACTAATGGGATTACCCGTTGGGGTGCCTAGCCCGGTGGTGAAAAGAATCAAGTTAGCCCCACTTCCAGCAAGGGCAGTAGTGCTTTCTACGTCATTACCTGGAGTACACAATAGGTTGAGCCCGGAAGTTTTAATGTATTCTGGATAATCCAAGACATCGGAAATGGTGGAAGTTCCCCCTTTTTTTGCGGCTCCACAAGATTTGATGGCATCGGTCAGTAAGCCGTCTTTGATATTGCCGGGGCTAGGATTTTTGTCAAAGCCACTTCCAACTCGCTTGGCGGAGGCATTGTAGGTTTCCATGAGTTGGATGAATTTTTCCGCCAAGTCTCGACTTTGGCATCGATTAATCAACTCTTGCTCAGCGCCACACAACTCGGGAAACTCAGATAAAATGGCTGTGCCACCCAGTGCTACGATCAAATCGGACACCTGTCCGAGCGTTGGATTTGCTGAAATCCCAGAAAACCCATCGGAACCTCCACATTCAAGGCCAATCACGAGTTTGCTTAACGGTGCCGGTTCACGGAAGCAGCAATTGGCAATGCGCAACCCTTCTACAGTTTTTTGAACTGCCTTTGAAAGCAAGTTATGGGTGGTACCCTCTTGTTGTTGCTCACAAATAAACACGGGCTTTTGGCAATTTAGTAGGGCAAGTTTCTCCTGTAGAATGGAAACCTGGGCATTTTGACAGCCTAGGCTGAGTACTGTGGCGCCTGCGACATTGGGATGATGAATGTATCCTGCCAGTAAGCCACACAGAGCGTCCGCATCGTCTCGAGTGCCGCCACAACCTAGGGTATGGGTCAAAAATCGAATTCCATCTACCTGTGGAAATATTCGTTCATTTTCCCAAGAGGAAGTAGTTTCATGTATTGGAGTCATGCTGTCTTCTATCCCTGCTAGAAGCTGCTTGATTTGACGTTCGTAGGGATTGACCTGTGCAAATCCAAGCGCATTCTCAAAAGCGTCTTGTAGAAGTTTGATATTCGTGTTTTCGCAAAAAACCAAAGGGAGCACCAACCAGTAATTGGCAGTTCCAACTTGTCCATCTTCTCGTTTAAATCCTAAAAATGTTTGGGAACTCCACTTCGTTACATCAGGCGCCTTTCTTGGTCTCGTCGCTTCTTCCAACTGGTATTTTTGAGTTTTGTGACGAATATTTCCTACGGTGAGGGCAGCACCTGTTGCAATACTTTGCGTGACTTCGGCTACTACGGTGCCATACATGAATATTTCATCTCCAGGCTGAAAATTTTGAAGCGCAAATTTATGTTTCGCTGGAACGTGTTCACGGATTTGAAGTTGGTGCTGTCCTAGTTCAACCTGCTCACCAGGAGCAAGATCACAGAGGGCTACGCCCACATTGTCCAAAGAATCTAATAAAAGAGAGGTGTTATTCATCGCAATTATTTCTTATTTTGGTCAAATTAGATAAAAATTTAATTCTTCTATGAAGAAAATTGTGACCGTCGGTGAAGTAATGCTTCGCCTTAGTCCTCCTGGAAATCAACGTTTTTTCCAAACGAATCAATTCGACCTTGAGTTTGGAGGTTCCGAGGCAAATGTAGCCGCTGCATTGGCCTACTGGGGTTTGGATGTGAGTCATTTAACTGCATTTCCTGATCATGAAATCGGTTGGGCCGCTGCAGGCAAACTTCGAAAATATGGCATTGATACCCGATTCATCAAGTTTCTGCCAGGCCGGATGGGAGTTTATTTTTTGGAGCATGGTGCCATGCAACGAAGTTCGCAAATTATTTATGACCGTGCCCATTCTGCATTTTCTCAGTTTACAGGCGAAGGATTAGATTGGGATTCCCTTCTGGATAACGTATCCTGTGTGCATTGGTCTGGGATTACTCCAGCACTTTCTCAGGGTTGTGCAGATTTGACGCACCAACTTCTGCTTCAAGCGAACAATAGGGGAATACTTGTCTGTGGTGATTTAAATTACCGAAGCAATTTGTGGCAGTATGGAAAGGCACCGCATGAGGTCATGCCAAAGTTGATGGAACTAAGTCAAGTAATGATTGCAGGCACTCGTGATTTCAACCAATGCTTGAAGGAAGAATTTGGATCTTTTCAAGAGGCAAAACGAAAGGTATTTGATCGATTTTCAAATTTGGAGTTTTTGGTCAAAACCGACCGTGTTTCACATAATTCTTCTTCCAACGGCTTTTCTGCAAGTTTGTATACCCGGAAAAAGGCTATTGAATCTAAATCCTATGAATTGACGCATATGGTGGACCGAGTGGGGTCTGGAGATGCCTTCGCCGCCGGATTAATTTATGGATTATTGTACCTGAAGCCCAAGGAAGCAATCGAATTTGCTGTGGCCGCTGGGGTATTGAAGCATAGTGTTCCTGGAGATGTATTGACCTGTTCTCTCCAAGAAATTCAGGAACTTGTTGCCGGTGGGGGAGCTGGAAAAATTAAACGATGATGGGAAATCAAAGCCCTTTTATTCAACGAATGCATGCTGCTGGGATGATGCCTATTGTTTTTCATCCCGATGAGAAAGTATGTATTGAACTGGTTCATGCAGCCTATGCTGGTGGGGTACGGGTGATTGAATTGGTCAATAGAGGAAAAGAAGCGAAGGCCATCTTTCCTAAGTTAAAACAAGAGTTAAGCCATCTACCGGGCATGTCTTTGGGAGTTGGGACCATCTACCATCCTGTTGAGGCGGAGTATTTTCTGGATCAAGGAGCGGAGTTTATTGTGGCCCCAGTGATGAATCCAGCCTTAGGGGAGTATTGTGCCGGGATAGGAGTACCCTGGATTCCAGGATGTGGTACCGTATCTGAGGTCTTTTTTGCCCAGCAATTGGGTGCTGAGTTGGTCAAACTTTATCCTGCCAACCTGTTGACGCCAGCATTTATTTCCGCGGTGCATGCTGTCATGCCTTCGATTTCACTTATTCCTACTGGAGGAGTGGAGCCTACTCTAGAAAGTATCAAGCCTTGGTTTGATGCAGGTGCTCTTTGTGTGGGGATGGGATCGCAACTATTTCGAAAAGAGGACATTGCGGCAGGAAACTATTTGAAAATCCAACAAAAAATCAAGGAAGTTATGACTTTTATTGCGTCGCTTCGAAATCCATCCCATTCCTAATGTTTAGAACAGTCTTTCTTTTTATTTGCGTTTTTCTCCTTTTTGGAGGCTGCCAATTGGATACTGGGGTAAAAGTGATCAAGATGGGGCATGCCCAGGTGGTCGCTCATCCAGTGCATCAGGCGATGGTGTTTTTAGGAAAAAGGCTGGAAGAAAAATCAGGGGGAAAAATAAAAGTAAAGGTATACCCCAACCAACAATTGGGTACTGAACGTGAACTACTTGAGTTGCTACAAATTGGAAGCCTGGGGATGACGAAAGTTTCTGCTGCTTCTTTGGAAGCCTTTTCACCTGAAATTAGTGTCTTGGGTCTTCCGTACTTATTTCGAGACGATGACCATATCTCGCAGGTGCTCCAAGGAGAGATTGGCAAAGAATTGCTCTTGAGTACCGAAAAGTATTGGTTGCGTGGTTTGTGTTTTTACGATGCAGGGAAGCGTAGTTTTTACAGTAAAACCAAACCCATAACCACGCCAGAAGATTTGACAGGACTCAAAGTTCGTGTTCAGGAATCCAAAATGGCCATCAACATGGTTCGTGGCATGGGAGGATCGCCCACACCCGTGTCTTATGGAGAGCTCTATACAGCGCTACAACAAGGGATAGTGGATGCAGCGGAGAACAATCCACCCAGTTTTTACAATTCTAGGCATTACGAGGTTTGCAAGTTTTATTCCATCGACGAACATACAGCAATACCCGATGTGGTTTTGGTGAGTACCAAGGTTTGGAATGAACTGAGACCTGAAGAACAGGTTTGGTTGCAGGAAGCAGCAGATGAATCTGCAATTTACCAAACCAAACTTTGGAAGGAGGCGGTAGAAGAAGCACTTCGTGAGGTTCAAAAAGCTGGGGTAGAGATCAGTTATCCCTCCAAAGAACCTTTCTTGGAAAAAGTTGCTGGGGTTTATGCACAAGTTTTTCAAGAACAGAAACAGTTGGAAGCATTGGTTCAACGAATTCAACAGACGAATAAATGAAATTGAAATTAAGTTTGGATCGTTACCTTCAAATCATCCTTGCCATTTTGATGGCGGTGATGGTCTTGAATGTGACCTGGCAGGTTTTTTCCCGCTATGTATTGGGTGACCCGAGTTCCTTTACCGATGAATTGGCTCGGTACAGCATGATTTGGTTGGGACTTTTGGGAGCTGCCTATGTATCTGGTCAGCAAGGTCATTTGGCTATTGATGTGTTGGTAGAAAAGATAAAGGGTAAGAATCTCTTTTATTTGCAGCTTTTCATCCATGGCATGGTGATCTTTTTTGGAGCTGTAATTATGGTAGGCGGTGGATCTAATCTGGTGTACATTTCCCAGTTGCTGCAACAAAAATCAGCCACCCTTCAGGTGCCCTTGTCTTGGGTGTATGTGATGGTGCCTTTTTCTGGAATTTTAGTGGTGTATTACCATAGTTTTCATGTGGTGCAACTTATAAAAAGCCAAGATTAACCATGGAATGGATCGCTATTTTAATCTTGATTTTAAGTTTTGTGACGCTTTTACTCCTGGGTGTTCCAGTCGCCTGGAGCTTGGGTCTTTCTAGTTTTTTCACACTTCTTGTTTCTGTTCCGGCCATGCCTGCTGCTACTACGATAGCCCAGCGAATGGCTACGGGTTTGGATAGTTTCTCCTTGTTGGCCATTCCCTTCTTTGTATTGGCAGGTGAGATCATGAATAAAGGAGGAATTGCCAATCGGCTCATTGATTTTGCCAAAGGACTTACGGGTAAACTTCCGGGGGGGCTTCTGTATGTCAATATCATTGCAGCCATGCTTTTTGGAGCGATTGCCGGCTCGGCCGCTGCTGCTGCTTCAGCATTGGGTAGCATTTTGGGAAAGCGCATGGATGAAGAGGGGTATCCCAAGACCCTAGGCGTAGCCGTAAACATTACCTCTTCCACTACGGGATTGATTATTCCTCCTTCCAATGTGTTGATTATTTATTCCTTGGCTAGTGGTGGGGTTTCCATTGCTGCACTTTTTGTGGCAGGCTACCTACCTGGAATTCTGTTGGGCGTTTCCTTGATGATTTGCGCAGCCATCTTTATCAAGAAGAATAAGTTACCACAAGGAGAGCCGGTAAGTTTTGCCTATTTAGGTAAAGCTTTCTGGAGAGCCGTGCCAAGTCTTTTTCTTCTTTTTTTGGTGATAGGAGGGATTGTTGCGGGGGTATTTACAGCTACTGAAGCCTCAGCAATCGCTGTAGTGTATACCTTATTGCTTTCGTTTATTTACCGGGAACTTAAGGTGTCAGAGCTTCCAGGCATTCTGGTTCGCTCCTCAGGAACAACCGCAGTGGTATTGTTGTTGATCGGTACCTCGATGAGTATGTCTTGGGTGATGTCAGCAGAGGATATTCCGCAACTCATCAGTGAGTTTATGCTTACGCTAAGTGATAATAAATGGGTGATTTTGATTGTGATCAATATCATTTTGCTGCTGGTGGGGACCTTTATGGACATTACACCAGCCGTGTTGATTTTTACGCCGATTTTTTTACCCGTAGTCACCAAGGTAGGAGTAGATCCCGTCCATTTCGGAATGATCATGGTAGTCAATCTCTGTATTGGTTTGTGTACTCCTCCGGTGGGTTCCTTGCTATTTGTAGGGGTTTCTATTGCTAAAATTTCCTTAACCCAAGTGCTTCGACCTTTATTGCCCTTTTTCCTGGCTATGGTGATTGCATTGGCCTTGATTACCCTGTTTCCTGAGATTACGCTGTTTTTACCAAGGATTTTTGATCTGATTTAAATTAATATGCCACTAATTCAGTGTGAAGAATAGGTTTAGATTCGTAAGATGAAAAAAGAATTGGTGCTCGTATTTCAAAAGAATGCCATCTTGGGGAAGGTGAAAACTCGCCTTGCGGCAGGGCTGGGAGAAACACAGGCATTGGAAATCTATAGGCAGCTACTAGACAAGACTTACCTTGCATTAAGAAATTTTCCGGTACCCATCTGGACCTATTTTTCAGACTTTATTCCTGAAAATCCTGCCTATCCAGCTGGTAATCGAATGGTCCAGGTTGGGCAAGATTTGGGAGAGCGAATGAAAAATGCTTTTGCTGGTTGTTTTGAATTAGGGATGGAAAAAATAGTGCTGATTGGTACAGATTGCCCAAGTTTGGAAGGTAAGCACATTATTCAGGCTTTTGAAGCCCTAAATCAGTCCGATTTGGTTCTTGGTCCAGCACGTGACGGAGGCTATTATTTGATTGGCATGAAGCGCAGAGCGGATTTCCTTTTCGAGGGAATTACTTGGAGCACTGCACAGGTATTGTCGCAAACACTTTCCTTGGCATCTCAGTGGGGCTTACGGACTACCTTGCTACCTGAACTTAGTGATATCGACACCCAAGAAGATTGGGAGCGGTATGTCAGCCAAATTGAGATGAACTGCTAACTGAAACTCATGTGATTTGAATTCGTAGTTTTTAACACAAAATCCTTCTACCTAATTCCCATGGATCAATCCCGATTAATCAATTTAAAGAGCGTTAGTCTGCTTGTTTTACTTTGGATGTCTGTTTCCCTAGGGTATGCACAAGCCACCAAAGAAACTGCTTCTTATGAAATCGTCGTACTTGGTTTAAAAATTGGTGACCTTACTGCACAAAAAACTGGTGCAGGAGATTCGGTACGCTACACCGTAGATAGTCGTGTCAAATTTTGGTTTTTTGGAGATGTGGATCTACAGTTTCTCACCCGTTCGCATTTCAAGGCTGGGAAAATCACCAAAACCTTTTCTGAATCAAAAACCAACCGAGGAAATTTTGACTCAAAAGTGAATTGGTCAGGAACGCAATACCAAGTAGATGCCAAGTCCTATAAATATGCCAATAGAACGGCTTTGAAGGGTCCTTTGTCTTGGTGCAGTTCCAAGTTGTTTTTCCAAGAGCCTAGTGGACAGGAGATTTTTCTTTCTGAGGTGTATGGAGTTTCCGCGCCCATCAAAAAGATTAAGCCTGGCGTTTATGAAATTGAAGTAGAAGGGAATACCAATCAATACCACTACCAAGGGGGGAAGTTGGTCAAAATAGTCGTTGAAAGTCCGATCAAGGACTATCAAGTTCGACGAGTGAAGTAGGTAAACCCCAGTTAGTTGTTACTGATTTTTTTTGCCAAATCCACAAGTCGGTTCGCATAGCCGGATTCATTGTCGTACCAGGCGACTACTTTGACCAGATGGCCTTTGGTGGAAGTTAGGGCCTCATCCAAAATGGCTGAGTGGGTATTTCCTAAGATATCCATGGATACGATGGGGTCGGATTCAACTTGTAAATATCCCTTTAGGCTTGTTTGAGAGGCTTTTTTGAATACTTCATTCACTTCATTTGCAGTCACTTCTTTTGCAACCGTTACAATCAAGTCGGTCAGCGAGCCATCCGGTACAGGCACGCGCATGGCTGATGCCTCAATTCTGCCAGCGAGGGTGGGCAGGACTCGATCCAATGCTTTGCCCGCATTGGTGGTAGTAGGTATGATGGAGTAGGCTGCTGCTCTAGCCCTTCTCAAGTCCTTGTGTGGGGCATCGTGTAGGTTTTGATCGTTGGTATAGGAATGCACCGTAGAGGCAAATCCTTGAAGGATTCCAAAATTTTCATCCAAGACCTTTACCAGCGGTGCAAGGCAATTGGTGGTGCAGGAAGCATTGGATACAATAGCTTCCTTATTCGAAAGGATCTGATCGTTTACCCCCAAAACAACCATGGGAATGGAATCCTCCTGCGATGGTGCGGAAATAATCACTTTTTTTGCTCCGGCTTGAAGGTGTTTTTCTGCATCTTTTTTCAACGTAAACCGTCCTGTACATTCAAAAACAAGGTCGATGTTGAGGTTCTCCCAGGGAAGATTTTCAGGATTTGATTCTGAGAAAAGCGCTACTTTGTGTTCGTTGACCTGTAAAAAATCCTCGGAATGGCTGATGTTGGCATCAAATTTTCCATGAACCGAATCGTATTTGAGTAGGTGTGCTATTGCTGATGGATCAGCCAAGTCATTGATGGCCACCAAATTGAAATCAGATCGATTGAGAAGAAGTTTGGCCGTATACCGACCAATTCTTCCAAACCCATTGATGGCTACGCGAAGGGCAGGAGCAGTTGTGGACATGCGTTTAATTTGGAGTGAATTTACAGAAAAACTCGTTCTACAGGTAAAGTAAATTTTTACCGCTTTGGTTCAAATGATTACCTGGGATTGAAAAGAAATTTTCTAGCCACTTTGGGATTATAAGCTGAACCGGCTATATTTGCACAACCTTTGAAAAAGCCACCTTTTTGTGGGTCAAATGGTCCGTTCGTCTAGGGGTTAGGACGTATCCCTTTCACGGATAAAACACGGGTTCGATTCCCGTACGGACTACTGAAAACGCGAATGAATGCGTTTTCTCTTTTGGCTTTTTCTTATGGTCCGTTCGTCTAGGGGTTAGGACGTATCCCTTTCACGGATAAAACACGGGTTCGATTCCCGTACGGACTACCAGAAACCACTCCAGGCGAGTGGTTTTTTTTGTTTTTAGGGGAATTTAAATTATTTCTTCGCTCTTCCTCGTAATAATGCCATTTCAGTAATGGGGTTGTCTAATTTTTACAGTTGTCAACTCATGGTGTTTTTTGAATTACAAATCCAGTCAATTGTTTTGGAAACTTCTACTTTAGTCCTTCTAATTTTATTTACAGTTGCGAAGGGAATGCGCTACAGCTTCATCAATCAATTCTTGCTCTGTTTTGATCAAACTTTCTTCTTCAAATACATTACCAGCTAAATAACTATCCATTAAATCGAGCACATCGCTCCCCTTTACCTTCTTCCAACGACCTAAAATGTATTGATCTGGGGTAAATAAGTAGGCACCTCCATCCGACAACTCGTAAAGGTTTACTAGGGTGGGGTGATTTATGGGATCGATTTCGATTGCCGCTATATTTTTTTGTTCCAACTCCTTTAATTCCGAATTCGAAAAACTGTTTTTGGAATGGAGTACCGTGAAATGATAGCCAAGGTGATCCATCAAATAGTCGGATTTCATCAGGCAATCTTTAACTGCTCTTCCAGGCTCTAAACTGGCGTTGTCCCACAATCCCTCTTCACTTGCTGGGTACTGTCCATACACACAAGGAATACTCAATCTGCCACAATTAATTTGCTTTTTGTACTGCACATCAGTTTTTGCATTTTCCAATATCAAATTCCGCATTGCAATTGCTTCTTCTCCTTGTGGGGCAATGAAGGTATTGGACTGTCCGGTGCATGCTATGTTTTGATCGGCAGCTGCCACTCGTTCGGCATTGTAGGTTTCCAAAAGTTGATCGGAATTCCCCTGTAATACTGCAGCGAGTTTCCAACTCAGGTTATCCGCATCTTCAATGCCGCTATTGGCGCCACGAGCTCCAAAAGGGCTCACGACATGGGCTGAATCACCTACAAAAATGATGCGATCGTGTACGAATCGCTCTAATTTTTTGCTGCTAAAGCTGTAGATACTGGACCAATCCAGTTCAAAATCCCGATCGCCAACTACACTTTTTATTTTTTCTCGCAAAAACACTTTGTCTTGTGGAAGCGAAGGGTCTGCATTTGTTCCCAATTTAAAATCCAGTCGCCAAAGGTTGTCCGGTTGTTTATGGAGCAAAATACTCTGTCCCGGTGCAAAGGGAGGATCAAACCAAAACCATCGTTCGGAAGGGAAATCGGCTTCCATTTTAAAGTCAGCAATCAAAAAACGTTCTTCAAACCGTTCGCCTTGCATTTCCAAATCCAGCAAGCGTCTGATTTGGCTTCGGCTACCATCTGCCGCAACCAAGTAGGAACTGCTAAGTTCATACTCACCTGCACTCGTTTCTACATTTATTCGTACGCTATCCTCTTGTTGATTTACATCCTTTACTTTATTGAGCCAGCGCACATCGATGTTTTCCTCCTTCAAAACGGCATCGATCAAATATTGCTCCACATAGTATTGCTGTAAATTGATGAATGCTGGGTATTTCGAATGTTTTTCAGGAGAAAGGTCAAAGCGATCTATTTCATCTTCTCTAAAAAATATTCTTCCCACATCCCATTTTACTCCTTTGTCAATCATTCGTTGGGCAACCCCAAGCTTGTCAAATATCTCCAAGGATCTTTTCGCAAAACAAATGGCTCTACTGCCTTCACTTACCTGATTGCTTTCGTCTAGGACCACCACCGACACGCCTTGTTTTGCAAGGGCTAAGGCAAGGGTAAGGCCCACAGGTCCTGCGCCCACGATCACAACTTTCTGTGCTTTTAGACTAGGGTCAGCTAACTCGGGTGGTACAGAAAAGGGATAGGTTTGGTACTGATGCATAGTTAGTTGGCCAAAGAATTGCTTGCTTCCGTGATCATTTGGTTGATAATTTCTGCTACGGGTTTGATGTCCTTGATGAGCCCTACGGACTCACCAGCGAGCAGGCTCATTTGCTCGAAGTCTCCCGTAGTTTCAGGTGTTGGGAGTACCCCAGAAAATCTTCGAATTGGACCCATGGCGGATTGACCAATAATAGGGAAGGTGTCTGGATTTTTGTTGGCGTAGGGAGCAGGATAATCTTTGCCTTCAAATTCGGCCACTATTTTGTTTCGGATCCCCCTCACGGTAGCATCCGGGAAGTCGTAACCAAAAATATTGTGTCGCACCGTATCGTGGACTTCTGCTTTTACAATTCGATTTTTGTATTCCGGATGCGCATTTGATTCCGAAGATGCAATAAATCGGGTACCTATCGAAACAGCCTCTGCACCCATGGTTAAGGCTGCCGCTAGTCCTTGACCATCTGCGATCCCACCGGCAAGAATAAGCGGGGTGTCAGGGACTACTTTTTTGACATTGGGCAAAAGAGAAAAAGCAGATGCCGTGCTCCGGTTGTGTCCGCCTGCCTCGCTTCCTTGTACAATTAGGGCATCAGCTCCAGCTCCTTTAGCTTGAATCGCTTCTTGTATGCTTCCTACCTGTATCCAAACTTTTATTTTATTGGCTTTGAGTCGTTCTAGGTACTGTGCAGGCACCTCATCCCAAAAGAACACGACCAAAGACACAGACTCTGAAATACAAGCCTCTATATGTTCCAATTGAATAAATCGGGGCAAGAAATTGATGGCGAAGGGTTTGCCTCCGAGCTCCGATTTAATCCGTTTGATTTCACTTCGCAGGTAATCAACAGGGAAGCCAGATCCACTCATTTGACCTAATCCGCCACTTTTAGAAACAGCAATCGCTAAGTCTGCATTCGCAACAAACGCCATGCCTGCTGAAACAATGGGTACAGAAAATCCATATGCTTTGCAAAGGTTAGTCTGAAGCGAATTGGCTGGTTTATCTTCAGCTTGAACGACTAGGGGGGTGCCTAAAAATGCTGCCCCCAAAGCGGTTTGCTTTAAAAATTTTCTACGCGAATTAGAGGAGTTGCTCATAATTTTTGGGTTTGAAAAATCAGATGCTTGCTTGGAGTGCAAACCACATTTCTTTGTCCTTTTCAGCAGTCCAGATGTTGGGATGCTTGATGCCTTTTGCTTCCTCATAGGCTCTCGTTACATTGAAAGGCATGCAATGTTCAAAAATGACATAGTCACCAAAGATGGGTTTCATCAGCCCATGAATCTCCTTGTAGGCTTCCGTTAGATCTAAGCCTTTGGCTACAGCCGCTTTGGCAGTATCCAGAAGCATGGTCACATAATGCGTGGTGCTTGCAATCGATTCGTTCACTTTTTTCTCGTTAAACAAGGCATTTCCACGGCCTGGCACGGCACATACCGCACCCAATGCTTTGATTTTCTCAAGGGTTTGGGGCCATTCTTCCAATTGGGCATCACCGCAATAGGGAGTAGCGCCATATTCCAATAAATCCCCACTAAATAGTGCTTTGCAATCCGGTACCCAAGCCACAATATCTCCTCGTGTATGGCCGGCACCTAAGTGTTTCAACTCCACAATCCGATTGCCAAGATTTATGGTCATGGCCGTTTCGAAAGTGAGGGTAGGGTAGGTCAAATGAGGTATGGATTCGACAGATCTGAATAACCTTGGAAATCGGTCTGTTTCGCTTTTGAAATCCTGCGCACCACGTTCATTGATCATTTCCAGCGTCTTTGCTGAACTAATTATTTCAGCCCCTTCAAAGGCTGATGCCCCCAAAACCCTAACAGCATGGTAATGACTTAACACCAGGTATTTAATCGGCTTATCGGTAACTGTTCTAATTTTTTCAATCAAAGCCTTTGCCATAACTGGGGTGGCTTGTGCTTCCATCACGAGCACATGATCATCTCCAATGATGACTGCGCTGTTTGGATCACCTTGGGTGGTATAGGCGTAGATATTCGGTGCTATTTCGGTAAATGTGATTTGTTTTTCTTCCAAATCAGAAACGCTGGCGAACTGTTTTTGCATGATTTTAGTGTTTACAAGTTTAGTCGTGTAAGTCTTTGCTCTCTTTTAAAAATGGATTGATTAGGAAGGCCAAGGCCACTAAGCCTATGGGATACATCAACCCAATAAATGGGGATAGGGCAGCCCCTACGATGACATTTGCCTTAATGAATTCCGTAATCAAAGGCGTAGCTCCACCGATGAGTCCATTGCCAATATTGTGGGTGAATCCCATGCTCGTGTAACGAACCTTACTCTCAAAATATTCCATTACAAATATTCCCATTGGGCCATACACCAGAGCGCTGGCTATCATATTGATAAATGCCAAGGAAATGAAAAGCAGGGTGGTACTGATCGGTAGTCCGTGGGGAACGGTTAATCCTTCGGGGTTACCTAAGGCATTGAAAAGGTAAAAGGAGATGGGGATGGAGATTAAGCCCAAACATATTCCCATGAAGATGACTTTCTTTCGTCCAATTTTATCACTCCATGCCCCAGCCCATTGGAAGAAGGGTGTACCCAACAACATGGCAATGGCCAAAATGGCGAAACTTGTAAATTCATCCACCTTCATGGCTCGTTGCAAGAAATACAAGGTGACAAATTGGGAGGTTTGCATGATCGTACTCTGCGCTGCATTGCCCCCAAAAATGAGCATGAGCATCAACTTAACCTTCTTCCAGGAGTTGAGCGATTCCTTGACAGGTGATTTGGATAGGTTTCCAGAGGCCTTCATCTCCAAATACACAGGGGTTTCATCCATTTTGCGTCGAGCGAGGAAGGAGAAAAACACTAAGAAAACACTACTTAGAAATGGTAGTCGCCATCCCCAACTAGCAAAATCTTCAGGGCTCATCAACGATTGAATACCAATCACCACGACTAAACAGAGCAACAATCCAAGAGGTACAGTGGCTTGGATGAATCCGGTGTAATATCCTTTTTTATCTGCTGGAGCATTCTCAGCTACATAAACGATTGCTCCAGAGTATTCCCCGCTTAACGCAAATCCTTGTGCCAAGCGTAAGGCTAGTAATAGGATAGGCGCTGCCCAACCGATTTGATCGAATGTGGGGATTAGTCCAATCAAAAAAGTAGCTCCTCCCATCAGCAAAAGAGAAAGCAGAAAGGATTTTTTGCGACCCTTTCGATCTCCCATACTTCCAAAAATTAAGGATCCTATGGGCCTCACAAAAAACGAGGAACCAACAATGGCTAAGGTCTCTAAAAATGCCGTATCACTAGAGGAAGGAAAAAGTTGGCTGCTCAATAATTTAGCCAAGATCACGGCTAAGAATAAATCATACCACTCCAATAAGGTACCTGTTGCTGAGGCTATAATAGCCGTTTTCATGTGTTTATCTGTGGACATATCGAATTAAATGCAATTGTGAATTATTGATTTGAGTACCGATTGAACCTCTTTTTTACTGTCATCGGAAATGCTTCGCAGCGCGAAATCACGAAATTTGGGTACCTCTTTTTTCAAGGAATTGATGGTGGCAATGCCTTTTGATGTGATGTCAATTTGGATCATTTTTCCATGGGTTGGGTGCGGCTTACGGGTTACATAGTCATTGATTACCAATAGGTCAATGATCCGAGTAATCGATGCTTTGTCTTTGAATATTCGCTCAGCAATTTCAGTTTGAGTGATGCCCTTAAAATCAATAATCATGTTCAAAACGAGCCATTGATCTACAGTGATACCATACCCAGCATTTTTCAATTGCGTCTGAAAATATTGTCTATAAACCTTGATGGCCTTTTCAAGCGTGTAAAAAAAGGACTGGTTTAATTGTTCCATCTGTGAATCTATCTATTTATGTTGATATATCAACATAAATTAAGGAGCAAGTTTTTTTCAAATAAAGGGGAAGGCTAGTTTTCAGTTTGCCAATAATTCTAGTGTGGGTTCGGTTGGTATTTTCTTTTTATTTATTTTCAAGCAGTTAATTCCCCTAAACCCATGCCTAACCTAAATTCAGCATTCCAGTCGATTAGCAAAGCGCTGATTGTTTCTTTAGTGGTATTCGCTTCTTGTAAAGAAAAGGAACCCGTAGACCTTCGGATCACCACACTTACCAAAGAAGAAGTAGCCATCCAAGCAGAGGTGGCTCGTAATTCAGTGACTCCCATCCTTGTGGAGGGATTGAAAATGGAAGTTTGGGGAACGGATTCTTTGGTGAAGGATCCCATTGCCTTGCAAGTAGGAGATGATGGTTCCATTTATTACACCCGTTCGCCTCGCCGGAATAATGCTGAATTTGATATTCGAGGGCACCAGGATTGGGAAATCCGTTCCATTGCTTTGCAGACGATTGAGGACAAGCGAAATTTCCTTCGCACGGAACTATCTCCTGAGCGCTCGGCTCAAAACGAATGGTTGGCTGACTTGAATGGAGATGGATCCCACGATTGGAAGGATATGCTCGAAGAGCGAAATGAAGTCTTTCAACTAAAAGACACCGATGGAGATGGCCTTGCAGACTGGGGACAGAAGCAAGTGTACGATTTCCATGAGGAGGTCACTGACGTGGCAGGAGGGGTATTGAAGACCGATGATGCCTTGTATGTATCAGCAGGTCCAGATATGTGGAGATTGAAGGATACGAATGGGGATGGGATTATGGACGAAAAGAAATCCCTTTCACACGGCTATGGCATTCACATCGGCTTTGGTGCGCATGGGATGTCGGGCGTAGAAATGGGGCCTGATGGACGCATCTATTGGGGGATTGGAGATATTGGATTTAATGGAAAAGGGGACGATGGGACTGAATACAACCACTCCAATAATGGTGTCATTGCTCGCTCTAATCCAGATGGATCTGACTTTGAGATTTTTGCAGGGGGACTACGGAATACCCACGAGTTTGTCTTTGATCAGCACACCAACCTCATCTCCGTAGATAACGATGGGGATCATGCGGGTGAAAAAGAACGCTTGGTGTACATCACTCGTGGTTCTGATACAGGATGGCGCATCAACTGGCAGTTTGGCAAGTATCGAGATCCCAACAACAACACCTACAAGGTGTGGATGGATGAGAAAATGTATCTCCCTCGCTGGGAGGGACAGGCTGCTTACATTACACCGCCACTGATGAACTATGTGAGTGGACCTACCGGAATGGTATTTAACCCAGGTGCTGGTCTAGGAGAACGCTGGAAGGATCACTTTTTTGTGGTAGAGTTTGTAGGAAATGCAGCCGGTTCTGGTTTGCATGCCTTCCAATTACAACCCAAAGGAGCGGCATTTGAACTCACCAAAACCGAGAAAATTGTAGGTAATTTTCTGCCTACAGGTATAGATTTTGGTCCTGATGGGGCCATGTATATGGCGGATTGGGTCAATGGCTGGAACGATAAAGGCTATGGGCGTATCTGGAAGATGACCGATGAAACAGCCAAAGGCTGGGCTTTGCAGCAGCAAACCGCAGCGGAGATCAAAGCCGATTACAAGAAATTATCAGAATCTGACCTGAAGTCAAAATTATACTTTGAGGACATGCGTATCCGTCGCAAAGCACAATTTGAATTGGTGAAGCGTGGCCAAAAAGGGGCTGCCCAGTTCCAGCAGGTGATCACAGACAAAAGCAATCAACTAGCGCGCATCCATGGTATTTTGGGATTGAGCCAAATGGCACGATTGGAGGACAGATCCTACGCCAAGCCACTTGTGGCCCTGCTAAAAGATAGCGACCCTGAGATTCAAGCCCAGGCCGCCAAATGGTTGGGTGACATTCGATACAAAGAGGCCAGCAAGGAGTTGATTGCCAATTTGACCCATCCAAATGCCCGGGTTCGCTTCTTCAGCGCAGAGGCCTTGGGTAGAGCCAAGGATGTGGCAGCGATCCAACCCTTGATTCAATTGTTGGCTGCAAACAACGATGAAGATGCCTTTTTACGTCACGGGGCTTCCTATGCCTTGTCACAAATCGGGCAAGTAGCTCCTTTGGCGGCTCTTTCCACACATCCTTCCAACGCCGTACGCATGGGTGCAGTTCTTGCCTTGAGACGCTTGGAATCGGCAGAATTAGCCAAGTTTTTGAATGATAAAGAAGAGGATATTGTGACTGAAGCGGCTCGTGCCATTCACGATGATTTATCCGTACCCGCGGCATTGCCGGCTTTGGCAGCCATCCTTGCTACTACTCCTTTTTCAAACGAACCCTTGATGCGACGGGCAATCAGTGCCAACCATCGCCTAGGTAAAGAAGAGAACCTGAATGCCGTAATCGCATTCCTTGCCAAACCGGGGACCTCCCAAGCACTAAAGCAAGAGTCTTTAGCCGCGCTTGGAACTTGGGCAAAGCCATCTGTTTTGGACCGTGTGGATGGAAGGTATAGAGGTGAAGTAAGTCGTGATGCAGCCATGGTCAAGCGTAAAGTGGCAGCAACGCTAGAAACTCAAGCCAAAAGTCCTACGGTAGAATTGAGAAAAGAATCCCTCAAAGCCATGGGCAAGTTGGGCATGACGGAGATGGCGGAATTTTTGTTTGGCAAGTTAAAATCCGATCCTTCCCAAGAAGTCAAGGTAGAAGCACTTCAGGCCTTAGTGGCCATGTCTGCACCTAATCTCAGTGATGCCATCAGTTATGCCATGCGCGACATATCCGAAGCGGTACGTGTAGCGGGACTTGGCTTGATTGCACAGACATCTCTCCCCAATGACCAAAAAGTACCGCTGCTGATGGAGATTTTGAAGAAAAGAACTCTTGCAGAGCAGCAGACCGCCTTACTTACCTTGGGTAGTTTACCAGGCAGTAAGGACTTTAAGGAATGGACTCCTATTTTGGAAGACTTTACCTTGGGCAAACTCCCAGAAGGAACCTGGATTGAGTTGGAGGAGGCAATACTAGCTACGGGTTCGGCCAACCTCAAAACTCAATACGAGGCCATATTGGATCAAAAAGCAGGTGGGGAACCTTGGAAAAAATATGCAGGTGCCCTTGCTGAAGGGAATGCGGAAAGGGGGCGTAACATCTTCTTCCAGAACCAAACAGCCCAATGTATCCGATGCCATGCCTACGACGACATGGGCGGAAATGCTGGTCCTGCATTGGATAACATAGGCAAGACCCTCTCCAAGCAAGATCTATTGATCGCCTTGGTGGAGCCAAGCAAACGATTGGCTCCTGGATTCGGAACGGTTACCCTCACCTTGGTGGCTGGGGATAAAGTCACTGGATTGCTCCTAGAAGATAAAAAAGACAGCATGCGGGTACAGGTAGGTTCGGAAGTGAAGGAAATAGCCAAAAAGGAGATTGCTTCTACTGCCTTAGGCACTTCGAGCATGCCTCCGATGGGCACCTTGTTGTCGAAGCGTGAAATCCGGGATTTGGTTAGCTACCTGAGCACTTTGAAGCGTTCCGAATGAAGAAGGTAGGGAAAGGCATTTTAGTTTTTCTACTCATCCTGCTGGTTTGCTCCCCGCTGATCCTCATTGGTTGGGGTAGGAGTATGCTGCATGATTCCGATGTAGCAAAGCGGGAGGAATTGATACCTTTCAGTCCCCAAAAACGCGTTTTGGCTATTTTTCCTCATCCTGACGATGAGGTAACCGTGGCAGGTACGGTCATGGGACTCAAAGCCGCAGGGCACCAGGTCACTTTGGTATGCTTTACTAGAGGGGAAAAAGGGAATGCTGCCAATATTCCCACTGAGCAAGAATTGGCTCGCTTGCGCACGGGTGAAATGCAGCAAAGCGCTCGGATTCTAGGAGTAGATAGTCTGATTCAGATGGACTATGCCGATGGCGGGATGGATGAACTAGGTTTGGATAGCCTGATGAAGGTGGTACATGCGCTGATTCAAGACCAAAAGCCCGATGTGCTCCTTTCTTATGATTCCAAGGTAGGCTTATACGGACATTCTGACCATCGCCTCACTGGTGAAGCGGTAGAGCAGGTATTTCTAAAGCATCGAGGAGAGCAGGGATTTGTTCCCAAGCAACTTTTTCAGGTCACTTTGAGCAAAAAACAAATCGAAGTAGCCTTAAAACTTTCTGCTGGATTTCAAGAAAATTATCCAAAGGAACCGGAAAAAGGTCTTCCTGCTCCGGATTTCTCCATTGGAACTCAGCCCTATTTTTCCAGAACACTTCAAGTCATGCAAGCGCACCAAACTCAGAAAAAAGTGTTGCAAGACTTGATGCCCTACCACGACAAAGTACCCCAGTGGATCTATTCTAGGGTGTTTGACCGGGAGTACTTTCGAGAAGTTCGCTGATAATCCTGTTTACAGGAATCCTAATTTCTCACGCACTCGATTGAGTAGCGGAAGCGCTACTTGACGCGCTTTTGCTTCACCTGCAAGAAGTCGCGCTTCGATTTCCTCGGGATGGTTCATGAAAAAGTCAAATCGTTCCCGCTCTTTCTCGAATTTGGTCAATAGGAGGTCCAAGAATTCTTTCTTGGCATGGCCATAGCCAAAGTTACCACCGAGGTACTGTGCACGCAAGGCCTGCGTTTGGGCAGGTGTAGCCATCAAACTATATAATTTGAATACGGTGCAGGTATCTGGATCCTTAGGTTCTTCCAAGGGAGTACTGTCCGTGATGATGGCATTCACGTTTTTCTTGAGTTCCTTCTCAGGCAAAAATACATCGAGGATGTTCTGGTAGGATTTGCTCATCTTTTGCCCATCCGTACCGGGAATGGTCATCACATCGGTAGCAATTCTCGCCTCAGGGAGCGTCAGGATATCTTCTTCCATCACATGGTTGAAGGTACTCGCTAGGTCTCTAGCCATTTCCAAATGCTGCAGTTGGTCCTTTCCAACGGGCACAAGGTCTGCTGAATACAATAAAATATCCGCAGCCATCAGCACAGGGTAGGTGAATAATCCTGCATTCACATCCGCCAATCGAGACGATTTGTCCTTGAAGCTATGTGCATTGGCAAGCATGGGGAAAGGAGCGAAGCAGTTGAGGTACCAATTCAATTCTGCTACTTCAGGAATTCTGGATTGTCTGTAAAAAACGGTTTTTTCGATATCCAAACCAAAGGCCAGCCAGGCTGCGGCTACTGCAAGTGTGTTTTGCTTGCGTATGGCACCATCTTTTTGGCTTGTAAGTGAATGAAAATCCGCAATGAAGATGAAAGATTCTTCTTTACTGTTTTGTTCAATCAACTGAATAGCAGGAACTATTGCTCCTAAAATATTTCCTAGGTGGGGCCTACCTGAGCTTTGAATTCCTGTTAATACTCTTGCCATTGGGTCAATTTTGACGCAAATTAACTAAATCAGGCTACATAACTGCCATATTTTTTTGTTACTTGCAGACATGAATAGGCTATTTTTATTTCTTTTTTCATGGCTATTGTTGGGATTGCAAGGTTTTGCCCAGCAGCAAGCGGTAGCCAAATTGGTATGGAAGGTAAATCGAATTGATTTGGGTACGGTCTTGGAGGAGCAAGGAATTCAGTCCGTTACTTTCGAATACACGCTCAGTCAAGGAAGCTACTTTGCCATACAGGAGGTAGCTACCGATTGCGGTTGTACTACGGTATCCTATTCCAAGGATTCTTTAAGAATTGGGGAATCCGGAAAAATTTCAGTTGATTTTGATCCCAGTTCCGCTTCAGGGTTCTTTTCCAAATTGGTGCTGGTTAGAGGTAATCAAGGTCAAGTAAAAGATTCATTATTTATTGAAGGAATAGCAATACCCTATCCTGCAAATTTGGAACGTAATTATCCAGTTAAATTGGGATTTTTAGGTTTTCGAATGAAAAAAGTGAACATGGGAGATGTGTTCGATAATGAGCCAAAAGCGAAATTTGTTGAATTTTTCAATTATGGCACCCAAATACTGGATAAGAAGTCACTTAACGCAAATGGCCCTAGTTTCATTCGAGTTGAACAAGTTCAGGACTATGTCAGACCAAAGGAAAGAGGATTGCTTAAAGTAACCTACGAAGCTAAGCTTCGACCTGAATTAGGTGCTGTATCTGACAAAATTTGGATCAATTGGAATAATGGGGACGAAGGAAAATTGGAGTTGGAAATCCTAGCTGATTTGTTTGACTATTTTGCTCCAATTTCGAAAAGTGAACTTGGAAAAGTTCCTCAACTATTTCTGGATCAAAAGATAATAGACTTGGGTGAAATTGATACAAATTCAGTTCAGCGTAGAACTATAATGCTTACTAATTTGGGAAAAGAGAACTTGGAGATTCGAAAGGTTCAAGCGAATTGTTCTTGTTTGACTACCGAATATCCAAAAACCGTTCTTT
>JBJOOF010000248.1:0-3346 GCA_046051425.1 Bacteroidota bacterium
TCGTGGTGTGTTCAAGACTACTGATGGTGGAAAAACATGGAAGAAAATCTTGTATGTAGACAATAAGACAGGTGTGGGAGAAATGATCATGGATCCCAACAACCCAAACAAAATCTTTGTCAATATGTGGGAACACAGACGCTACCCTTGGTTTTTTGAATCTGGAGGAGCTAGCTCTGGACTTTATGTAACTCAGGATGGTGGAGACAATTGGAAAAAACTATCCGCAGAAGAAAATGGATTGCCTAAGGGAAATCTAGGAAGAATGGGATTGGCAATCTCCAAAGCCAATAGCAGCAAGGTATATGCATTGATCGAATCCTCCAAAAATGCGCTCTACGTATCCGAAGATGGAGGAGGAAAATTCACGATGATCAATGACAAAGCAGAGATTGGTGACCGACCTTTCTACTACTTTGAGATCCATGCCGATCCTAAAAACGAGAACAGACTCTATACGCTATATTCTCGTGTAGGAATCACTGAAGATGGCGGAAAAAGCTTCAGAGAATTGCTTTCCTACTCAGGAGTGCACCCCGATCACCACGCTTGGTACATCAATCCAAACGATCCTTCCCTACTTATCAATGGTAACGATGGAGGATTGAATGTTTCCCGAGACATGGGTAAAACCTGGTTTTTTGCCGAAGGCATCACCGTAGGTCAGTTTTACCACATCAATGTGGACAATGAAGTGCCTTACAACGTGTACGGAGGAATGCAAGATAACGGGTCTTGGACAGGTCCTGCCTACCTTTGGAGAGGCGATGGAATCAGAAATACTTATTGGCAAGAAGTTTCCTTCGGAGATGGATTTGACGTAGTATCTCATCCAGCCAATTCCAGATATGGCTACACCATGTCTCAAGGAGGTAACGTGAGCCGATTTGATAAGCTTACTGGTCACAACCGTACCATTCGTCCTACGCATCCAGACAAGGACGTATTCCTTCGCTACAACTGGAATGCAGCAATTGCACAGGATCCTCACGATGTCAATACCGTATACTATGCTTCTCAGTTTTTGCATAAGTCAAAAGATTCTGGTGAAACCTGGGAAATCATTTCTCCAGACTTAACGACCAACGATTCGACTAAACAGCGTCAGCAAAAAACAGGTGGATTGACCTTTGATATCACGGGTGCTGAGAATCACACCACCATTATCGCGATTGCTCCATCTCCGGTAGATAAGAATGTAATCTGGGTAGGTACTGACGACGGTAACCTTCAAGTGACTCAAGACGGTGGCAAGACTTGGACCAATGTAGCATCCAAATTGACTGGCCTTCCTAAGGCTTCTTGGATTCCACAGGTACAAGCATCCACTTACAATGCTGGTGAAGTATGGGTGATTGCCAACAACTACCGTAACAATGACTTTGCAGCCTATGCCTACCACAGCGCGGATTATGGAAAGACCTTTACACGTATCGCAGATGATTCGAAAGTGTGGGGCTTCACCCTTTCCATCAAACAAGATCCTACCGAACCAAACCTAGTTTTCTTGGGTACTGAGTTCGGATTGTACGTTTCATTTGACAAAGCAAAAACCTGGAATAAGTGGGAACATGGCTATCCTAAAGCAGTGTCCACCTACGACATGACTATCCAAGAGCGTGAAGCCGACTTGGTGATTGGTACTTTTGGACGTGCAATCTACGTGTTGGATGACATCCGTCCACTCCGTGCATTTGCCAAGAATGGTGGAAAAGCTCCAGTTGGAAAAATCACTGCCTTCCCTACTCCTGATGCGTATCAAGCAGAAATCCAGCAGCCACATGGTGAACGCTTTATGGCTTCTGCCAAGTATGCTGGTGAAAACCGAGTGTTTGGAGGTCGTTTGAGCTATTTGATTCAAGACGAAAAAGAAAAGTTGGATTCCTTGACTGTGAAAATTTACACAGCTTCAGGAGAACAAATCAGAACCTTGAAAACCCTTCCTTCCAAGGGAGTTAACCGAATCATCTGGAACCTAGATCGCAAATCTTCCGCTGAAATGTCTGGCGGCTGGGGTGGTGGTCAAGGAGGCGGACAAGGTGGCGGAGGCCGTAGTAGAGGCTTCTTCGAACCAAGTGGTGGAGATGCCCTTCCTGGTACCTACAAAGTAGTGATGGAATATGGTGGTGAAAAATCTGAAACTTCCATCACGGTACATGCAGATCCACGCATCAAGCCTGTCCTTACTGACCTACAAGCCAAAGATGCTTTCTTGAAAAAAGTAGAAGCACTTTCTTCTGAAGTGACTGCTACTACCAAAAAATTGGACGAAGCTCAGAAAGTAATCGATAAGGTAAATTCACTGATTAAGGACGTGAAGACCGATGATGCAAAAGCGCTTGAAACCGCCGCTAAGGATATCAAGAAGAAATTGGATACAGCGCGTGAAGCATTTACTGGACCTAAAGTAGAAGGACAAGGAATCGTAAGAAACCTATTCCCTACAACCATGTCTCGCTTGGGTGATCCAAGAAGCTATGCCAATTCAAGCTACACTGCACCTGGAGCAACCGAGGAGCGCTTGCTTACTCAAGCCAAAGAGGCTGCTGCTGAAGCTATTGCAAAAGTAGAGGCCTTTATCCAAGGAGATTGGAAAGCCTTTGAGGAAAAGGTAAAAGCTACTCCTATCGATTTATTCCAGAATATCAAAAAATAAGGGAATCCTTAAATTTGTAATAAAAGCATCCTGAGCAATCGGGATGCTTTTTTTTAACTAACCTAATCATGTCTAACGCGCAAGTTCTAAGAAACGGATTGCTGGGTACAGGTATTCTATTTGGGATATTCCTAGCCTTGGATTATTCCTTAGATAGTCGCGTTTGGGAAGGAATGGTAGTCAGTAAATCTGCCTTAACTGTGGAATATTGCGAGTTTAACCATCCCGAACGGCTATTCCACCAACCGGTAAATACCTACTCCAATTTGATTTACTTTTTCTATGGCATGGTAGTATTTCAACTAGGATGGAAAGACTGGAAAGCCTCTGCAAATCGTGAGGCAAATACAGTGCGTAGATTTCCCTATTTGTCCCTACTCCTTGCTGCCAACTTTATCTATTTAAGTCTTGGGTCTGCTTTTTTCCATTCTTCGCTGACTTGGATGGGACAGCGCATGGACATGAATGCCACCTATGGGCTTACACTCAGCTTAATTTGCATCGGGTTGGTGCAAGTACTCGTAAAAAATGAGTTATCGTCGCGATTGCAACTTGGCCTTGTTGGAGTTCTGCTCCTCTTGATTGCTTCTTTTCTACCCCTTGCACTTCAAATTCCGAGTTCCATTCTACTTCCCTCTCTATTTTTAATTCTGTTGGTGCTAGGCATCATCAATTACTTTCAATACCCTG
>JBJOOF010000249.1:0-22383 GCA_046051425.1 Bacteroidota bacterium
TGGACTCGATTACGATGGAGCCGGTCGGAATTATCCAGAGATCTATCAATTGAGTATCCCCTAAAACTATCTATATGCTTAACCTTGTTTTATTTGGACCTCCAGGTGCTGGAAAAGGCACACAGAGTGAAAAAATTATTGCCTCCTATGGCTTGACTCACTTGTCCACTGGGGACTTGTTTCGCAAACATCTAGGAGAAGGAACAGCCTTAGGGGTATTGGCAAAAGGATTCATGGATCAGGGGCGCTTGGTTCCAGATGAGGTTGTCATCCAAATGGTAGAGGATAAAATTGCTACCACAACAGGCAGCAAAGGATTTATTTTTGATGGTTTTCCACGCACCACTGCACAAGCAGAAGCCTTGGATGCCATGCTCTCAAAAAACGGGATGAAGATTTCCGGAATGATTGCTTTGGAAGTTCCGCAGGCAATCCTAAAGGAGCGAATTCTAGAAAGAGGAAAAACTTCAGGTCGAGTAGATGACCAGGAGGAAGCAAAAATAAATACCCGAATTCAGGTGTATTTAGACGAGACCTTGCCCGTAGCAGCGTACTACGAAAAACAGGGGAAATTTCATCAAATCGATGGGGTTGGAAAGATCGAAGAAATCTTTGATCAGATTGCTGCCGTGATTGATGGGTATTGATCCCTAGCTTTTCGCTAAATTTGCATTTCCAAGACTTGGCTAGGCTCTAGGGCTTAGCCTTTTTTCATTCACCATACATGGCTGACTCAAACTTCATCGATTACGTAAAATTTTGCTCCCGTTCTGGGGCTGGCGGTGCTGGTTCCGTGCATTTCCGTAGGGAAAAACACGTACCTAAAGGCGGTCCTGATGGGGGAGATGGAGGTCGTGGGGGTCACATTATCCTGAGAGGAAGTTCTCAATTGTGGACGCTCCTTCACCTCAAATACAAGAAACACGTCATTGCAGATCCCGGAAAAGGAGGAGACGGGGGTCGAAGAACAGGAGCAGATGGGAGAGACGTGATTTTGGAAGTACCACTCGGTACCGTAGCCAAAGATGCCGAAACTGGCGAAAAGCGTTTTGAAATCACCACCCATGGTCAAGAAATCATTCTCACCAAGGGTGGACGTGGAGGATTGGGGAACGATCACTTCAAAACAGCCACCAATCAAGCTCCTCATTTTGCCCAACCGGGAGAGGATGGGATTGAGGAATGGATTATTCTTGAGTTGAAATTGCTAGCGGATGTAGGATTGGTAGGATTTCCAAATGCAGGAAAGTCCACTTTACTTTCTGCGATCTCGGCAGCAAGACCAGAAATTGGGGATTATCCCTTTACAACCTTGGTTCCAAACTTGGGTGTAGTCGGTTACAGGGACGACAAATCCTTTGTGATGGCAGATATTCCCGGAATTATTGAAGGAGCTGCAGAGGGAAAAGGGCTGGGCATTCGATTTTTAAGACACATTGAACGCAACTCGATACTTTTATTTCTAATCCCCGCAGATGCGAAGGATATCAATGAACAGTACCGAATCTTGTTGGGGGAACTGAGAAAATACAATCCCGAACTCTTAGACAAGAAGCGCTTGCTTGCAATTTCGAAGGTTGATATGCTCGATGAGCAACTGATGAAAGAGATGGAACGCGAAATACCCAATGATCTTCCTTATGTGTTTATCTCCTCTGTCAGCCAGTTTAATTTGGAAAAACTGAAGGATTTAATCTGGCAGGCAATTCATTCCTAAATCCGCCACTTTGTCAGCCTTGAAGGTCTGGCAAACTCCTTGTTGATTCAAAAAAAGCCAACTACGAACGAAATACCCATGGAAAATAAAAATCAAGAACAGCAAGAAGGGGAATTGCACCTCGACGAATCGAAATTGGAAGAGTCTACTGCTCCCACTGGAGAAGTTGCCGAAGAAAATGAGTTAAGTCAGGAAGAAAAATTGACTGCTGAAGTAGCGGAACTGAAGGAGAAATACCTTCGCCTGTATTCAGATTTTGAAAATTTTAGAAAAAGAACTGCCAAGGAACGGATTGACTTGATCAAAACTGCCTCAGAGGACGTGTTGAAGGATCTAATTCCAGTTGTCGATGACTTTGAGCGCGCGTTTAAGGCTGCAGAAAAAGAGGCAGACATTCAAAAAATTCAAGAAGGCAACCAGCTAATCTTTCACAAACTGGTTAAAATTCTTGATTCCAAGGGCTTAAAACCCATGGAGGATTTGATTGGAAAACCGTTTGACCCCGACACGCAAGAAGCAATTACACAGATCCCATCGCCAAGCCCAGAGTTTAAGGGTGCAGTGGTGGATGTTGTAGAAAAAGGGTACGTCCTAGGTGAAAAAGTAGTTCGATTCGCCAAAGTAGTGACCGGAGCATAACATAATTATGGCAAAAAGAGACTATTACGAGGTTCTTGGTGTTTCCAAATCCGCAAGTGCGGAGGATATCAAGAAGGCCTATCGCAAACTAGCGATTCAATACCATCCCGATAAAAATCCGGATAATCCTGAGGCTGAAGATAAGTTTAAGGAAGCGGCGGAGGCTTATGAGGTGCTAAGCAATCCGGAAAAAAAGCAGCGTTACGATCAATTTGGTCACCAAGGAATGGGAGGTAACGGCGGTTTCGGAGGCGGCGGGATGAATATGGAAGATATTTTCTCCCAGTTTGGAGACATTTTTGGCGGCGGGGGCTTTGGATCCTTCTTTGGTGGAGGCGGTGGAGGCGGAAGACGCACCAAGAAAGGAACCAACCTTCGTGTCAAGCTGAAGCTCACCTTGAGTGAAATAGCGAATGGAGTAGAAAAGAAAATTAAAGTGAAGCGCCAGGTGGTAGCTCCTGGGGTGACCTTCAAAACCTGTTCTGCCTGCCAAGGATCTGGTCAAGTTAAAAAGGTAGTAAACACCATGCTGGGCCAGATGGTTTCGGCAAGCACCTGTGGAGTTTGTGCCGGATCAGGACAATTGGTAGACAAGAAGCCAGATGATGCAGATTCACGAGGATTGCTCTTGAAGGAAGAGGTCATCTCCATTACGATTCCAGGTGGGGTAGGCGAAGGCATGCAACTCAGCATGTCTAGCAAGGGGAATGAGATGCCAGGAGGAATTCCGGGTGACCTCTTGATTGTGATTGAAGAAGCCGAGGATGGGGTTTTCCAACGGGAAGGCAACAATGTAATTTATGACTTGCATATCTCCTTCATTGAAGCCGCTTTGGGGGAATCAGTAGAGGTTCCTACCCTAGATGGTAAGGTGAAAATCAAAATAGATCCAGGAACCCAAAGTGGAAAAATGCTCCGACTCAAGGGCAAGGGCATTAAAGACATCAATGGCTATGGCAGAGGAGACCAGTTGATCATGGTTAATATTTGGACCCCAACCACCCTTTCTAAAGAGGAGCGGACCGTGTTGGAAGGTTTGAAGAATTCTGAAAACTTCAAGCCTGATCCGGGGAAGCAGGAGAAATCCTTCTTTGATCGCATGAAAGAGTTTTTTTAAAAAATTGAAAAGCCAGAGTCAAGCTCTGGCTTTTTTTATATTTTTAAAAAACCTTTTTAGGCTTCTCGCGTACCCTATTGCTATGTTTAAAAAATTGTGCCTTGTTTTTTTCCTCTTGCCCTTAGCTGGGAGTTGGGTCCATGCACAATTTGTACGCGAATACCGAGTAGCTGCAAAGGAGGGGATTGAGACGGTAAGTTTAAATTTTAGCACCTACAAAAGCCAAACTCAGGTCAAAAGAAGTTCAGGGATGGACCCTGTCTCTATCCATGGCCACCTTCTCCAAGCAAACATTCTTCCCGATTTTCGATCATCATCTTTAAAAAATGGTTTAACTGCCAGTTTGGTGCACAAGAATATTGAATCGGACAACCTTGGGAAAAGCATCACCACCAAATTATTTTCCACCTCCAATGGCTTTGACCATACCTGGGATGTAGGTCTATCGAGTGGCTACAGGTATGATTTGGAGTTTAATTTGGGCATGGGCACGGCGGATTTTGATCTGTCTCAGTTGGCTATTTCTACGCTGAAAATAAAAAGTGCGAGTGCAGATGTCTCGATTCACAATAGCTCAACAGCTTCGAATTTGATAGGAATGGATACCCTGCTGGTCACGCTCAATATGGGAATCGTGGACCTGAGTCAGGCACAGCAAGTTCAAGCCAAAAAAGTGATTATTGAGGTCAACTACGGAGAAATCAACTTGAATTATGGATTGGGCCAAACTTCCAAAGGGCAAGTAATTGCAGCTGTAGGTGGGGGATCGATTTACCTTAAGCTACCCCCCGAATCCAATCCGGTAAAAATCCGAATGATAACTACCCCCCTGTGCCGAACTTCAGTTCCGGACTACCTCAGGGCCATAGGGGAAGATGTTTTTGTAACCAAAGGCTATGCAGCCTCAGATCCAAGACTCTTGGAATTTATTCTAGATGTAGGCGTTGGAGCACTCACAATCGAGTAAGCATGCTAGAAATCCACCAACTCAATAAGGCTTATGGTAGCCACAAAGCGCTAA
This sequence comes from Bacteroidota bacterium, assembly GCA_046051425.1. Lineage (GTDB taxonomy): Bacteria > Bacteroidota > Bacteroidia > Cytophagales > Cyclobacteriaceae > Algoriphagus. Next base: position 4,495 of record JBJOOF010000249.1, read on the forward strand.
CTGACCTAGATTTAGTGGTTCCGCAAGAAGGAATTTTTGGTTTATTGGGGCCCAATGGGGCAGGAAAAACCACCCTCATCCGAATTATCAATCAAATCATTGAACAGGATAGCGGGGAAGTTGTGATGGATGGACAACGTCTATCCGGAGAGTCTATTCGTAAAATCGGATACCTTCCAGAGGAGCGAGGCTTGTATAAGAAGATGGGGGTTTGGGATCAGCTCATTTATTTTTCAAGAATTAAAGGGCTGACGGCATCAGAAGCAAAGCAACGGGTGCAGCTGTGGTTGGAGAAGTTTGATATTGCTTCTTGGAAAAACAAGAAAATTGAAGACCTGTCGAAAGGGATGGCTCAGAAAATTCAATTTATTGCTACAGTCATTCATGAGCCTAGGTTATTGATTTTGGACGAACCTTTTTCTGGTTTTGATCCCGTCAATGCAGCTCTTCTAAAGGATGAAATTCTAGAATTAAAGAAGACAGGAACGACTATTCTGTTGAGTACCCACCGCATGGAATCCGTGGAACTCCTTTGTGATCAAGTAGCCATGATCCACAAGTCCAAGAAAATATTGGATGGAAGTATTCGGGAGATCAAATCTAGATTTAGACCCTTGGAAATTCGGGCAAGTATCGATCAACTCAATCAAGAATTACCCTCCCACTGGCAGGTAGAATCCCGAGAAGAAGGGCGAATTGAGCTAGTATTGCCAGTGAATGGGCAGTCTCCCAATCAACTCCTTCAGGAATTAATGGCGTTTGGGCAGGTCACTTCCTTTCAGGAGCGCTTTCCAAGCATGGAGGAAATTTTTATTCAACAAGTAAATGCGAGTGGCCATGCATAAGGTATTGCTAGTAATTCAGCGAGAGTACCTGGCACGGGTGAAGAAAAAATCCTTCCTTATCGCCACCTTACTTACTCCTTTGATTTTTCCAGCCATCATGGCCGTCTTTGTATGGATTGCGGTGGAGGAAAAAGAAAATCAATCCCTCCGTGTGATCGAAGTTGTTGACGAGACGGGACTATTTTTTATGGAAAGCTCGGAGCAATATGCATTTAGCTCTTCTGAAAAAAGTTTGGAGGAGGCCAAAGCCTTGGTCAACACGGGGGAGCGGTATGGAGTACTCTACCTTCCGAAGATGGAACTCTCTGCTCCCCAAGGAATTCAATTTTATGGGATAGAAAATCCAAGTACATCCTTGATTGGCTATTTGGAGGGGGCGCTCAAACGAAAAATTGAGGACCAGCGCTTGTATGCCAAAGGAATAGATCCCATTGTGCTGAAGGAAATCAGGACAGATGTGAAGATTCAATCCCTTACTCTAGGGGATGCAGGGGAAGAAAAAATAACGGATGCCACTGTAAATTACGCCATAGGGTTTTTATCAGGGATCTTGATTTACCTGTTTATATTCATTTATGGCAACCAGATCATGCAGGGTGTCATTGAGGAAAAATCCACTCGTATTGTGGAGATTTTGGTTTCTTCCTTGAAGCCTTTTCAACTCATGATGGGTAAAATCGTGGGAATTGGTGCCGTAGGTTTAACGCAGTTTCTCATTTGGGTACTCCTGGTAAGCACACTTTCTACCGTGGTGATGGGGGTTTTGGGGATGCAAATGCCCCAGCAGCAGGCGATGGAAATGGCCAATCCAGAGTTGATGGCTACTTCTCCTGATTCAGGGCAACTGGGAGAAATTCTTCAAGTCATCCATGGAATTGATTTTGTGACTCTGGTGGCAGCATTTGTATTTTACTTTTTGGGCGGGTATTTGTTGTACGGAGCCTTATTTGCAGCAGTGGGAGCAGCTGTGGATGCTCCTTCGGATGCCCAGCAATTTATGTTCCCCATTACCATCCCCTTATTGGTAGGGTACATGGGCTTATTTGTTTTTGTGCTTCAGGACCCAGGCAGTAGCACCTCCTTTTGGCTTTCCATTATTCCACTTACTTCCCCGATCGCAATGATGGGTAGGATTAGCTATGGAGTTCCCTTTTGGGAACTGGGGCTATCCATGGGCTTGCTGGTCTTGGGATTTTTTGGCACCACCTGGCTAGCGGCAAAAATTTACCGCATTGGAATTTTGATGCATGGCACCAAGCCTTCCTACAAGGTGCTTTGGAAATGGCTTCGAAGCAGTAATTGATTCTAGGAACTTGGACTTCCTTGGAGGTGCTATTTTTTCCAAGGCGTTGATTTTCCAATAAAACCTCTTTTTTTTGGCGGCAGAGATACTTTAATTTCCTTTCTTTAGTTACTAGTATACTGCTAACCCATTCGAATGAACAACAGGTTGCCCGATTTGACCTCGATCGATTTCTATCAAAATAAAAAATTAGTCAAGTGGCTGATTTTTTTAATTTCCCTACTCCTGGGCTTGGGATCGATTGGGTATACCCATCGACTAGTGGAGGAACTTCGGGAGCGCGAGGATAGACAAATTAGGGTCTTGTCAGCGGCTTTGGACTATGCAGCGACTACTTCCGAAAACTTAACTTTTATCAACCAAGAGATCATTCAGCAGAATTATTCATTTCCCATCATCATGGTAGATGGGGAAGGTAATCCTATTGATTTTCGAAACATTTCGTTCAAAAACAGCCAGAATCAAGCCGACTCCACTCAGATTTTGAATGAAGAGTTGCAGGAGATGCAGGAAGACTATCCGCCCATCGTTGTGCAAGAAGCTGATATTCGAATCTATTACCGCAATTCAGCCCTGTTGACCAACTTGAAATACTATCCCTACATTCAATTGGCGGTGATTTTACTTTTTGGCTTGCTGGTGTATGTGGTGTTTAACCAAAGCAAACTCTCAGAGCAAAACCGGGTGTGGGCAGGTTTGACCAAGGAAACTGCGCACCAGCTGGGTACACCGATTGCTTCCCTCATGGCTTGGATGGATTACTTGAAAAATTCCCCTGTTTGGGATGAAAACAAGGAAATCATTCAAGAGATGGACAAGGATGTCACCAAGCTGCGTGTCGTCACGGAGCGATTTAGCAGCATTGGAAGTACTCCAGTGATTCAGCCTGAAAATGTCTACCAGATCGTAGAGGAAGCGGTAGCCTACTTGCGGCCTCGCATTTCAACAAAAGTGGAGTGGGAGATTCAATCTGATTCGAAGGATTTGACTGCACTTTTAAACAAGCCGCTATTTGAATGGGTGATCGAAAATGTGTGTAAAAACGCAGTGGATGCCATGAAAGGGAAGGGTCTGCTTCGCCTAACCCTTTTCCAAGAAAGCGACAAGTATGTAGGCATAGACATTACCGACACAGGGATGGGGATAGAGAAAATGAAATTCAAAAAAGTGTTTACTCCAGGCTTTTCTTCTCGTAAGCGGGGATGGGGATTGGGATTGACCTTGTCCAAAAGAATTGTGGAGGGGTACCATGGAGGAAAGATTTTTGTGAAGCAGTCCGAACTTGGGAAGGGTACAACATTCCGGATTTTGCTGCTTGGGCCCATGGAGGAAGGAACGCCCTTCTTGAGCAAGGGGATCTTGGATGCTTCCTAAGAATAGAGTAAAATTATGACTTTGCTTACCTAAACTTTAAAAATGGGGTTCAGTCATTTTTAGCTACCTTTGCTGCCTGAATTTCTCCAGTCATGAGTTTAACAGCCGAAATAAACAAGCGTAGAACCTTTGCCATTATTGCTCACCCCGATGCAGGGAAAACGACCCTGACCGAAAAATTACTACTTTTTGGGGGTGCCATACAGACGGCTGGTGCAGTCAAATCGAATAAGATCGATACGGCGACCAAGTCTGACTGGATGGAAATTGAAAAGCAGCGAGGGATTTCTGTGGCAACTTCGGTGATGGGCTTTGAGTACAAAGACATCAAAATCAACTTACTTGATACCCCAGGTCACCAGGATTTTGCGGAAGATACCTACCGCACCCTGACTGCCGTGGATTCGGTGATTATGGTAATTGACTGTGTGAAAGGGGTCGAAATTCAAACTGAAAAGTTGATGGAGGTATGCCGTATGCGCAATACTCCTGTGATTTGCTTTATCAATAAATTGGACCGTGAGGGTAGAGATCCTTATGATCTTCTGGATGAGGTAGAATCCAAGTTGAATATCAAAGTACGCCCACTTTCCTGGCCCATAGGGATGGGAAAGGGATTTAAAGGGGTGTACAACCTCTACGAGAAAAAGCTCAACCTATTCACCCCCTCTCAACGGAAGTTAAGTGACGACCGGCAGGTGTTTGAAAACCTAGAAGATCCGCAGTTGGACGGCTTGATTGGCCCAGGCAATGCAAAGCAGCTTCGGGAAGATGTGGATTTGATTGAAGGAGTATATCCTGACTTTGATGTTCAGGATTACCTGGATGCAAAAATCGCCCCGGTATTTTTTGGTTCAGCCGTGAATAATTTTGGGGTTAATGAAATGTTGGACACTTTTATCCAGATTGCTCCGACCCCACAAAGTCGAGAGACGGACCTTCGAAAAGTGGCTCCTGATGAATCCAAGTTTTCAGGCTTTGTATTTAAAATCCATGCCAACATGGATCCCAACCACCGCAACCGAATTGCCTTTTTGCGGATTTGTTCCGGAAAGTTTGAGCGAAACAAGCCCTACAACCATGTTCGTGGACCGAAGCCGCTTCGCTTTTCCAATGTAACCCAGTTTATGGCTCAGGACAAAGAAATCATTGACGAGGCCTTTCCTGGAGATATTGTAGGCTTATACGATACAGGAAATCTCAAGATTGGGGATACGCTTACGGAGGGTGAAAACTTAGTGTTCACAGGAATCCCGAGTTTCTCGCCCGAGATTTTCCGAGAGGTAGTCAACAAGGATGCGATGAAGACCAAGCAATTGGAGAAAGGGCTGAAGCAATTGATGGAGGAGGGAGTGGCTCAACTTTTTACTTTCGAGATGGGTGCCAGAAAAGTAGTGGGCACGGTGGGCCAACTGCAGTTTGAGGTAATCCAGTTTCGTTTGAAAAATGAATACAATGCCACTGTTGAGTTTCATCCGATGAACTTATACAAGGCCTGCTGGATCAGCTGTTCAGATAAAAAGCAATTGGATGAGTTTGTCCGCTCCAAAAACCGCTACATCGCTCGAGACAAGGACGACAAGTTGGTCTTTATGGCCGAATCCAAATCCTGGTTACAGATGGTGCAGGACAATTATCCAGAAATTGAATTCCACTTTACCTCGGAGTTTTAAATAAAAAAGGCAGCCAATTGGTTGCCTTTTTTTGCTCTGGGTTAAGTATTCCGTGAGGACTTTGCGGGAGATCGGAAGATCAAATAGAAGATTGGCGCCAAAGGTACCAGAATCATGAGTGCCAGTAGCAAAATTTTTGTTCCAAAGCTCTGGTCACTTTTTGCGATGGAGATGAGTACATAAATCACCAGCACCAGGTAAAGGACAAAAAGCAGTGTGAAAATGGGTGCTGGGAGATTGAGAGTGAAAAGTAGCATCGAAGTTTGAAAAAGGTGCGTGTGTTAACTAAAAATTGGCCTGAGAAAACTTGCAGGCTTTAAAGCCTGGTCTAGCAAAACTCAATTAAATAAATTTAAGCAAAATTAAATTCCTAAGCAAGGGCTAATTTTTAACTGCAAAGAGATGGATTGACTCATCTTCATTTAAAAACCGTTGTAAATGCAAATTTTTTCCCATCAAAAAGCCCTTTGTCACTGAGTTTGAGATCTGGGATCACCAGTAAGGCCATAAAACTGAGGGTCATGAAGGGTGAATTGAGCGTGGAACCCATTTCCTTGGCTAGCTGATCTATGCGGGTGTAGGCTGCCGCTACTTCGTACCCATCTTCGGGAGACATGATGCCTCCCACCGGAAGCGGAAGTACTTCTTCTTGATCTCCCCAAACTGCTGATACGCCGCCCTTGGCTTCAATCAACAAATTCACTGCCCTGCAAATGGATGCATCATCGATGCCTACTGCGATAATGTTGTGGGAATCATGCCCTACGGAGGAAGCGATTGCCCCGCTTTTCAATCCAAAATTTTTGATAAATGCGAGGGCAGGTGGAGCGTCCTTGTAGCGATTGACCACCGTGATTTTCAGAATGTCCTGGTCAGGATTGGATTTAGCAAGCCCATCTTTCACGATAATTTCACCTTCTATTTCAGGGGTAATCAGCTGTCCATCCAGCGCTTCAATGACCCGAACCTGATTTCCCAAAGCATTAATCTGAAAATCTGTGGGAATTTTGAGGGAAGTAGAAAACTGGTTGATCACCTCATTTTTGATTCGAGGAATTAAGGATTTTCCATTTTCTGCCACTTTTTGTCCTTGGATGTAGGTGGCTAGGACCTCAAAATTTTCTAAGTCTTTGACTAAAATGAAATCAGCCCCATCTCCTTCTCGTAATTGGCCAACGGGAAGGGAGTAGTGGATGATGGGATTGATACAGGCTGTTCTCAATACATCAAAAGTGTCTTTTCCTTTGGCCACCGCACGGCGGACGAGTTCGTTGATGTGGCTTAGGGCCAGGTTGTCCGGGTGCTTGTCGTCCGAACAGAAGAGCAGCATCTCAGGGAAATAGTCGATGAGGTCGATCAAGGCCTCAAAATTTTTGGCGGCGGAACCTTCCCGAATGGAGATTTTCATTCCAAGTTTGATTTTCTCCAAGGCTTCCTCGTAGGTAAAGCATTCGTGGTCGGTATTAGGGCCTGCGGATACATATTTTTGTGCGAGTTCCCCTCGAAGTCCTGGAGCATGTCCATCGATGGGCTTGCCCTGCTGTTGGGCAATCTGAATTTTCTCCATGACTTTGGGGTCGCGATTGACAGTTCCAGGCCAGTTCATCATTTCGGCGAGGTACAGAATTTCTGGGCGAGCCATCAGTGTTCGAATGTCTGCAGCAGAGATTTCTCCTCCGGCAGTTTCAAATGGGGTGGCAGGTACGCAGGAAGGGGCTCCAAAGAAAAAATGAAAGGGTACTTGTTTGCCGTTATCAATCATGTATTCTACCCCTTGCATGCCACATACATTGGCGATTTCATGTGGATCAGAAATAGTTGCCACTGTGCCATGGACCACTGCTAGCCGAGCGAATTCGGAAGGGACCAACATGGAGGACTCCACATGTACATGTGCATCGATAAACCCGGGTAGCAAAAAGGGCAAATTAGGGTCAGGAGCTATTTTTTGGATGCGCTGGATTTTTTGTCCTACTACTTCTAGGGCTACCGTATAAATCTTTCTGAGGTGGAGGTCAACGAGGTTGGCGTGGAGAATCATGGTTTCAGGAATAAGCAACAAGAGATCAGGATTTAGTTTGATCAATGATCTTTGGCTTTTTTGAAATTAGGTACTGCTAAAACTACTATATTTGCGCAACTTTAAGGCAGGAAAACAAGACTGGTTTTTTGATGAACAAAATTGTCATCGCTATTGATGGATTTTCGGGTTGTGGAAAAAGTTCGACTGCCAAGGAGGTAGCCAGACAATTGGGATACACCTTCATCGACTCGGGCGCCATGTACCGTGCCACTGCCCTACATTTTTTAAATCTTAATCTCTCACCCCTTCATCCAGAAGATGTAGTGGTTGGTTTGCAAAGCCTTCAAATTTCTTTTGAACTCAATCCAGAGACCGGCAAACAGGAGACTTACCTGAATGGGGTCAATGTGGAAAAAGAAATTCGAACCATGCGTGTATCTGAACGTGTAAGTGAAGTAGCCACAGTGAAGGCAATTCGTGCGGAATTGGTAGCACAGCAGCAGCAGCTGGGTCGAAAAAAAGGAGTGGTGATGGATGGACGAGACATTGGCTCGGTGGTATTTCCAGATGCGGAGCTAAAACTTTTCATGACTGCAGATGTGGAGACTCGAGCCAAGCGTAGGCAACTTGAATTGCAGGAAAAAGGAGAAAGCGTTTCCTTGGAAGAAATTAAATTAAATTTGGAAAGCAGGGACCAAGTGGATTCAAACAGGACTGAAAGCCCCTTGATCAAGGTAGCTGATGCGATAGAAATTGATACCAGTACCTTGAGCTTTTCCCAGCAGGTGAATCAAATCCTTGATTTAGTGAAGAAAGCAACGATTAAATAACGAGCTTATGCAAGTTAACATAGATAAGAATTCAGGATATTGTTTCGGTGTGGAGTTTGCCATCAAGATGGCAGAGGACGAAATGGAAAACAAGGAGCCTCTCTATTGTCTTGGAGATATTGTTCACAACGATATGGAAGTGAAGCGATTGAGTGCGAAGGGATTGGTGGTGATTGACCGGGAGCAGCTTCAAGAGTTGAGTAATTGTAAAGTGTTGATTCGTGCGCATGGTGAGCCACCTGAGACGTACAAGTTGGCGATTGAAAACAACATTGAACTAATTGATGCTTCCTGCCCAGTGGTACTCAAGCTTCAACATCGGGTCAAAAATGCCTTTGATAAGATGGAGCGTGAAAATGGGCAGATTGTGATCTATGGTAAAAAAGGTCATGCGGAAGTGATTGGCTTGACTGGACAAACTCTAGAAAAAGCGATTGTCGTGACAGACGATTCGGATTTGGATCACCTCGATTACAATCGTCCAATTACCCTTTTTAGCCAGACTACAAAAAGCACAAAAGGCTTTTATGCCTTATCTGAAAAAATTGAAGGTCGAATCAAGGAATCCAAAGGGGAGCTTACCGAGATTGATTTTAACTCCAATGATTCCATTTGTAGACAGGTATCCAATCGTGAGCCTCAGCTGCAACGCTTTGCACAGGAAAACGACGTGATTTTGTTTGTTTCGGGAAAGAAAAGTTCCAATGGCAAGGCCTTGTATCAAGTCTGTCTCTCCGAAAATCCAAGAAGCTATTTCATTGAGAATGAAGAAGAGATCGATTCGGACTGGTTTCATCAAGCGGATAGAGTAGGAATTTGCGGCGCCACCTCTACGCCAATGTGGCTAATGGAGCAAGTAAAAGAGTATGTAAGCGGGATTTCCGAGCGCATCCTACAGGCATAAATAGCCATTCTTCCTGTGTATTTCTATCTAATAAAAGTCCCAATAATTAATGTGGCTTAGGCTCACATCTCAAAAGGTTTTTCCTTAGATTTGTGGCGTTTTTAAAGGCTCATAGTTCCAAACATATGTCAAAAATAGTGAAGCTTAAAAAAGGGTTTGATCTGAAGCTGGTAGGAAAGGCTCCTTTGGAGTTGATCCAAGCTGCGTCGGCGACCACTTTTGCCATTAAACCCACGGATTTTCCGGGGATTCAGCGTCCCAAAGTGCTCGTAAACGAGGGAGACACTGTGAAAGCAGGTACTCCAATTCTCTTAGACAAAGCTATGGATCAGGTGATCTACGCTTCTCCTGTTTCTGGGGAGATTGTGGAGATCAAGCGTGGCGACAAGAGAAAGCTTTTGGAAATCAAAATTCTTGCGGACAGTTCAGTATCCCACGAAAAAGTAGGCGCCTTGGATTTGGGCCAAGATCGAGCTACCCTAGCTGCAAAGCTTGCTGCTTCTGGTGTTTGGCCAAATATCATTCAGCGTCCTTTTGGGATTGTTGCGAATCCAGCAGACTCACCGAAAGCCATCTTTGTTTCGGGATTTGATACCCATCCTCTTGCCCCAGAAGTGCCTTTCCTCCTCAAAGGAGAAGAGCGCTATTTTCAAGCGGGGATTGATGCGCTAGCCAAATTGACAACTGGTAAGGTTCACCTCAACGTAGATGGTGCCAAGCAGGTGGATGAAGTATTTGCGGGTATAAAAAATGCCCAAGTCAACCAGTTTTCTGGTCCACATCCTGCGGGAAATGTGGGGACGCAAATCCACCACCTTGATCCAATCAATAAAGGAGATATTGCTTGGACTGTGTCGGCTTATGGAGTGTCTCAAATCGGAAAATTTGTTTTGGAAGGCATTTACGATGCATCCAAGGTAATTGCCTTGACGGGTTCTGAAATGAGTCAGAAGGGCTATATGAAAACCTACACAGGAGCCAATGTAAGTACCTTTTTAGGTGGGATAGCTCAACCTGAAACTTTACGTATCATCTCAGGTAACGTATTGACAGGTGAAAAAATTGAAAAAGATGGATACCTAGGATTTTATCACAACCAGGTAACTGTTATCCCAGAAGGGAAATATGAGGAGTTCTTAGGTTGGTTGAAGCCAAGTGCTTCCAAACTCAGCTTCCATAAAGCACTTGGAATGTTCTCTTTCCTTAAAGGTGGAGAATTCAAAGTGGATACCAATACGCATGGAGAAGAACGTCCATTTGTAGTATCTGGTGTATTTGAGAAAGTGATGCCGATGGATATTTTGCCAACCTACTTGTTCAAAGCAATCGTGACTGAAGACTTTGATGAGATGGAAGAGCTCGGCTTGTATGAAGTAATTGAGGAAGATGTGGCGCTTTGCGAATTTGTAGATCCATCCAAAAATGAGCTACAGGAGCTAGTCCGCCATGGGATTGAATTGTTAATGTATAATTAAGCTATGAAGTTATTACAAAATCTCTTCGATGGAATGAAGCCAAACTTTGAAAAGGGCGGCAAATGGGAAAAATTCCACACCCTGTATGAAGGGCATAGAACCATTGCATTTGCCCCTGACTTGATTACCAAGTCCAAAGGAGCACAAATCAAAGATGCTACAGACTTGAAGCGAGTGATGATCACGGTAGTAATTGCCATGATCCCGGCTTTGCTATTTGGTATTCTAAATATTGGACACCAGCATTTCATTGCCACTACCGGTGCTGAAGGAACTTTCTTAGAAGAGGCCATTTTTGGTGCCCTGTCTGTATTGCCGATTTTGATTGTTTCGTATGCAGTGGGTTTGGCTACTGAATTTACCTTCTGTGTGATCCGTAATCACCCCATTTCTGAAGGTTATTTGGTCACAGGGATGTTGATCGCCTTGGTCATGCCTCCCTTTATTCCGCTATGGCAGGTGGCATTGGCTACCATCTTTGCGGTGGTGATTGGAAAAGAAGTATTTGGTGGCACTGGAATGAATATTCTCAACGTGGCCATGACTGCTAGAGCTTTCCTTTACTTTGCGTATCCAGCACAAATCTCAGGAGATTTGGTATGGACCTATCTTGGAGACAAGACAGCTGTGGATGGATTTTCTGGGGCAACGGCACTTGGTGTAGCTTACAACTCTAGCATTGATGGTACTCCTGTGGTAGAAGCTTTGTCCTCGCACAATGCCGCTATAGGAGCGGATTACAGTTTCATGAGCATGTTTATGGGCTGGATTCCTGGTTCCATCGGTGAGACCTCTACTTTAATGGCCTTGGTTGGTGCAGTGATTTTGGTTGCCACAGGCGTAGCTAGTTGGAAAATCATTGTCGGTGGATTTGGAGGTGCATATATCATGGGTCTTGTGATGAATGCTTTTGCAGGAGAAGGAATGGATGTAAATCAATTCATGGCAATGCCGGCACATTATCACTTGGTAATGGGTGGTCTTGCTTTTGGTGTAGTATTTATGGCTACTGACCCTGTATCTGCTGCGCAAACGGAATTAGGAAAATGGATATACGGGATCCTGATTGGGGTGCTGACGGTTATCATTCGTGTGACCAACCCGGCTTACCCAGAAGGAATCATGTTGGCGGTACTCTTTATGAATGTGGTAGCGCCATTGATTGATCATTATGTAGTGAAGGCAAATAAAACAAGGAGGTTACAACGTGCAACAGTCTAATACTTACATCATCGTTTATTCGGCAGTATTGACCATCATCCTGGGATTGTTACTTTCAGGGTCGGCTCAGGTATTGGGCCCTTGGCAACAAGAAGCCATCGCTTTGGATAAGAAAAAGCAAATTTTGGGAGCCGTGATTTCAGCAGAAGAAATCGCAGCCATGACTCCAGAACAAGTAAATAAGTTTTATGAAACGCGTATATCTTCTACTGTAGTAGACCTTTCAGGTGCTGAAATTACGAAGGAAGGAATCACTGCTGAGAAGGTTGAAATCGCGAAGGATTTCAAAAAGAAACCAGAAGAGCGTTCGTATCCTGTATTTATTTTCCATGCTGAAGGCAATCCAGAGGCAGTTGAATCTTACATCTTTCCGATGTATGGTGCAGGTCTATGGGATGCAATTTGGGGGTACCTAGCCCTTGAAACAGACATGAACACCATTGGTGGTATTACCTTAGCTCACGCAGGAGAAACCCCAGGTCTTGGTGCACGAATCACAGAAGCAAAAGTGATGGAGCGTTATGTAGGAAAGAAAATTTTTGATGAATCTGGTGCCTTAATCACCGTGATGATGCAAAAAGGAGAGGGTAAAGAGTACGGAGATGATGCACACAAAGTAGATGGCATGTCTGGTGCTACGATTACAGGAAATGGAGTCAACAACATGTTGAAAGCTTACATGGGTTACTATGAAAGCTATATCAAAGCAAAGTCAACTCCCAAGGCGGCAGTAGCTGCACTTTAACATTAACTCATTCAAACAACTGACTTATGAGTACTGAAACATTAGAAAATGAAGTGGTAGTTAAGCCTTCAGAGCCTTTACTCTCGAAAAGGAGAAAAAAATTAATCACAGACCCACTTATAGATGACAACCCAGTAACGGTTCAAGTACTTGGTATTTGTTCTTCATTGGCTGTTACCACACAGATGCAGCCTACCTTGGTCATGGCAATCTCGGTAATCTTTGTTGTTGCCCTTTCCAATTTTGCAATCTCATTGATGCGAAATACCATTCCTGCACGTGTGCGAATCATCGTTCAACTGGCGGTAGTAGCGACGCTTGTTACCATCGTAAGTGAGATCCTGAAAGCTTTCGCCTATGACATGTACAAGGAACTTTCTGTATTCATTGGATTGATCATCACCAACTGTATCGTAATGGGCCGTTTGGAGGCTTTTGCCATGGGCAACAAGCCTTACGATTCCATGCTTGATGGCTTAGGGTCAGCACTTGGATACTCTTGGATTATCCTTACTGTAGCGTTCTTCCGCGAACTTTGGGGTTCTGGAGCAGTTTTTGGTGTTCCTGTTTTCAGCTATATTTCCAGTTTATTTGGTCCAGATTTCAAGTTGGCCACCAATGGATTGATGGTGACACCAGTAGGAGCATTTATTATTTTGGGATTGATTGTTTGGGTACAACGTACCAAAACAGGCTATGTAGAACATTAATTAAGACAAGCGACCATGGAATTATTTAGCTTAGGTATTCGATCGATTTTCATTGATAACATGATTTTCGCATACTTTTTGGGGATGTGCTCCTTTCTAGCCGTTTCCAAAAAAGTAAGTACAGCTGTGGGCCTCGGTGCTGCAGTAGTGTTTGTATTGGGAGTTACGGTTCCCTTCAACTGGATTCTAAATGAGTTTGTCTTGAAAGAAGGAGCCTTGACCTGGATTTCTGCAAGCATGGCAACTATAGATTTATCTTTCCTCCGCTTCATCATGTTTATTGCGATCATCGCGGGCATCGTGCAGTTGGTGGAGATGGTTGTTGAAAAATTCTCTCCTGCATTGTACGGGCAGTTGGGTATTTTCCTTCCATTGATTGCGGTAAACTGTGCGATCCTAGGAGGTTGCTTGTTTATGGCACAGAAGGATTACACCCTTGCTGAGTCAGCAGTGTATGGCTTTGGATCTGGCTTCGGTTTTATGTTAGCGATTGTTTTGCTAGCAGCTATCCGCGAGCGTTTGAAGTATTCTCAAGTTCCTAATGGATTGAAAGGTCTTGGAATTACCATGCTCCTTACTGGTTTGATGGGCATTGCCTTCATGTCCTTTATGGGAATTGACCTTTAATTAGGTTGATATCAAAAATTTGAGGCCCTGAAGATATCTTCAGGGCCTTTTTTTGTGCAGAAAATTATTGCCTAACTTCATCGAAACAAAACCAATCTCTAGCCTTATGAAAACGCTCTTCACTCTACTTTTCCTTTTTCTTTTTCAGCTTTCCTCGATAGCTCAAGATACCCAGTGGATTGAATTGTTTTCTGGAAAAGATCTAGAAGGCTGGAGGGTTTCTGAAAATCCAACGTCTTTTTCAGTCGAAGATGGGCTTCTTAAAGTTGCCGGTCCTAGAGCCCATGCATTTTATGCAGGAAAAGTGGGAGGAGCAGATTTTAAAAATTTCGAATTGTTGGTAGAGGTGAAAACCCTACCCAAAGCCAATTCTGGAATTTTCATCCACACGGCTTACCAAGAAACTGATTGGCCAGAGAAGGGCTATGAAATTCAAGTCAATCAAAGCCATTCCGATTGGCGAAAATCAGGGAGCCTGTATGCCGTTCAGGACGTATCTGAGATAAATGTAAAGGACGGGGAATGGTACACCTATCATGTGATTGTAAAAGGAGATCAGATTTCAGTAGCTCTTAATGGCAAGATGATCATGGAATACGACGAGTCTGCCGATACCAAACGGACGTTACCATTAGGAAAAAAACGGTTTGATCGAGGTACAATTGCCCTTCAAGCCCATGACCCAGAAAGTGTAGTTTATTACCGGTCTGTGAAAATCAAACTTCTTGATTAAAAAAAACAGTGGTGTATTTAATTAATCCCTAAATAAAAATTCATGTCAATTACCTACCGAAAATTATTAGCATATTTCTTTAGGGGCTTGTTATTCCTAACGCCGGTAGCAATCACTGGGTATATTGTTTACGAGCTTTTTCTATTTCTTGATAATTTGATACCGGTACCCATTCCAGGTATTGGAATCTTGATGGTACTTGCTTTGATTACCTTTGTAGGGTATCTGGCAAGTCTATTCTTTGCGAAGCCACTATTTGACTGGTTTGAGCGGGGAGTTTTTAAAATTCCGTTTGTAAGCTTGCTCTACACCTCCATCAAAGATCTGATGGGAGCTTTTGTTGGCGAAAAGAAGAAGTTTAATTCTCCTGTACTTGTAGAGGTTTCGGAGAGTATGCATCGGCTGGGCTTTGTGACCCAAGAGGACATGTCTTCCATCGGAGCACCTGGGCTAGTAGCCGTTTATTTCCCCCATAGTTACAACGTATCTGGGAATGTGTTTCTTGTAAAAAGAGAGAAAGTGACCCCACTACCGGGAGTTAAAAACGCAGACATCATGAAGTTTATGGTATCTGGTGGCGTGTCTTCTATAGAGCCTTCTAAGGAAGAAAGTTAAAGTTTTTTAACAGCCAAATTGACTCAGGTGGTGATCTATGTGTTTGGCATGGAACCGTTCCCATTCCTCGAAGTTGAGTAAGCCGAAGCGAGGGTGCGGAGTTTGCTTCGTTGGATTTTCCTGGTAAAGCATTTGGTAGACATCCCAACTTTTAATCAGTTCTTCTTTTGCCGTTTCTAGATCTGGAAAGCGAAGGTCCAGCAAGGTGTCTGGTAGTCCTGGGGCTTTGATTCCTTGTGGAAAAGGGAGATCTGTAAAAAGCAGGGCTTGTTTTTGGGCCAACTGTTTTTCTGTTGGAACGATTTCAGGAATTGGAATTCTACCAGCCGACATTTTTAGGGTGAGAATTAAATGTTCTACCATGTGCTGAGGAGTCATTATTCCGAACTTAGCTTCAGCTTTCAGGCTTAAGCCTTGGAGTCTTTGGTTTAGTGTTTCTTTATTCATCACTGAAAAGATATAAAAAAAAGCGTTTGATAGAATCAAACGCCTTTATTCATTAATGAACTCTAGAATATCGATTTAGCTTCCGCACATTTCGCAGCCTTCTGGATCGTCCAAAGAGCAGGCAATGGCGTCTTGCTTTTGTGTTTTTAGCGCTTCTGTTTCGTTTGCCTTTTCCATTTTTGGTTGCTCCAGTTGAGACTTGTCCAAGGTAAACTTGATCGCTGCAGTGGCTGCTTGCGAACGTAGGTAGTACATGCCTGTTTTCAAGCCTTTCTTCCAAGCATAGAAGTGCATGGAAGTCAACTTGCCAAAATTTGGATCTTGCATGAAGATGTTCATGCTTTGAGATTGGCAGATGTAGGCTCCGCGATCTGCTGCCATTTCAATGATTACTTTTTGAGAAATCTCCCAAACTGTTTTGTAGAGATCTTTGATGTTTTGAGGAATTCCAGGAACTGATAGTACTGATCCGTTGGTCGAGATAAGTCTGTTACGCATCGTATCGTTCCACAAGCCCAAATCAATCAAGTCTTTCATCAAGTGCTTGTTCACCACGATGAATTCTCCAGATAGGGTTCTTCTCGTGTAGATGTTGGAGGTGTAAGGCTCAAAGCACTCGTTGTTGCCCAAGATCTGAGAAGTAGAGGCAGTAGGCATTGGAGCTACTAATAGGGAGTTGCGCATGCCGAACTTCTTCACTTTTTCCTTCAATGAATCCCAATCGTAACGTCCAGATTTAGGAGTTACTCCCCACATATCAAACTGAAGGATTCCTTTGGAAGCAGGACAGCCCTCATAGGTTTCGTAAGTACCATTGATTTTGGCAAGTTCCATAGAAGTCTCTACTGCCGCATAGTAGATGGTCTCAAAGATATCCTCGTTGAGGCCTTTTGCTTCGAGTGAATCGAAAGGCATTCTAAGGAGGATGAACGCATCGGCTAAGCCCTGAATACCTAGGCCAATAGGACGGTGTCTGAAGTTAGATTTTCTTGCTTCTTCTACTGGATAATAGTTGATATCAATCACCTTGTTGAGGTTGCGGGTAGCTACCTTGGTGATCTCATATAGCTTTTGATGATCGAATCGAAGTACCCCATCTTCTCCAGCCTCCACAAATTTTGGAAGGGCGATGGAAGCCAAGTTACAAACGGCCACTTCATCAGGAGCAGTATATTCTATGATTTCGGTGCAAAGGTTGGATGACTTGATGGTCCCCAAGTTTTGCTGGTTGGATTTGCCGTTTGCCGCATCCTTGTAGAGCATGTAAGGAGTACCGGTCTCGATTTGAGATTCCAATACTTCAAACCAAAGTTCTTGCGCTTTGATGGTTTCCCGTGCTCTGCCTTCTTTTTCGTATTTCTCGTACAAACGCTCGAATTCTTCTCCATGGCAATCAGCAAGTCCAGGAGCTTCGTTTGGACAGAAGAGTGACCACTCCTCGTTGTTTTCAACACGCTTCATGAATAAGTCAGGGATCCATAGTGCATAGAAAAGGTCTCTTGCACGCATCTCTTCCTTACCATGGTTTCTTCTTAGTTCAAGGAAGTCCTTGATATCTGCATGCCAAGGTTCCAAGTAGATGGCGAAGCTTCCTTTACGCTTTCCTCCTCCTTGATCTACGTAGCGGGCAGTCATGTCGAAGTTTCGTAGCATTGGTACAATGCCATTGGATACCCCATTGGTACCTTTGATGTAGCTTCCCTTCGCACGTACGTTGTGGATGGAAAGACCAATTCCACCAGCAGACTGGGAGATTTTAGCACAGGACTTCAAGGTATCGTAGATGCCATCGATGCTGTCATCCTTCATGGTCAAAAGGAAGCAGGAGGAGAGCTGTGGTTTTGGAGTACCCGCGTTAAAAAGAGTTGGGGTAGCATGGGTAAACCACTTTTCGGAAAGCAGGTCGTAGGTTTCAATCGCTGCATCCAAATCTTCTCTATGGATTCCTACTGCCACCCGCATGAGCATGTGCTGAGGACGTTCTACTACCTTGCCATCCAAACGGATGAGGTAACTTTTTTCCAAAGTTTTGTATCCAAAATAATCGTAGCTAAAGTCACGCTTGTAATCGATCGCCTCATCGAGTTTAGCTGCGTACTGCTTAATGATTCCGTATACCTCAGTATCTAGGAGTTGTGCATTTTCTCCAGTCTTCGGGTTGACATAGGTATACAGTCTTTTCATGGTATTTGAAAAAGACTGGCTGGTGGTTTTGTGCAGGTTGGAGATTGCAATACGCGCCGCTAAAATGGCATAGTCTGGGTGTCTCACGGTCAGTGAGGCACAGACTTCTGCGGCAAGGTTATCGAGTTCGGAAGTGGTCACCCCATCGTACAAACCATCAATTACCTTCTTGGCAACTTC
>JBJOOF010000250.1:0-47747 GCA_046051425.1 Bacteroidota bacterium
GCATCGTTGCGGCCATGGTACTCGGTATGGAACGCAAAAGTGCTGTCTTCGCTGAGGCGAATCCTCGTTTCGATTCCATCACCCTCTTTGAAGGGCAATTGGCCAAAATAAGTTCCTGCCCAAGGATGGTTTTCGGAGGGAGAAGAGGCCTCTTGCTTTACTTCGGGAAGATTTTGAGAACTCATTTCCGAGGAGCTATTCTTGCTTGAGCAGGAAAATAGCAGGAGTCCGAGACTCAAATTGAGGACCGATTTCCAGGATTTTAGTGGCCACTTCCTGTTCATTTTTTGAATGTCCTAAACCCCAAACTGAGTCAGGTGATGGTTGAGGTGCTTGTAAAGGAGGTTGTTCCATTCCTTGGCAGTCATCGGACCAAAGGAGGGGGATTCCTTTCCTTCAAATCCTACTTCTCCTGCAGCAAGAGTTTGCTCGAGAAAGGCAATAAGCCGTCCCTTTTCTTCCGCAAAGTTCTTTTCGTTTTTAATTCGGAAGGCAGGGGCTGTGGGGAGGTTCTTTTTGTAGGGAACTTCGTTGACCACGCCTTTTTTGACAAAGTTTTTCAATAGAAAGCGCATCACGGGATTTGCCTTGGGATGCTTGTTGGTAAAGGCCATCTCGTAGGCTACGCAGCAATGCGCCAGCATTTGGTCTACCGACATTTTGCCCCAAAGGGCAGGGCTTTGTGGATTAAGTTCTTCGATTCGATGGATCAATTCAGCGGTAACCCCTGGGTCAAATACATTTTTCATTGCTGTTCTAAGTATCAAATATGAATCTCCGTTTTCTAACTAAGGATTTAAAGAAAAAGGATTGAGGTTCGTTTAAGTGAGCTGTGGTCCGTGGACAGTCGACTGTGGTTGATTATCCGCATTGAATAACGATTCCATTGAGCCACAGGTAAGCTTGCGGATAATCATTTAATCTAAAATTACTCGTTCTGACTTAGGATACTTTACCTCGTAACGCAGGGACAGTTTTTGTTGTCCTCCTGGCGCTAGTGTGATCTCCCAAGTTACGATGCCAGTTAGCGGATCGAGGGTGCCCCCACTGAGTTCACCTGTAGTGACCTCGATACTCGAATTGACGGAAACGGGGATTTGATCCTTGACTTGCAGGGTTACGGCCTGGGATTTGTTGTTTTTTAGCGTGATTTCAAAGCCACGGCTTTCCGTGATATTTGCCCCGATGCTACGTTTTTTGGAAAACTGGTCTACCTTTTCACGCTGCATCACGATGGATCGGTCACGACCCATGGAAATCTGGAGGGTGTCCTGGAGTGCGGCAGGGTTGAGGATGGATCTTCCTACGAAGCCATCTTCAAAATAGAGGTTGCTTTCTCCCTCTAGGAGGCTGTACTGGCTCCAGTCGGCCATTTCGGCCAAGAGGAAGGCGTCTTTATCTAGTTTGGGGATGGCGATGTAGCGGTAGGTCGCCGGTATCTCGTAGGTTTTCAAATCCACAAGAGTTCGCTCCCCATTGGTTTTGATGGAGTAGGGCTCGGCCACTTGAATTTCCACGGTCGTTTGATTTTCGACGAAGTTGGTCATCAGGGGAGCTGCATCCATAGAGGCTTCAAGGGAGACACCTAATGCTCTCTTTTCCGATTGTCTGGAATATCCAGTAACCACAACTTCGGATAGTGCCTGATTATCCTGCATCAGAGTTACATTCAAACTTGTGCGTCCTTGGATCGGCATTTCCTCCATGCGCATCCCTATAAAGGAGAACACCAAGGTTTTGGCTGTTGTAGGTAAGGTTAAAGAATACCTGCCTTCCATATCCGTGGATGTTCCAATCGTGGTCCCTTTGACCAAGACATTAGCACCCGGAAGAGGTTGTCCCTGCTCATCCAGGACTATACCGCTAATGCTGCCAGGGGTTTGAGGTAACGCAAATTTATTGACCGTGGTAAATCGGGCATAGTTGAGTTCCCACTTGTCGATAATTGGAGCCTGCCCTCCTTGGTTGGGGTTGGCATTGGAAAAGCGGAGTTTGACATTTTTCCAATCAGCTCCTGTATTTTGGAATACCTCTGCCTTGTACTGCAACTGAAGGGGATCCGTAATGGATTTAACACGCACATCGTATTTGGGGTACCAACCCGCATTGGATACCAGGTAATTGATTTGGAAGGTGGCTGGACCGGAGCCGGTTGCTTTTACACGGATTCTGATTTCAGCTTTCGCTTTATCGTCGCTTTGTTGGAGCGCATACAGCTGGTTCCGAAGGGCCTCAATTTCCTGTTCATTCGCAGCAAGCTGCGCATTGATTTGCAATTCCTCATTGGCAATTTTGGTGTGTTCGGCGTCAAAAAATTCCAAGGTGGCTTTGAGCGCAGTCATGCTCGTGCCTGCCTGGCTGCTGCCAATGCTTTTGTTGGCCGAAAGCACAGACATTTTAGTGGCAAGCACTTGAATCCGATTGCGCAAACTGCTTTGGCGTTTTTCGATTTCAGCGATTTCTTTTTCCAGTGCATTCGCTTTTTCTCCTTCCTCTTTTTCGTGGAGAAAATCTAGGCGCTTGTTGACCGCCTGTATGATAAAGTTGCCCTGTCCTTTCACCTGAATGCTTTTTTCATCTAGAAAAGGAGAGAGCCCCTTGACCAGTAGCACGGATTCTCCGGCGGGAAGGGTGCCTGTTGCCGTTTCAAATACTTGTGCCCCTGACAAGAATAGGGTGACCTCTTTGATCTGGTTGGTAAGCGTCACTTCCTTGAGGTCCTGAGCGAATCCTTGGAGAGCGAGACTGACTAGGAGGAGGGAAAAAAGTAGTCTTTTCATGAGGAGTAGAGTTGTTATTCAAAGAAGCAAATTATTCACTTAAACCCAAGGCTTGGTCTTTAATTCTTTGAAGACGTAGAAAATTCCCTTGAGGTTTGCCCATGATGATTAGTTTTGTGTTGGAAACTCGTATTGCATGACTCTTTTTCAAAGTATCCTGATTGCCCTAGTCGAAGGACTTACTGAATTTCTCCCCATTTCCTCCACGGGCCACATGATTTTGGCTTCCACTGCCATGGGTATTCACGAGGATGAATTTGTAAAGACCTTCGAAGTATTCATTCAGTTGGGAGCCATCTTGGCTATTGCCTTGATGTACATCAAGCGGTTCTTTCGCAACTTGACTATTTATTTCAAGTTGATTACTGCATTTCTTCCCACAGCGGTAGTTGGGTTTTTGGCCTACGACTACATCAAAGCCTACCTATTTAATCCTATCGTGGTTTCCGTTTCTCTGATTTTGGGTGGGATAATTCTAATTTTTATCGATAAAAAAGTAGCTGCTCAAGGCAGCACTGTGGTGGAGGTGGAAGATATTTCCTACAAAAACGCCTTCTTCATCGGGCTTTGTCAGTGTCTCTCCATGGTGCCCGGCACTTCTCGCGCCGCAGCCACGATTATTGGTGGGGTATTTAATGGCTTGGACAAAAGACAGGCTACCGAATTTTCCTTCTTGCTTGCCGTGCCTACCATGCTCGCAGCAGGGGGATATGATCTCTTGAAAGCGGATCTAGCTTTTTCGAGCGAGCAATTGATGCTGTTGGGAATTGGCTTTGTCGTGGCTTTTGCATCTGCTTGGGGAGCTGTTAAACTGTTTTTAACTTACGTCTCTACCCATGGCTTTACCTCCTTTGGCTGGTACCGAATTGGTCTCGGGATATTGTTCTTAATCTTTATGTGGGGAGCGGATTTGTAAGGATCATTTTTCTATAACCTAAGATTTGTCTGTTTTTGAAAAACAGGTTTTTACAAAATTTCAAGGCCCGCTAATAAAAAAAGGCTCAACATCCGTTGAGCCTTTTGAATCAGACCGTTAGTCTTTATTTTCCTTTACCACCGATGGAAATCATCGCACAACGGAAACCGATGTGATTGGTAGAGGAATCTTGGTGCATAAATCTACGAGAGCCTGGAGTGAGCCAATAGGTCACGTCTCTCCAAGAACCCCCCTTGTATACCCGGATAGAGTCCGTTAATAATGAATTTTTATAATTTGATGCGTCATCGTACACTCCATCTCTTCTCACCGGATTGAGATCGTCCACATCTTGGAAAGAAAGTGGGCGATACACATCATCTACCCATTCGTTCATGTTTCCAGCCATGTTGTACAATCCATAATCATTGGGCGCCATATCGTACACATTGGTGGGTAATATTTCACCGTCATTTTGAAATTTGCCAGATTTGGAGGCAATACCTGCATAATCTCCTCTTCCACGCTTGAAGTTGGCCAAGAATTCTCCCTGCTTACCTCCCTTTTTGCCCCTTCCATCGTAAGGGTTTCTCACTCCTCGGCCATCCCAAGGGTAGATTCGTCCATATTCTTGATTTTCTTCTAAGTATTGTGTTCCAATCAATGCTTTGGCAGCGTATTCCCACTCTGCCTCCGTAGGAAGTCTAAACTCAGCAATGATTACTCCTCGTTCAATTAGCTGCGCAGTTGTAAGTGGTGGGGTTATCTCACTTAAATCTTTCCTTTTTGCTACTTCTATTTTTTGAACAAATTCTGTTCTCCACTTCGTGTAGGCATTAGCCTGATTCCAAGAAACGCCTGCTACGGGATAGAAATTAAATCCAGGAAATCTAAAATAATAAGATTCATACACATCGTTAAAGGTCATTGCCCCGCGCCATACTGTTTCATCGGGCTCAAGTTTTTTAAGAGAGTCAGCAGACACACCTGAAGTTCCAGTAGTTCCACCACTGCCTGGCTTACTCATATAAAACAAAAACTCTTTGTAATCATTATTGGTCATTTCTGTTTCATCTAACCAAAAGGTGGAAATAGACGTGGTTCGCTGTGGGTTGTCATTAAAGCGCATAATATCGTCCTCTCCCGCTCCAAGTACAGTCCTGCCTCCTTGGATTAGTTTTAAATTTGGACCAGGAATTTGCTCGGCATCTTTAGCTACAAAGAATTCTTGGGTCTCGGAATCGTCTGGGTCAAAGTTAAATCCAGCTCCGGTAGTGGCACTCTTTTTTCCAGGATTACCTGCAGTTCTTCTGCCGTAGGTGTTATTTTTTTGGCAAGAGGACAAGACTATAGCTGTCACAAGTGTCAGGGCAATAGCCCAGCTCTTCCAAGTAGTATGTAGACGCATAGGTGAAATGTGTTTGGTCTATTTCTGTTGCTAATATACAAGGGCTTAGGGTATCGCACCAAAGCCAGTTTAAAATTGTTATCTATTGTAAGACTCTAATTAGG
This sequence comes from Bacteroidota bacterium, assembly GCA_046051425.1. GTDB lineage: Bacteria > Bacteroidota > Bacteroidia > Cytophagales > Cyclobacteriaceae > Algoriphagus. The sequence goes on from JBJOOF010000250.1 coordinate 5,209, forward strand.
ATGGAGAAAACTCCAAATTCTATTAGAAGCGCCTACAAAAGTAGGATAATTTACTAAATGGAAAGCCATTTACTCAACAGCACTTCCAAATCCTCCTCTACATCACTGGATCGCATTGGGTTTAGTTAGGTCTAAACCCGTTTTATATGCTCCAGAAGTCACATTTTAAGAAGTTTTCATTTCCTTAAGCAAATGCTGTGCCTTTTGTATGCTGAGGACCTGCTCGACACTGAGTATCAAACGATTTTTATGTTCTTTTATTTTACAAGACTTGGGATGGAGTTGAACAAATTTCATCATGCTGCCAAAAACAGCTGAGTTGTAGTAAGATTCTTTGCTCGCAGGAAGCAGGTAACATTTCATTTGGGAGGCCTTCAAAACCAATTTTTCGATTCCCAATTCCTCGGCCTGCCAGCGTAGTCGCACGGTTTCCATCAGGTCTTGAACGGCCTTTGGAAGTGGACCAAATCGATCTTGGAGCATTTGCCCAAACTGATCCAGTTCCTCTTCTTTTTCCAGACCGTCCAACTTGGAGTAAAGTCCCAAACGCTCACTGATATTGCTGACATAGCTCTCCGGAATGAGCAGTTCTAAGTCAGTTTCTATCGTGCAATCCTGTACCAGCACCGCCACCTTTTCTTTCAGGTCCTCTTCAAACAAGGCAGCAAATTCATTTTCCTTCAGTTCCTGTACAGCCTCGTCCAAGATCTTGTGGTACATCTCAAATCCCAGGTCAGTGATGAATCCACTTTGCTCCGCACCCAACAGGTTGCCCGCTCCGCGAATGTCCAGATCCTTCATGGCCACCTTGAAGCCGTCACCCAGGTCGGAAAATTCCTCCAAGGTTTGAAGTCGCTTCCGTGCTTCGGCCGTAAGTCCAGAAAGGGGGCTTGTGAGCAAGTAGCAAAAGGCTTTTTTATTGCTCCTCCCAACGCGACCACGCATCTGGTGGAGGTCGGAGAGCCCAAACATATGGGCTCGGTTGATCAAAATGGTGTTGGCATTCGGGATGTCCAATCCCGACTCGATGATGTTGGTGGAGACCAAGACGTCGTATTGGTGGTTGATAAAGTCCACCATGATTTTTTCCAATTTATCCCCATCCATCTGCCCATGGGCGCCGATGACGCGTGCATCTGGAACTAATTTTAAGATGAGGTTGGCAATGCTGTCGATTTCTCCAACGCGGTTGTGCACAAAAAACACCTGACCTCCTCGCCGGAGCTCGTAGGATACGGCATCTCGGATCACTTCTTCTTCGAAGGTTTGCACCTCCGTAGTCACCGGCTGCCTGTTGGGCGGAGGAGTGGCAATGACCGATAGGTCGCGTGCTCCCATCAAGGAAAAATGGAGCGTGCGTGGAATCGGAGTGGCTGTCAGTGTGAGCACGTCCACATTGACCCGCAGGTTTTTGAGTTGATCCTTCACCTTGACGCCAAACTTTTGTTCCTCGTCGATGATCAGTAATCCCAGGTCCTTGAACTCGATGTCTTTGCCGACGATTTTATGGGTACCAATCAGGATGTCAATTTCTCCTGTGGCGACCTGTTCCTTGATTGCTTTGATGTCCTTGGCCGATCGAAAACGGTTTAAGTAGTCCACCTTGACGGGAAAATTTTCAAGGCGTTCAGACAAAGTTTGGTAATGCTGCATCGCCAAAATGGTGGTAGGCACCAGGATAGCGACCTGCTTTCGGTCGTTGACGGCTTTGAAGGCAGCACGGATGGCTACTTCTGTTTTTCCAAAGCCCACATCCCCACAAACCAGTCGGTCCATGGGGTACGTTTTTTCCATATCGGCCTTCACATCGGCAGTGGCAGCCGCTTGGTCAGGAGTGTCCTCGTACAAGAAGGAGGATTCCAGCTCCACTTGAAGGACGGAATCTCGCGAAAAAGCAAATCCAGGGGCAGACCTGCGCTTGGCATAAAGTGCAATGAGGTCCTTGGCAATGTCTTTGACCTGCTTTTTGACCCGAGCTTTTTTATTATCCCAGTCCGGGGAGCCCAACTTGGACATGGAGGGAGCTTGCCCTTCCTGTCCGGAATACTTGGAGATCTTGTGTAGCGAGTGGATGTTGACGTAGAGGAGGTCGTCGTCCCGAAAAATCAGGCGAACGGCTTCCTGCATTTTGCCGCTCACATCCACCTTTTCAAGCCCTGCAAATCGGCCCACCCCATAGTCGACATGGACCACATAGTCTCCAGGATGGAGGGCCTTGATTTCTTTGAGGGTAAGTGCCTTGGAGGCGGTAGACTTGCTCTTGGATTTGTAGCGGTGAAAGCGCTCAAATAGCTGGTGATCGGTGTAGCAGACGAGTTTGGCCTGCTTATCCACAAAGCCTTCGCGAAGGCTGAGCAGCATGCTTTGAACCTGCAAGGTGGGATCCAACTCCTGGAAAATTCCCTGCAATCGGTCGATCTGCTTCTCGTTTTCGGCGGTGATTAAGTTGAGGTAGCCCGCCTTTTCATTGTCCCCCAAGTTGGCCACGAGCAGGTCAAAATTCTTGTTGAAGGAAGGCTGTGGCTGACTTTCCCAGCTGACCTTGGTGGCATTTTTCAAGTAAAATTGCCTGCCAAACTCCACGACGGAAAACTTTTTTGCGGCTTCGTTAAATTGAGCTCCTTGTTCAAAAACCTGTTCAGGCTGTAGCACAAGTGCTCCCGACTTACTTCCTCCCGACAGCTGCGCAAAAGCCTGCACAGCCTTTTGGTAACACTCGTCCATCACATCGAGTGTGAGTTGGTAGTCTTTGATCCAGAGGAGGGCATTCTCGGGCAAAAATGTCAAAAAAGACTGCCGCACTTCTTGAAGAAGGCGAGTTTGTACGTTGGGAATCAGGGAGATGAAGTCTACGGCATGCAGGGAAAGTTGGGTCTCTGGGTCAAAGGTGCGGATGCTTTCAATTTCTTTCCCAAACAATTCCAGTCGATAAGGGAACTCATTGCTAAAGGAAAAGACATCCAAAATTCCACCTCGAATGGCAAACTGCCCGGGTTCGTAGACGAAGTCCGTTCGCTCAAAGTCATAGGAGGTCAGAATTTCAGTAACAAACTCAAGGTCTACTGCCTCACCTACTCGAGCAATGAAGGTGTTTTCGACAAGTGAGCGCTTGTTGACTACCTTTTCGTACAGTGCTTCGGGATAGGTGATGACGATGCGGGGGCTGCCCTTGGTTTCTATGAGCTGATTGAGGAGCTCTGCCCGTTGCAGGACATTCGCATTGTCAATTTCTTCGTACTGGTAGGGACGCTTGTAGCTGCTCGGAAAAATTCCATGTTCCTTAGTGCCCAATAAATTCTGAAGGTCAGAGTTGAGGTAGGCTGCCTCCTCTTTGTCTTGGGCGATGATGAGGTGAACTCCACCTTGCTTTTCAAAATAGGCCGCGAGGAGAACCATGTCCAAACTACCCGAAAGGCCTTTTACCTGGAGCCGGAAAGGAGATTCCCCACTTAACTGATGTGCGAGGGTTTGAAAAATGGGGTCCGACTGGTAAATGGAGAGAAAAGAAGGTCTATCCACAAAGGGCTTGGTTTAAGAGATGGAAGGCTGCAAATCTAGGTTTTTTTGCCCTATTCTGAGGATTTGAAACCAAAATTGACATTTTTTGAACTAAGAGCCCTTCAAAATGTTTTTGAATCGATGAGACAAGCAGCCCCTCCCAAAACCTGGTTCCAAAAGATAGAGAAACTCCATCCCTACGAGACGCTGCTGTATCTCGGGATGCTCGGGAGTGGGATTATCTTTTTGTTTCTGTCTCTGGCATTTCTATCTTCTGGAAGGGAATACCTTCAAGGGCTCAACGAGCAGATGCCGCTGGCCTTCTTGGTATCTACCTTTCTCCTGGTTCTTTCTGGCTACACTTCCGTGAAAATGCGGATTCATTACCAGGAAGAAAATAGCGCCAAGCTGCATCGCTCCTTGAAGGCTACCTTTGTGTTGGGGATCCTTTTTACCGTGTTTCAAGTCTTGGGCTGGATAGAACTTGCCAACAAGGGCATCAATTTTACGGGTGTCCCAAGTGGGTCTTTTCTTTACGTACTTTCAGGAATCCACGTGGCGCACTTGCTAGGGGCCATGACTTTTGCGGTGATTTTGCTCCTGCAACTTCGAAAAATAGAACAGGATTTGGTGCATAAACTCGTATGGATGACTAATCCCTACGAAAAATTGCGCATTCGTCTTTTTACCGTGTACTGGCAATTTATGGATGCGGTTTGGCTTATTTTATTTCTCCTTTTTGTCCTGAGCTTCTGATGCGACTCCAACTTCAAACCGCCGTTGCTAGTACCCACTTGGAAGTGAAAGCCGGCTTTACCGAATCCTTATTTGCCAAGTTGGCCCCTCCCTTTCCACCTGTGAAGGTGATCCGTTTTGACGGCTGTACCGCTGGTGATATCGTCGACCTAGAGTTGAATTTTATTTTTTTCAAGCAAAAATGGACCAGCAAAATCACGGAAGATCACTGCGACGCGACCGAATTTCTCTTTGTGGATGAGGGGATTGTTCTGCCCTTTTTTCTGGGGAAGTGGAGGCATTGCCACCGCATTTTGGCGCAGCCTAGTGGAAGTATCATTTCGGATGAAATCGAGTTTGAAGGAGCTTTTTCTTGGTTGACCCCGCTGTTGTACCCGGTCCTTTGGGTTCAATTTTGGTACCGAAAGCCGATCTACCGCCGGATTTTTAGAAAGTAGTAGCGGCCACTAAGTGCTCGCAATTTTTGAGCTGGCAGTCTCCATAGAGCACCAAAGAGTGGCTGGTCATGGAGGAACTGAATTCTTTGCTCATGCTTTCCTTGATTTCCGTTAGCCTGGGATCCGAAAACTCGCGAATTTTTCGACACTGGTTGCAGACGTGGTGATCGTGATGGGTATAGGTCAGCGCTTGCTCGTAGAGCGCCACCTTATCTTTAAATTGGTGCTTGACGGCTAGCCCACTTTCGACAAGTAGATCCAGGGTATTGTAAATGGTGGCTCGGCTGATGGTGTAGCCCTTGTTTCGCATTTTCAGAAAAAGCCCCTCCACATCGATGTGTTCGTCCTCGGGGAGTAGGTAGAGTTCATCCAGCACAGAATACCGTTCGGGAGTTTTTCTACTTCCTTGCCGAAGGAGAAAGTTTTCAAAAATCTTCTTCGCTTTTTCAATTAAGGCGGTATCGGCCATCTTTTTGAGGGGTTGAATGCTAAAGGTCTACTTTTCTTTAGGCTTTGGCAAGGAAATAAGGGAGTTCTTCCAAGGAGAATTCTTGTGAATTTGTTTGAACCTCAGGCTAAAAACTCCGTAACTTAAAGGAATTGAAATGTGAAGTGGATGATGTTAAGAGCCCTCTTAGTTGGTGTATTTTTTTTGTTGGGGCTGACCCTTCGGGCGCAGGTTCCTGGATTTTTTGTGGTCGGCGAACAGAAAAAGGTGAAGCTGCCTTTTTTGGCATCCAATAGCCTGATTTTGCTACCGGTCTCCATCAATGGAAGTCCTCCGCTTTATTTCTTGTTGGATACCGGGGTGCGAGCCAATCTCTTGTTTAGTAAATCCATGGGAGATTCTTTGGGACTGTCCTACACCCGCCGAGTAGGGATGGTCGGCGCAGATGGCAGCACGACCGTTTGGGCGCAGGTGTCTCCGATGAATACCTTGGATCTGGGGGAGGTGGAGGGAAGACTTCAGAGCTTGTTGGTGCTGGAGGAAGATTTTCTGGAACTGGAATCGGTGATAGGGATCCCCGTGTATGGGATCTTGGGCCATGAGTTTTTCAAACACAATGCGGTTAAAATTGACTACGATCAGGAAGTAGTGACCTTTTATCTTCCCGAGGGATTGGCCCTCAAGTCTCCATTTTATCGGAAAGGGTCCCTCATAATCGAGGAGGGGAAGGCCTATATCGATGTGAAAGTCCGGCAGAAGGCAGGGCCTAAACTTAGGGGGAAGGTGCTGGTAGATACCGGTGCCAACCATGGCCTGCTAATGAATCGGGAGACATTACCTGGAATTCAGCTTCCAGAAAAGCACATAGAAACGCAATTGGGGCAGTCCTTGGGTGGCGTGCTGTATGGATCTATTGGACGGGTGGCAGGGCTATCTATCCGAGGGCTGCAGTTTGCCCAGGTCCTGACCTCCTTTCCTGAAGAAAGTTTTGCTAGTACCCGAATCAAGGAAAGCGGGAGGATGGGGAGCTTGGGAGCAGAGGTATTGGGGCGAATGACGGTGATTTTGGACTATCCGAGAAATGAAATTTTTGTAAGGAGAAACCCTGCCTTTTACCATCCCTTCGAATTTGACATGAGTGGCTTGGTGGTCAAAAAGCTATTGACCCCCCAAAAGCGCTGGTATGTGGGCGATGTACGCAATGGCTCCCCAGCACAGCTAACAGGCATTTTGCCATTTGACGAAATTTTGACTATCAACAGCATTCCTATTGTCCTTTGGGAAATGGACCAGTTGGTGAAATTGCTACGCTCCGAGGAGGGAAAAGAGATCCAGTTGGAGGTACGTCGCTACTCCCAACCTGGTTCCCCTGCTTTTGAGGACTTAAGCTTCCGCTTTCTTCTGAAAAAGCAGATTTGATTTTTCCAGCGGAAAAGAAAATTTGGGTAACTTTGAGGCAGAAGACAACATCTGGGAGATTAATTCCGTGTAACTCTTCGATTTAACCCACATCAACAATGAAAAAAATCTTAATTCCAGTAGGCATCCTTCTCGTCCTAGGTATTTTTATCTACATGAAGGCGGTAGGTACCTACAACCAATTTGTGCAATTAGAAGAAGGCATCAATGGCGAATGGGCTGAGGTAGAGACCCAATACCAAAGACGTATCGACTTGATTCCGAACCTAGTTAATACCGTAAAAGGCTATGCTGACTTTGAGCAGGAAACCCTGACTGGCGTAGTAGAAGCTCGCTCGAAAGCTACTTCCGTGCAAATCGACCCAACTAACTTGACTCCAGAAAAGCTTGCCGAATTTCAGCAGGCCCAGGATCAGCTTTCAGGCGCTTTGAGCCGCTTGCTCGTGACTGTTGAGAAATATCCAGATCTGAAGGCAAACCAAAACTTCTTGGAGCTACAGGCTCAATTGGAAGGAACAGAAAACAGAATTGCTGTGGCTCGAAGAAATTTCAATGAGTCCATCAAAGGTTACAATTCTACCTTGCGTGTGTTCCCGAACAATCTCTTTGCGGGTTGGTATGGATTTGCAGCCAAGGGCTATTTTGAAGCAGCTGCCGGCGCAGAAAATGCTCCTAAAGTAGAATTCTAAGCATATGGCATCCAACCTATTTTCTCCAGAGCAGAAGGCACAAATCGTGGCCGCAATAAAAGAGGCAGAAACCCAAACCTCTGGAGAGATTCAAGTACACATCGAAAGCCGTTGCAAAGGGTCTGTTTTGGATCGAGCGGCTAAAGTTTTTGAAACGCTGAAGATGTACCAAACCAAAGACAGAAATGGGGTCTTGGTCTACTTAGCTGCCGAAGACCACAAATTTGCGATTATCGGAGATGCAGGCATCAATGCCGTGGTGCCTGCAAACTTCTGGGAAAGCACCAAAGACCTGATGGCAAATCTCTTTCGCCAAGGCAAATTCACCGAAGGCCTTATTGAAGGCATCCACCATGCCGGGGATCAGTTGAAAACGCATTTTCCTTACGATCACCGTGCCGACCAAAATGAACTATCTGATGAGGTATCCTTCGGCAATTAAGCCTTTATTACTCCTAATTTTCTTGTTTCAAGCAGTTTGCGGAATGGCGCAGGACTTTCCTCCTGCTCCCAATCCACCACGCTTGGTTAATGATTTTACGGGAACACTAAGCGCAGAGGAAGTAGCACAACTTGAAAAAAAGCTACTGGCCTATTCGGACAGCACCTCTACCCAAGTATCCATTGTGCTCCTTGGGTCAGTAGGACCTTATGACATTTCGGACTATGCCTTTCAATTAGGCGAACAATGGGGTATCGGAGGAAAAGGAAAAGACAATGGCATTCTAATCCTGGCGGCGATGGAAGATCGCAAAATCTTCATAGCTACAGGGCGAGGCATGGAAGGGGCTATCCCAGATGCGCTTGCCAAGCGAATCGTGACCGACATGATCCTACCCAATTTCAAGATGGAAGCCTACTACCAGGGACTGGATCAGGCCACAGACATGATCTTCAAGTTGGCCTCTGGCGAATACAAAGCCGATGAGGTCCTATCGGAAGGAAATTCTGGAGGATCCATCTTAATCATCCTCTTGTTGGTGTTTCTATTTGTAATCCTCCCCTTGATCAAAAACAGGAGGGACAACAATAACCACATGGGTGGACGCGGGGGTGGAGTTGATTTCTGGACTACCCTTATGCTTGCCAATATGCTGGGTGGTGGTAGAGGTAGCAGTGGAGGAGGTTCCTTTGGTGATTTCTCCTCTGGAGGCGGCTCCTTTGGGGGCTTCGGAGGAGGCTCCTTCGGTGGCGGCGGAGCAGGAGGAAGCTGGTAATTTTACCTATTCTCTTTAGAAATTAAGGCAGACAAGGCCTCTTGAATGAGGTCTTGTTCAAAGCCCTTACTCATCAGGTACTTCGTCACGAGGTACCTTTTTTTGTAGCCATTTGTTTCCTTGGTTTTTTCCCACTTTTTTTCCGCCTCTCGCTCGAGGGTAGCAAAATACTCCTCCCCATCAATCTCGGAAAGCCCCAATTGAATTGTCGGCCCACTGATTTCTCGTAGTTTGAGTTCCTGTCGGATTCGGGCCCTCCCCCATTTTTTGATGCGGAATTTTCCCCGGGCATAGGAACGTGCAAAGCGTTCTTCATCCACAAATCCACTGGCCTCCAATTCGGCAAGGATAGTTTCAACAGCCGTTCCTGTGATCCCTTTTTCAAAAAGTTTGCGCCGCAGCTCCCAGGCACAGCGCTCCTGGTAGGAACAGAAGGTTTCCAATTTTCCCCGAGCTTCTTCCAGGCTCCAATTCTTTTTTGGCGACTGCTCTTCGTTATTTCTTCCCCAAGTGGACATTTTTGGTAATTTTGAAGCAAATTACCTTTCGCTCAAGTTTTTTCAAACCTTATTTCCCTATTCTACCCATGAGAAAGAAAATCGTAGCCGGCAACTGGAAGATGAACCTCACCTTCGAAGAGGGGCAGCAGCTCACCAGTGAGATCGTGCAAATGTATAAAGACGAGGCCATCCAGGAGGTAATCGTCGTTCTGAACCCTCCATTCCCGCACCTGTATCCAGTCAAGAAATTGGTGGGCGACACCCCAGGAGTGGCTGTCGGGGCGCAAAACTGTTCGGAAAAAGAAAGTGGAGCATTTACAGGTGAGGTTTCAACCAAAATCCTCGCTTCCTTCGGCGTATCTTATGTCATCTTGGGCCATTCAGAGCGCAGAGAATATTTCAAGGAGGACAATACCCTCCTTGCCACCAAGGTCAATCAGGCCTTGGCCCATGGACTGACCCCAATCTTTTGTTGTGGAGAATCCTTGGAAATCCGTGAGGCAGGCACTCATGAAGAGACTGTCAAAGCACAGCTGACCGCCAGCCTATTTCACCTTTCCCCAGAAGAATTTTCCAAGGTGGTGATTGCCTACGAACCCATCTGGGCAATCGGTACGGGCAAGACTGCCACGGCAGATCAAGCACAAGAAATGCATGCCGCACTTCGCGGACATTTGGCCAGCAAGTATGGTCATGAGATCGCTGCGCAAACTTCCATTTTGTACGGAGGATCCGCCAATCCAGGGAATGCGAAAGAGCTTTTTGGCAAGCCCGATGTGGACGGGGGATTGATTGGAGGAGCTTCCCTCAAATCCCGTGACTTCATTGAAATTGTAAAATCATTTTAAAAAAGGCTCCGCCAACGCGGGGCTTTTTTCAGCCTTTTCCTTCCTAGAAGGAGAGCGCTTACCCCAGTATTAATCACCCATGGACTACATACAAGTAAGCATCACCTGCCTGGAGGAGTACCGGGAAATTTTGATTGCCGAACTGGCAGCGGTAGGCTTTGATTCCTTTTTGGAAACAGACAGCGGCCTGGAGGCCTATGTCCCACAAGACTTGTTTGCTAGAGCTTCTTTTGACGAAGTCATCTCCACCTATCGCGAACCTGCTGGACTTACCGTAGTGGAGGGAATTGTACCCAAGGTCAATTGGAACGAGGAATGGGAAAAAAACTACGACCCAATCGAAGTAGATCAGCTGGTATATGTGCGGGCTTCCTTCCATGCGCCGAAACCGGGCTTCCAATACGAGATTGTGATCAATCCTAAAATGTCCTTCGGTACCGGACACCATGCCACCACTTTTCAGCTGCTTTCCATGCAAGGCAAAATCGATCACCAAGGGAAGCGGGTGTTGGATGTGGGATCAGGTACGGGCATCCTGGCAATCATGGCGCATTTGCTCGGAGCAAAGCAGGTAGAAGCCTTTGATATTGATTCCTGGTGCGTGGACAATGGCAACGAAAACTTTGATTTGAATGGAGTGACCACCCGTATGGGCTTGGGCACCATCCGTGAGGTGCAGCCACAGGGGCCGTACGAACTTATTTTGGCCAACATCAACAAGAACGTGCTGCTGGATGAGCTGGCAATTTATTCTGGTTTGCTCCCCTCCCAAGGGCTTTTGCTTTTGAGTGGATTTTATTCGGAAGATATTCAGGACCTGGTGCAGGCTGCTTCAGCGCAGGGACTTAGTTTAACGATGCAAACCACCAAAGACAATTGGGCCGCTTTGTGTCTTCAAAAAAAGTAAGATGGTAGAATTAATCGTCTATTCCGTTTTATTGCTTGCAGTCCTTGGACATGGATGGGCTGCGGCACACTGGTATAAAAAAATCCACCAGCATCCTCAGCTTACTTTTGGCCAAAAAAATGCCTTGAAGATAAGAGCCCTGGTTTTCCCCTTAGGACTCTGGTGGTCGGCTCGCAAGAGTCGGGAAAATTGATTTTTGTTCGAACCTTTTTGTTCGACGCACGCTTAAAAGATAGGTTCAAATCCAAGTTCTTGGGTTTTAACTTTGAATAACCGCTATTTTTATCCTATGGAGTACGTCTGGAAACAAAAACCGAAAACCGCTCAAGCCGCAATTGACAAGTTAAGCAAAGACATCAATGTCAATGCCACCTTGGCCAATATGCTTTTTAATCGCGGGGTGGAGAATTTTGACCAGGCCAAAGATTACTTTCGTCCAAGTTTGAATCTCCTGCATGATCCTTTTTTAATGAAGGACATGGAAGCAGCCGTGTTGCGAATTACCCAAGCGGTCAAAAACCAAGAGCACATCTTGGTCTATGGGGATTACGATGTGGACGGAACTACTGCAGTCGCCTTGGTCTATGAATTTTTGAGAGGCTTTTACCCCCATGTGGATTTTTACATTCCGGATCGATACAAGGAAGGCTATGGCATATCTGAACGGGGAGTTCGCTTTGCTGCCGAAAATGGCTTTTCCCTAGTAATCGCCCTAGACTGTGGAATCAAGGCCATGGATAAGGTGGAGCTAGCAACTCAGCTAGGGGTAGATTTTATCATTTGTGACCACCATACGCCTGGAGATGAGCTACCCAAGGCCATCGCTGTCTTGGACCCGAAGCGACAGGACTGTCACTATCCGTACAAGGAATTGAGTGGCTGTGGTGTGGGGTTTAAGTTGATTCAAGCCTATGCCAAAGCACACCAATTGGAGGAATCCAGCCTGTATGCCTACTTGGACTTGGTGGTAGTGAGTATAGCAGCTGACATCGTGCCTATTTCGGGGGAAAATCGAATTTTGGCTTACTACGGCTTAGATCGGATCAATAATACCCCGAGGCCAGGGCTGAAAGCCTTGATGTTGCTTTCCAAGGTTGAAAAAGACATTCAAATTTCTGAAATCGTATTCAAAATCGGTCCACGAATCAATGCCTCTGGCCGACTGGAACATGCCAAGGCATCCGTAGAACTGTTGATTGCACCCAACCTCGATGAGGCTATCGATCGTGCCAAACTCGTCGATGAGGTAAATGCCACGCGCCGCAACTTTGACGAGCACATCACAAAAGAAGCCTTTGAAATGCTAGCGCTGCAAGAAGGCGAAGCCAGGTTGAATTCTACGGTACTGTTTAAGCAGGATTGGCACAAGGGAGTGATTGGCATTGTTGCCAGCCGCTGCATTGAAAAATACTACCGCCCCACGATTATTTTGACGGAGTCCAACAACAAGGCTACGGGAAGTGCTCGCTCGGTGGTGGACTTTGATATTTACGAAGCCATCGCCGAATGCGCGGATTTGTTGGACCAGTTTGGCGGACATAAATACGCTGCTGGCCTTACCTTGGACGTGAAAAACGTGCCAGCCTTTCAAAAAAAGTTTGAGGAGGTGGTCAGCGCTCGCATCGAGGAAGTTCACCTTAGGCCGGTCATAGAAGTCGACGATATCTTGCTTTTGGATCAGATCAACTACAAGTTTTACAATATTCTCAAGCAGATGGCCCCCTTTGGGCCAGGCAATACCGAGCCTGTTTTTCGTATTCAAAACGTATACGCAGAGGAGGTCACTGTACTCAAAGACAAGCACTTGCGCTTCAAAATCATGCAAGATGGGCAAGTCACCACGCCAGTATGCTTGGGCTTTGGCATGGCCGACCGAACCAAAGATCCTGACCTTACTACCGTCAATATGCTTCGCGGAAAAATGCGCTTCGATATTGTGGCTGAGATGCGGGAAAATTTCTTCCGTGACAAAAGTAGTTTGCAACTCTACGTGAAAGACATCAAATTTGACTGATATGATTCTTCGAGCCGAACACCTTCTCAAAATATACAAGGGCCGATCTGTGGTCAATGACATTTCGGTACAGGTTTCCCAGGGGGAAATTGTAGGCCTTTTGGGCCCCAATGGAGCTGGAAAAACCACTTCTTTTTACATGATTGTCGGGTTGATCCAGCCCAATTCAGGAAAAATATTCTTGGACGAGCAAGACATCACGGGGCTACCTATGTACAAACGAGCCAAGCTGGGCATTGGCTACCTGGCTCAGGAGGCTTCGGTCTTTCGCAAACTTTCGGTGGAGGAAAATATCTTAGCTGTGCTGGAGATGACCACGCTGACCAAGGTGCAGCAAAAGGAAAAAATGGAGAGCTTGCTTGAAGAGTTTAGTTTGACCCATGTACGGAAGAATCTAGGCATGGTGCTTTCTGGCGGTGAGCGCCGACGTACTGAAATCGCCAGAGCCCTGGCTGTGGATCCTAAATTTGTGCTCTTGGACGAACCTTTTGCGGGTGTAGATCCCATTGCTGTAGAGGAGATCCAAACGATCGTAGCGAAGTTGAAGACGAAGAATATTGGAATTCTAATCACCGACCACAACGTAAACGAAACCCTTTCGATCACCGATCGAGCCTACCTGATGTTTGAAGGGCGCCTACTTAAAGCAGGAACTGCTGAGGAGCTAGCAGCCGACGAACAGGTGCGTAAGGTGTATTTGGGGACCCAGTTTGAACTCAAGCGTAAAACTTTCTCTTAAATGGAAGTGCTCAATAGCTTCATGACCTGGATCTTCAAAAGTCGACTGGGTCAGATTGATAAGTTTAAGGAGGACCCGCACTCGGTGCAGGAATCTACACTTTTTGACTTAGTGGAAGCAGCAAAGCACACCGAATTTGGCAAGTCGTATCATTTTGGGAAAATTAAATCTTACGCAGACTTTGCGGCGCGAGTACCCCTTTTTGATTACGAATCTTTCTCTCCCTTTTTGGAGAAAAACATCAAAGGGCGGCAGCAGGTGTTTTGGCCTTCCAACATTCAATGGTTTGCCAAATCTTCAGGCACCACAGCTGGCCGAAGCAAATACATTCCTGTCTCTGAAGAAAGTTTGGAGGAATGCCATTACAAAGGAGGCAAGGACATGGTGTCCCTTTACGTCAATAATAACCCGGACACCAAGTTGTTTACAGGCAAAAGCCTGTCCGTAGGAGGGGCTCTTGACAAGGAACCACTTCATCCCAAAGGCATTGCCCGTGCGGGGGATGTGTCAGCACTGATCATGCATAACTTGCCGATTTGGGTACAGTTTGTGCGTACCCCTTCCCTGGAGACGGCCTTGATGTCGGATTGGGAGGCGAAGATCGAGCGCATGGCTAGGGAGACCATGGACGAAAATGTGACCTCCATAGCAGGCGTCCCTACTTGGACGATTGTATTGCTCCAACGGATTTTAGAACTTAAAAAAGCATCCCATATCCTAGAAGTGTGGCCCAACCTGGAAGTGTTTTTCCATGGGGCGGTCGCGTTTGGACCTTATCGCAATTTATTCAAGCAGCTCATTCCATCCGATAAGATGCGGTACATGGAAACCTACAATGCCTCCGAAGGATTTTTCGGCATGCAGGACCAGCCGGATTCGGATGAACTCTTGTTGCTCTTGGATTATGGCATTTTTTACGAGTTTATTCCAATGGAAGAACTTGGAAAGGAAAATCCGACCGTAGTTTCCCTGGAAGGAGTGGAACTAGGAAAAAATTACGCACTGGTCATTTCGACCAATGGGGGATTGTGGCGCTACCTGATTGGGGACACCATCAAATTTACTTCGATTCGACCCTATCGTTTCCGCATCTCCGGAAGAACCAAGCATTTCATCAATGCCTTTGGTGAGGAAGTGATTGTGGAAAATGCGGAGGCAGCGATCACCCATGCCTGTACGCAAACGGGGGCGACCATTGCCAATTTCACCGCGGCACCTATCTATTTTGAAGATAGCCAATCCAAAGGAGCCCACGAATGGGTGGTGGAATTTAAAAATCCACCTGCGGACTTGGAAGACTTTGCACAAAAGCTGGACAATCACCTGCGGGAGGTCAATTCCGACTACGATGCCAAAAGGCACAAGGACCTAGCCCTCCAGCGACTTCAGCTCCATGCTGCACCAACAGGGCTATTCGAAGCCTGGTTGGCCAAAAAGGGTAAGCTCGGAGGTCAGCACAAGGTGCCTCGCCTCTCGAATTCCAGAGAGTTTATGGAAGAAATACTGGCAATGATTCCTACCCAAATGAGCTAATTAGTTTAAGGTTTCAATTCTCCTTTTTAAAAAGTCATGTCAAAAGTTCATCTCTCCTTAATCTACGTCTTACTTGCCCTATGCTTGGGCTTGGCAGCTTTTGCCGTATTTAGATCGAATGGGCTAATTTTTGGCGAAAACCAGGATTTAATTTCCTCGCCCCGTGGGGCAAAGGACACGGTAGCTTTGTTTGATTTGCCGGCGGAACTTTCCTTTGCTGGGGAACCAGTTCCCTTGGCTAAAGGGGATATCGTGGAGCGACTCGAACGTGAACTCTATGTCAATGCCTATTGGGAGGCTAATCTCATTTTGCTTTTCAAACGAAGCAAAAAATACCTACCAGAAATTGAGCGCTTGCTCAAAGAGCAGGGCGTGCCCGACGATTTTAAGTACCTCGCCATAGCTGAAAGTGGGTTGCTAAATGCAACCTCAGCCGCTGGCGCAAAAGGGTACTGGCAGATCTTAGATGGCACCGGGAAGGAATATGGGCTAGAGATTACGGAATCTGTGGACGAGCGATACCACTTGGAGAAGTCTACCCTAGCGGCAGCAGCCTATCTAAATAAGGCACACCAACGGTTTGGGGATTGGACAGCTGTGGCGGCAAGCTACAATATGGGACAGGCAGGATTTTCAAAGAGGCAAGAGGAACAGTTCCATCGCAATTACTATGACTTGTACCTCAATGAGGAAACGAGCCGGTACCTATTTCGAATTTTGGCGTTCAAGCTGCTGTTTGAAAATCCAGAAGCGTTTGGCTACCATCTTCAAGAGAAAGATTTTTATACCCAGCCTCAGTTTACCCAAATTGAAGTGAACCAAGACCTTCCCGACCTGGCCCAATGGGCAAAGGAACAAGGCAGTAGTTACAAATACCTCAAGCAATACAACCCTTGGCTAAGAGACCAGGGCCTAAAGGTGAAAAACGGAAAAAGTTATACGCTTCGGCTCCCGAAACCGTAAACGGGCTCTGAAAAATTTGAAAATAATGGGTTAAAATTAAACTACTTCTTTCTCTTTGGAGTTTGGGTTTTATGCTTCCTAAGAATTAAATGGGAGTGGCTCGAAATAATTACCCAAAATTGAGTCCTAAGCCATTTATTGTAGCTTTTCTGTAGCTTCTTACAATTCAGTATGCGTACTCCTTCCCTGTTTGAACAAGCCCATGAATTTCTTCAGCAGTACTATTCCGAATCCAACCTTTCGGGACTAGAAAAAAGGCTGGATCAGGTTCAAGTTGAAATTTTGCGTACTGGCAGCTATCGCTTGACCGAGAAGGAGCTGAGCTTCGGAGCGAAGCTAGCTTGGAGAAATAGCAACCGCTGCATGGGGAGACTTTTTTGGAAAACCCTTAAAGTTAGAGACAAGAGAACCCTAAGTAGTGCTGCCGAGGTATTTGCCGATGCCCTGGCCCACCTCAAATCGGCTACCCAGGGCGGAAAAATTCGCTCCACCCTTTCCGTCTATGCCACTGCCGATGAGGGGGATCCTGGATTTCGGATATTGAATAAGCAGTTGATTCGATTTGCAGGCTATACCCTCCCCAATGGAGAGATTCTAGGGGATCCTGATTCGGTTTCCTTTACCAGCTACTGCACTTCTTTGGGGTGGGAGGGAAAGAAAACAGCCTTTGATCTTCTTCCATTAGTCATTCAACGAGAAGGAGAGCTTGCCCAATGGTTTGCCATTCCTGAAGAGCAGGTGCTTCGGGTGAATTTAGTCCACCCGAACTATTCCTGGTTTCAAGAATTAAATCTACAGTGGTATGCCGTCCCCGTGATCTCCGATATGCGGTTGGAAATTGGTGGAATATCCTTTCCCTGTGCCCCCTTCAATGGTTGGTACATGCTCACTGAAATAGCGGCTAGAAATCTTGGGGATGAACAGCGGTACAACTTGCTCCCGGTCCTTGCCAAAAAATTGAATTTAGACACGCGCCAAGTGAAGACCCTCTGGAAGGATAAAGCGATGCTGGTACTCCAAGAGGCCGTGCTCCATTCCTTTCAAGCTCAAGGCGTGACCTTGGTGGATCACCACACTGCCTCCGAGCAGTTTTTGGAATTTTGCAAGCAGGAGGAGGCCAAAGGCAGATCCGTGCAAGCAGACTGGGCCTGGATTGTGCCACCAGCGGCAGGCTCCACGCTTGGGGTATTTCATCAAGAATGGGACAATCAAATCCTGTCTCCTAATTTTTATTACCAGCCGGTTGCTTGGCAGCAAGAAGCAGCAGAGAAAGCCCCCAATTTTGCTGCGGGGAAGTGCCCTTTTTCGGGCAGCTAACTTCAGGGTAAAGTCTTCGGACTGACCTTTTCCTTTAGCCAAAAAAAGTGTACTTTCACCGATTCCTAATTTTCGCAAAACCATGACCCAACCCCCTGCGGCACAGGAAGAATTCCTAGAAATATTTGGAGCTAGAGAGCACAATCTTAAAAACATTGACCTAAAGATTCCCCGCAACAAAGTGGTGGTAGTGACCGGGTTGAGCGGTAGTGGAAAAAGCTCTTTGGCATTTGACACCATCTATGCAGAGGGGCAACGCAGGTACATGGAGAGTTTTTCGGCCTATGCCCGTTCCTTCCTGGGCGGGATGGAGCGTCCCGATGTGGACAAGATCAATGGTCTATCACCAGTGATTGCCATTGAGCAAAAGACCACTTCCAAAAACCCAAGATCTACGGTAGGTACGGTCACGGAAATTTACGATTTCATGCGTCTCCTTTTTGCTCGAGCGGCAGATGCTTATTCCTACCACAGCGGCAAACCCATGATCCGTCAGACGGAGGATCAAATCTTGGAACAGCTATTCACCAAGTTTGCAGGAAAAAAACTGTACCTCCTCGCCCCGGTTGTCAAAGGCAGGAAGGGTCATTACCGAGAGCTTTTTGAACAGGTACGGAAGTTGGGATTCTCCAAAGTGCGGGTGGATGGAGTCGTACTAGAGGTGGCTCCTAAAATGCAGTTGGACCGTTACAAAATCCACGACATAGAAATCGTCATCGACCGCATTGTCGCGGAAGAAAGTGACCGTTTCCGAATCACCCAATCCTTAAAATCTGCCCTGCAACATGGCAAGGGGGTGTTGATAATTCGGGAAGAAAATGGGGAAATTCATTATTTCTCCAAGTATTTGATGGACCCTGAAACGGGCCTTTCCTACGAAGAACCTGCACCGAATAGTTTTTCGTTCAACTCCCCCTACGGGGCCTGTCCTAGTTGCAATGGCCTAGGGGTAATGGAAGAAATTACTCGGGAAAGTATATTTCCTGACCCTAGTCTGAGCATCACCCGGGGAGGGATTGCCCCACTTGGGGAATACCGGGACATCTGGATCTTCAAAAAAATTGAGGCACTACTCAAGCATTACAAGTGTAGCCTAAGTACTCCGATCAAAGACTTGCCTGAAGCGGTGGTTGAGGTGCTGTTGTATGGGGATAAAATTGAGGTGGCTGTGGATTCGGTGAAGTATCCGGGTACGCAGTGGAATACAACTTTTGAAGGGATCATCAATTTTCTCCAAAAATACCAAGAGGGAAGTTCTGACAAAATCCAGGAATGGGTGGCGGAGTTTACGATTTCCAAAACCTGTACAGAATGCCAGGGCTATCGCCTGAAAAAGGAGGCACTCCATTTTAAGTTGGACGGCACCCATATTGGGGAGTTGGCCATGATGGACATCCAAGGGCTAGCCAGTTGGTTTGAGGGACTAGAGTCGCGCCTATCCGAAAAGCAGCAGCGCATCGGCGCTGAGGTGCTCAAGGAAATTCGAAAGCGTATCGGCTTTCTCCTCGACATCGGCTTGGACTACCTTTCGTTGAATAGACCCCTACGAACCCTCTCTGGGGGTGAGGCCCAGCGTATTCGTTTGGCTACGCAGATTGGCACACAGCTGGTCGGGGTGCTCTATATTTTGGATGAACCCAGCATTGGTCTCCACCAGCGAGACAATGTGAAATTAATCCAGGCGCTGAAGCGTCTTCGGGATCTGGGTAACTCCGTCCTGGTGGTCGAGCACGACAAGGACATGATGCTCGAGTCGGACTACATTGTGGACATGGGACCTGGAGCAGGAAGACACGGTGGCCATGTGGTCGCAGCAGGCCCTCCTTCCGAAATCCTGCAATCTGACTCGGTTACGGCACGTTACCTCCAAGGAAAGTTGGGCTTGGATATTCCAAGCACCCGAAGAGCAGGAACTGGAGAGCAGTTGGTCTTGAAAGGCGCGCATGGCAATAACCTGAAAAATGTAACGGTATCCTTTCCCTTGGGCACCTTGATCGTGGTCACTGGGGTGTCGGGGAGTGGAAAAAGTACGCTGATCCATGAAACCTTGTTTCCACTCTTGAACCGAGAGTTTTACAACTCCAAAAAGGAGCCCATGCCTTTTGACCGAATTGATGGGTTGAAGCAGTTGGATAAGGTGATTGAAGTGGATCAAAGTCCGATCGGCCGTACACCTAGATCGAATCCTGCAACCTACACAGGCATGTTTTCGGACATTCGAACGCTATTTACCGAACTTCCTGAATCAAAAATCAGAGGCTACAAACCAGGAAGGTTTTCCTTTAATGTGAAGGGCGGCCGCTGTGAGGATTGCGAGGGAGCAGGGATGAAGCTGGTGGAGATGGATTTTCTCCCCGATGTCCACATTCCTTGCGAGACCTGCAAGGGCAAGCGCTACAATCGAGAAACCCTCGAGGTACGCTTCAAAGGAAAGTCCATTTCCGATGTGCTCGACATGACCGTCGAACAGGCGGTAGAATTCTTTGAGTTCCAACCCAAAATCCTTCGAAAAGTCATTACCCTGAGTGAGGTGGGCTTGGGCTACATTACCCTTGGACAGCATGCCACCACACTTTCCGGTGGAGAGGCGCAGCGAGTGAAGTTGGCCACAGAACTATCCAAAAAGGATACGGGCAAGACCTTCTACATTCTAGATGAGCCGACCACGGGCTTACACTTTCAGGACATTGACTTGTTGATGAATGTGCTCCAGAAACTGGTGGATAAGGGCAATACCGTCTTGGTGATTGAGCACAACTTGGATGTAATCAAGGTGGCGGACTACTTGATCGACATGGGGCCTGAAGGGGGCAATAAAGGCGGTACGGTGGTGGTGCAGGGAAGCCCAGAAAAAGTGGCTGCTCATCCAGACAGTCATACAGGAAGATTCTTGAAGCAGGAATTACATCGCTGAAAATAGGCTTAAAATCAAGCCAATCACCCTCTTATCAAAATAGGAGGTCAACCTAGACTTCCTTCCTTAACTTTCACACATGAACAGAAGCACACTCTATTGGCTATTGCAGGTCTTGGGCTGGGGAAGCTTTGCTTTTGTCAATGTATTTTTTGCTTCCTTATCGGAGGGGATTACTCCCCTTCAAACCTGGGCCTTCGTGGCCTTGTCCGGATTTTATTTAGCCTCTACCCATGCTTTCAGAATCTTAGTCAAGGCTTTCGGCTGGTTTAATCTGGGTGTTTTTCGCTTGCTTGCTCAGGTAATCTTGGCAGTGATCGTCTTGGCAGTAAGCAATGTGTTTGCGCAGGTGCTGATTAATTTGGCTTTTGGAACGCTCAATCCTAATGCAGATTTCCGTGCCCTGGTGATCTCAGTCAACCTTTTTGTGAGCTCGCTCTACTACGGGTTTTGGGTCTTGCTCTATTTTGTGTTTCACTTTTTGGACAACTACAATACCACCCTTCGGTACGAAGCAAAGATCAACGAGATTCGGCTCAATCATTTGAAAAGCCAACTCAATCCCCATTTTATTTTCAATGCCTTAAACTCCGTTCGTGCGCTTGTCGATGAGGATCCGGTCAAGGCCAAATCCGCCATCACGCAAATATCCAATATGCTCCGGTTCTCGCTGATGCTGGACAAAAAGCAGGTGATTGACCTGGCCGATGAGCTGGCCACGGTTAAGGATTATTTGGCGCTGGAATCCATCCGCTTTGAGGAGCGCTTGCAAGTGGAATACCAAATTGAGGAAGGGGCGTATACTTACAAGATCCCGCCGATGATGCTGCAGACCATCGTGGAAAACGCGATCAAGCATGGCATCTCCAACTTGGTGAAAGGGGGCTTGATTGAAATTAAATGCCGAGAAGGACTAGAAGATGAATTGTACATCCAAGTCAAAAATAGTGGACATTACGAAGCCCAGTCTGCTAGCAAGCGCAAAGAAGAGGAAGGTCATGGGATAGATAATACTCAACAACGTCTGACCCTGCTCTATGGCGATAAGGCAAGCTTCCGAATCTTCAATTCTGGAAGTCAATTTGTGATTACTGAAATTAAAATTCCGAAACAAAGACTTACTTTAGACTAATTAACCCAATTGATATGAGAGCCCTGGTAATTGATGATGAACGCCTAGCCCGCAAGGAGCTAATCAATTTGTTGAATCAGCTGGAAACAGTGGAAGTGGTAGGAGAGGCAGTGAATGTGGACGACGCCAAAGAAAAGATTGATCAGCTTCAGCCGGACGTCATATTTCTTGACATTCAGATGCCGGAGAAAACAGGCTTTGACCTTTTGGAAGAACTGGACAATTTGCCCCATGTCATCTTCACTACTGCCTACGATGAGTATGCCCTGAAGGCATTTCAGGTCAATGCGCTAGACTACTTACTCAAGCCGATTGAGCCGAAGCGGTTGGAAGATGCGGTGCTGAAGCTTCAGGGGAAAATGGAAGGGATTGCCAAACGTGAAGAGCAGGAAGGACTTGGTAATTCTAAGAAACTAACCCTAGAGGATCAGGTATTTGTTAAAGACGGAGATCGATGCTGGTTTGTGCGACTTTCCAATGTGCGCCTTTTTGAGTCAGATGGCAATTACATCAAAGTCTATTTTGACAACTTCAAGCCGATGATTCACAAGTCTTTGAATGCCTTGGATGAGCGCTTGGACGAGAAATCCTTCTTTAGAGCCAGTCGCAAGCACATCATCAACCTGGGCTGGGTGGAGGCCATCGAACCTTGGTTTAACGGGGGTCTAGTAGTCACCCTCAAGGGAGGAGATCGCATCGAGGTGAGCCGACGACAGGCAGCACGCTTCAAAGAAATGATGAGTTTGTAAGCTTTCTACAGCTACAAATTCCCAAGCAAGTTGACCGGCTCTGTAGGCACAAATTTTCAAGTAAAAAATGAAGCTTTTAGAGCATGAACAACAAATAAAAATCATTTGATGCTAAAGATGGGAGTCAGCAAAGAGACTAAGATTGGAATTATTGGGCTTGGCTCAATGGGACAACCCATTGCCGATAATATCATAAAAGCAGGCTTTCAAGTTATTTTTTCTAGCACTTCTAGCAAAACGGTGGACTACTTTAAGCGTAAAGCCATCCTTGCGTCCTCCCCAGTAGACGTAATTGACAAAGCAGAAATCATTCTTTTCGTCTTACCCACAGATAAGGAGATAAATGAAATTGTTTCCGCTGCAAAAAATAGACTCAGCCAAAAGACCCTGATTAACCTAAGCACGATCTCTCCAAAAAGCTCAATCAAGCTAAGTAAGAAGGTGAAAAAACTTGGGGGGAACTATTTTGAATGTCCTATTTCCGGCTCAAGGAAACCCGCTATAGATGGAACCCTACTACTACTTACAGCTGGTGAGCTTGAAGAATTAAATTCGTTAGCCAGCTTATTTAGTTCATTTAGTAGAAAAACAGTCTATTGTGGTGAAATTCCAAATGCATCAAAGATGAAATTGGCTAACAATTTACTCTTGATTACCCTATTTAATGGGCTAATGGAGGCAGTTAATTATGCAAAACAGATTGGTCTAAATGAAAAGGAATATTTAGACATGATTGATTCTGGACCAATGGCTAATAATGTATTCACCTCAAAACATCAAAAAATTCTGGAGGAAGATTATAGCCCGCAAGCACCTCTTCGACTCGTATACAAGGACGCGCGTTTGATTTGTGACTTAGCTAAGGAATACGGTGTTCCATTACCTTTGTTTTCCAAACATAAAAAGCTTTTGAAAAAAGGGTTTGAAAGTGGACTGGGCAATCTGGACATTATTTCGATAGTAAAGGAGCTAAAAAAATAGAATAATTTAACCCTAATACCTTATCTGGGATTCAGGCTAGCTTCGTTAGCACTTTTGTTGACTTAAAATTTAAATTGAGTTTCGCCCAAAGGAAGAGCAAAAATTTTATACCCATTCTTCATAAATACCCCTCTATTTCACTCACAATGACCTTCTCTAAAATTACCATTCAGGCCACCGTATTAGCAGATCGAAATAAAGCCTGGTCCCATTACACCGAGCCCGCCCACATTACCCAATGGAATTTTGCTTCTGAGGACTGGTGCTGCCCTGCTGCCAGCAATGATTTGGTGGCTGGAGGGAAGTTTTCTTGGCGCATGGAAGCAAAGGATGGAAGTTTTGGGTTTGACTTCGAAGGAGAATTTACCGAGATCGTTCCACTTGAAAAACTCAAGTATGTTTTCATGGATCAACGAGCGGCTGAAATCACGTTTACTGACCTGCCTGAAGGAACCCTGGTCCAAATTGTCTTTGATGCTGAAAACGAGAATAGTTTGGAACTTCAGCAATCTGGATGGCAATCCATTTTGAATAACTTCAAGTCCCATACGGAGAAAAGTTAATTTTTTCCTCCAGAGGCACCTCTCCTCATTTCACCAAATTAAAGCAGGTCATTCGCCAAGTTGGCCAACTCAGAGCGTTCCCCTTTTTCTAGTTTCACGTGTGCGTAGAGCGGATGATCCTTGACCCGATCGATGAGGTAGGATAATCCATTGGACTGTGCATCGAGGTAAGGTGTGTCAATTTGAAATACATCCCCTGTAAAGATGATCTTGGTATTTTCACCCGCTCGAGAAATGATGGTTTTGATTTCGTGTGGGGTGAGGTTTTGGGCCTCATCCACGATAAAGAAGATATTGGAGAGCGACCTGCCTCGAATGTAGGCGAGCGGCTGGATGACCAACTTTTCTTGGTTGACCAGCTCGGTGATTTTTTGGTATTCCTTGTCGGTTTCCTTGTATTGATTTTGGATAAATTTCAAGTTATCCCAAAGCGGCTCCATGTAAGGGTTGAGCTTGGACTTGATGTCCCCTGGAAGGTATCCGATGTCCTTGTTGGATAGGGGTACGATGGGTCGAGCGAGGAATATTTGTTTGTATTCACGCCGTTGTTCCAGTGCTCCTGCGAGGGCAAGGAGGGTCTTTCCCGTTCCGGCCACTCCTTGGATGGATACGAGTTTGATGCGTGGATTTAGAATGGCATGCAAAGCAAAGGTCTGCTCGGCATTGCGGGGCTTGATGTTGTAGGCCAACTGCTTGTCTACACGAGTCAATACATTTTCATCGGAGTTGTAATAGGCGAGTACCGAATGCTTTTGGCTCTTTAAAATGTAGAAGGCATTCGCCTTTCGTTTCCGATTGCCGAGAATCACCTTTGCCTCAATGGAGCCACGTTCGTAAAGCGAGTTGATCGCGAGGGGATCCAAGTCTTCCAAGAGGTACTTGCCCGTATTCTCTAGTTCGACGATGTTTTTGATTTTCCCTGTTTCGTAATCCTCTGCGAGGATATCTAGGGATTTTGCTTTCAGGCGGAGGTTGATGTCCTTGGAAACGAGGATGACTTTTCGGTCCTTCTCATGCTGCTTGAGGTAAAGGGCGGCATTCAGGATCTTGTGGTCGTTCTTTTCCTCTCCGAAAATCACGTTGGCATTCAGGTTGTTGTCAGGATTCATCAATACCTTGAAGTTTCCCTTAGTTTTTCCATTCAAGGGAGTCCACTCGTGGATCATGTGATCTTGAGATAGTTTATCCAGCAATCGGATAAATTCCCGGGCCTCAAAATTCTTGGTGTCGTTGCCTTTTTTGAATTGGTCCAACTCCTCCAGGACGGTGATCGGGATGACCACGTCGTGCTCGGCAAAATTCATGATGGAGTTGTGGGTGTAGAGGATTACAGAGGTATCCAGTACAAAGATTTTCCGGTCTTTATCGGATTTGGCTTTAGGCATCAGCAGGAAAAGTAAAGGGGTGAATGCTTTTAAAATTTAGAAAAATATCTCCATCTCGTAGTCAATTTCTACAATAAATTATGGTTAAGAAATTTAAAAGAAAGAGTACTTGACTGACAATCAAAGGAATAAAAACGTAGGCCTGAAAAAAATGGCAGCCACCAAGGGGGAAATCCCAGTTTGGGGTAGGCAAATGCCGGAGTCTAGGCGAATTTATTTAGTCAAGTAATGCGCGGATATCGTCATTATCCAAGCTCTTCATGAAGCTTTCTTCATTGCTGATCAGTTCTCCTGCAAGGGCAAGTTTGCGGTCTTGAAGCGCCATGATTTTCTCTTCTACTGATCCACGGCTGATAAACTTGTAGATGATCACCTTATTCTCCTGTCCAATGCGGTGGGCCCGGTCGATCGCCTGGGCTTCGACGGCAGGATTCCACCAGGGATCGAGGAGAAATACATATTCTGCCTTGGTCAGGTTCAAACCCACGCCCCCTGCCTTGAGGGAAATCAAAAATACTTTGCAGTCCTCCTGGGTTTGGAATTTCTCCACCTGAGCCTGTCGGTCTCTGGTAGCCCCATCCAAATAGGCATAGGGGATTTTTTCGGCATCCAAAAACTCCCGAACGATGGACAAGTGACGTACAAATTGGCTAAACACCAACACCTTGTGGTTCTCAGAGATGGTCTCCTGCAACATGTAGGTGATGTCCTCCAACTTGCCTGACTCTCCCGTGTAGTCTTCTCGAACGAGCTTGGGGTGGTTGGCAATCTGCCGGAGCTGGGTAAGTCCACGAAGGAGAGTAAACTGCTGACTTCCTCGACCAGCACCTGCCAATTCCCCGATGATTTTTTCTCGGTAATAGCTCTTTACCTCTTCGTACACCTTTTCTTGGGCAGCAGTCATGTCCGAGTATTTCACGTTGGTGATTTTCTCTGGGAGATCCTTCGCTACTTGAGATTTTAGTCGGCGAAGGATAAAAGGCTTGATCATGGCATGCAAGCGAGAGGCCTTTTCTCGGTCGTGCTGCTTTTCAATGGGCTGTAGAAATTGCTTTTTGAAGATCAGCTGGTTGCCCAGCAGTCCTGGATTCACAAAGTTCATCTGTGACCAGAGGTCCATGGTGCCATTTTCTACCGGCGTACCTGTCAGGATAAGACGCCGCTTGCTTTTCAGTTTATTGACAGCGGTAGCGATATTGGAATTCGGGTTTTTGATGGCCTGAGATTCATCCAAGATCACGTAGTTGAAGTAAAACTGGCTGAGCTGCTCGATGTCCATGCGAACGATGCCGTAGGAGGTCAAGACCACATCGTATCCTCGGAATTTCCAAGGATCCTTATTCCGCTGCGTACCTGAATACACTAATATTTTGAGGTCTGGAGCAAACTTTTTGGCTTCCAATTCCCAGTTGTAAATTAGGGAGGTAGGCATCACGAGTAAGGAAGCAAAGCCATCGTTTTCCTCCTTTTCATAGGCCAAAAGGGCCAAAGTTTGTACGGTTTTACCTAGACCCATGTCGTCAGCGAGGCATCCGCCAAACTGGTATTCGTTCAAAAAGCGGAGCCAGTTGTAACCTGCATTCTGATAAGGACGAAGGGCCCCTTTGAAGGTAGCGGGCAGCGCATAGTCATCAATAGCGTCAAAGTTGCGAAGGCGCTCCAGCTTCAAACTCAGGTTGAGGCGAATCAACTCCCCGTTCTGTAGTTCTCTGGCAAAGGCCAAGTGGTGCTTTCGGAGAACGAGCTCTTCAGCACTCCGTTCTTCGATGAAGTTGAATAGCTCGGAATAGTTGACAAACCAAGAGGCAGGGATAACGGCAATTTCTCCATTTGGGAGTTCAAACTCATGCTTGCCCTGGATTAGTAGCTTGCGAAGTTTGGCAAAAGGCACCAGGTAAATGCCGAACTTGATAAGTGCCTTTACATCAAACCAGTCGATATTTTCATTGACTTCAATCGTAATTTGGGCTCTACCGATGTGGTAGGTTTTTCCATTGAGCCCCCCTTTCTGAACGACCTTGATCTTATTTTCTAGCAGGTAATCCTCGTTGTTCCCGAGCCATTCAAAAGCCTGAGTTTTGGGAAGGGCGGTTTTGCCATGCATGAATTCCAGCCCTTTTTTCTTGAGAATAGTCAGGTAGCGCTCCTCCAGTTTGGTGGTACGGACGGTTTTGAAAAAAGTAAAATTGCCATCCTTTTCTTCGTAGCGGCAGGAATTGCCACTTCCTTCTCCGGCGTGGAGGAGGGTGCCAAAATCAAATTCTCCGTACTTGAATCGAGGCTCAAGAACAATGATATCTTCGGCTGGGGTGGAGATTTCCTCTCCAAAGAGAGTTTCTGTGGATACCCCACCTGGCAGGCCACTTACGGCCAAGAGAGCCTCTGGAGTGCCTTGTTCGGTGTGAATATCAAATCCTTTGGCAACTACCTCAAATTGGGTTATCAGGGAGGTAACAAATTTGCGGTAATATTCAGGTTCAAACTTTCGTTCGATCAGAATCGCATTTTTATTCAGGAAGGGTTGCAATTTTTTGCCATCGATTCCTTTTTCAAAGTGAAAAAGTTGCTGGTTGACAACTAGCCAGGCGGGCTCCTTGCAGACCAAATAGCCACCCTTGTGCTGCCAGTTTAGTTTTTGTCCTTGAAACTTGATTAAGGGGTAGTACTGGGTATTAAATTCTCCTTTGTCGAAGTGAAACAGTACCGTAGCGGGCTCCGCCTGAACACTAATTTCTTTGCCGGTTGGATTTCCATCCGATGCAGTTTCAAACAAGCGCTTGCCGATCAGTAAGGGTAGGATTTTGGCTCTTTTGATCTCCAAGTTTTTAAACAACAGTTCTTGGATTGAAGGGTCGGCTGTCTTTGGATCAAAAATTTTGCGGAGGAATTCTTTCGGTTTTAGATTCCCTTTTTTCATGTAAGGTTTGACCACCACGTCTTGCTGCATGCTGTCCATCAGGCGGATCAACTCGTAATCTTGTTCCTCTAGTCCCGTATCAAATTCTTTCGCATTTGCAGAACTTATATTTTGATAGGCATAAGTAAGCCTTCCTTTATCATCTAAAGGAACAACATAGGATTCAAAAAGTAAGCCCAAATATTCGTGGCTGTAAATTGAATAAACAAGCTGAAATGGCTGATCTGGATCAACAATCATGACAATTAAAAAAAGTAGTATATATATTATTCACTTTTATAATCTTCTTTTCCAAACAGGTGTACCTACTTGATAGCTACACGAAAAGGAAAATTACGGATTAAATCAGTATTTTTTGCGATTTACCTTGATTTTTTTGGAGAAAAAAAAGAGAGGCCTAACTAATGACCTCTCTTCTCAACTTCTGTAAGTAGCGTTTGATTTACTGTTCTTCCTCTGCCTCTTGAGGAGGAGTTATTTTCTCAGATTTATTATCCGGAAAAAAGCGATTTTGAAAAATTAAGATGATGGCAACCCCAATAAATATGGAGGCATCCGCAACATTGAAAATCGGCCAAAGTGCGGTGTAGCCTCCGCCCCAAAGCGGAACCCATTCGGGGATGTACCCTTCCCATATGTCGAAGTAAAACATATCAACCACCTGCCCATGAAACCAAGGTGTTGGGGCATTGTAGGGGGCATTATCAAGCCATACGCCATAAAATACCGAATCCACCAAGTTGCCAATAGCTCCTCCTAAAATCAGGGCAATGCAAAAAGTATATCCTACATGTGTTTTTTGCTTGATTAGGTAATGAAGGTAATACCCAATCCCCACCATGGCCACCAAACGGAAGGAAGTAAGGATCATTTTCCCATATTCGGAGCCTAGCTCCATTCCAAAGGCCATTCCAGGATTGGTGGTGTAGTGTAATTTAAACCAGTCTCCAAAAATTTGGATTTGCCCAGGGCTGCCAAAGTCCATTTGGAAGTGCACCCACATTTTGGTGGCTTGGTCTAGTGCGATCACCAGGAAGGCAATTCCGAAATACTTGAGGTAGTTGTTCATGTACGAAAAGTTAAGCCTTAATTAGGCGTACTGCCAATTCAAATTCATCCATATCCAAAACGGTCGCTTCCCCTTCCAAGTTGCCTACCGCAAGGGAGATGGCCTGCGTTTCTTCTTGGATATATCCTCCAAACAAAGCGATGGAAGCATTCACTAAAGGATTGCTATCGGAAATGAGGAGCGTGATTTTATCCTGCACCTCCAGACCAAGGTCCTTGCGTAGGTTTTGGATGCGGTTGACCAAGTCTCGAGCCACTCCCTCCTGCTTCAATTCTTCCGTCAGGTTGACATCCAGCGCCACGGTCACCCCTTGGTCCGAAGCTACGGACCAGCCTGGGATATCTTGGGAACTGATCAATACTTCTTCAAGTAACAAATCGATTTCTTCCCCTTCTACCGAAAGCAGGTAATGTCCCTCACGCTCGATCTGGTTGATTTCTGTGGCTCCCCAGCCTTGTAAGGCGGCCAC
The DNA here is from genome assembly GCA_046051425.1 of Bacteroidota bacterium. Classification (GTDB taxonomy): domain Bacteria; phylum Bacteroidota; class Bacteroidia; order Cytophagales; family Cyclobacteriaceae; genus Algoriphagus. The sequence goes on from JBJOOF010000250.1 coordinate 34,673, forward strand.
CACAAAACGCATTTTTGGACCCAACTTCTTACCCAAGAGGGGTAAGTTGGGCTTGATTTGCTTCACCAAAATTCCGGAGGCATCATCCAAGTATTCGATTTCTTTGATGTTGACTTCCGTCTGGATGAGCTCTGCCACATGGGCTACCTGGGACTTGAATTTTTCGGAAAGGACCGGTACCAGGATGCGTTGCAAAGGCTGACGCACCTTGATTTTTTCCTTCTTTCTCAAGGAGTGTACCAAGGAAGAGATGGTCTGTGCCAGGTCCATGCTGGTTTCCAAGTCAGGATTGATCAGCGAATGATTGGCGGTATTCCAATCAGTCAAGTGTACGGAAGCCTTTCCTGTTTCTCCTGCCTCGGTCAAGTTTTTGTACAACCAGTCCGCATAGAAAGGTGCGAAGGAGGACATCAGTTGGCTGAGCGTAAAGAGGCACTCGTACAGGGTCTCGTAAGCGGCTTGCTTGTCGGCCTGCATGTCTCCTCTCCAGAATCTCTTTCGAGCGAGGCGCACGTACCAATTGGAAAGCTGGTCTACGGTGAAGTTCTGGATGGCGCGCGTTGCCTTGGTGGCATCGTAGCCGTCCATGGCTGCTTCTACTTCCAGGATCAGGGATTGCAGTTTGGAGAGGATCCATTGGTCTAGCTCCGCTCGATCTTGCACAGGAATGGCCTTTTCTGCCCGGTAGATGAATGCATCGAGGTTGGCATACAAGGCAAAGAAGTTGTAGGTATTCTGAAGGGTACCAAAGAAGCGTCGCTGCACCTCGGTCACTCCGTCTAAGTTGAATTTCAGGTTGTCCCAAGGGTTGGCATTGCTGAGCAAGTACCAGCGTAAGGCATCGGGGCCGTATTCCTTCAAGGTTTTGAAGGGGTCGATGGCATTGCCGAGACGCTTGGACATCTTGTTTCCATTTTTATCCAGCACCAAGCCATTGGCGATGACATTTTTGAAGGAGACGCTGTCAAACAACATGACCGACAAGGCATGCAGCGTAAAGAACCAGCCTCGAGTCTGATCTACCCCTTCGGCGATGTAATCTGCAGGGAAGTTGGCTTCAAAGATGTCTTTGTTTTCAAAAGGATAGTGCCACTGGGCATAAGGCATGGCTCCTGAGTCAAACCAAACGTCAATCAAGTCGGTCTCTCGGAACATTTTTTGTCCTTTGGGAGAAAGCAAGATCACTTCATCCACATAAGGACGGTGTAGGTCGAGTTCCTTGCCAGCGTACGGAGATGCGGTCATGAAGCCTGCGGCTACTGCCTGGTCGATCTCTGCTTGCAGTTCCGCGATGGAGCCGATGCATTTCTCCTCGGTGCCATCGGCAGTTCTCCAGATGGGTAGCGGGGTGCCCCAGAAACGGGAGCGGCTCAAGTTCCAGTCCACCAAGTTTTCCAACCAGTTTCCAAATCTACCGGTTCCGGTGGCCTCTGGTTTCCATTGGATGGTTTTGTTTAGCTCCACCATGCGGTCCTTGTAGGCGGTGGTTTTGATAAACCAGCTTTCCAGCGGGTAATACAAAATTGGCTTGTCCGTTCTCCAGCAATGGGGGTAACTGTGTTCGTATTTTTCGACCTTGAAGGCCTTGTTTTCATTTTTGAGGAGGATGGACAGAATCACATCCGTGTTTTTGTAATCCGCCGCCGACTCGTCGTCTTGTGTGTAGTTTTTGACGTAGAAATCATTCGGCCCAAAGGTCTTGTGGGCACTGATTCCATGTTCCTGCATCTTGGCGACCAGGTATTCGCCGACGATGGGCAAAAATTTACCTTGACGGTCTACCACAGGGACCTCGTTGCCGAGTTCGTCTTGTACAAAGATGCCCGGCACTTTTTGCTGCACGAGGGTACGGAAGTCATCTGCACCAAAGGCCTTGGCCAAGTGCACAATGCCCGTACCGTCTTCGGTCGTCACGTAATCCCCAGCGACTACCGTAAAAGCAGGATGGGGAAGAGCCAAACCGGGGATCGGGAGCAACTGCTCGTATTCCCAGCCGATCATGCTTTTGCCTTTAAACTCTTCTAGTACTTGGTAGGGAATCAGTTTATCTCCTGCACGGTAGTCTTCCAGTGGGAGTTCAGCGGCTTTCGGAGAAAAGTAAGAGGCTACCCTTGCTTTCGCCAAAATCACATCTACCGCCAGGTGGGTGTAGGGATTGAAGGTGCGGACCTTTACATAGTCTAGGTTTTCACCGATGGCCAAAGCCGAGTTGGAAGGCAAGGTCCACGGCGTAGTGGTCCAGGCAAGGATGTAGGTATTGGTTTGCCCTTTGAGTTTAAACTGACCCGTGATGGAGGTGTCTTTTACCTCGCGGTAGCAGCCTGGCTGGTTGAGTTCGTGTGAACTGAGTCCCGTCCCTGCGGCAGGGGAGTAGGGCTGTATGGTGTAGCCTTTGTAAAGTAGGCCTTTTTCGTAAAGCTGCTTGAGGAGGTACCAAAGGGACTCGATGTAATTGGAATCGAAGGTGATGTAAGGATCTTCCAAGTCCACCCAATAACCGATTTTCTCGGTGAGTTCGTCCCACTCATTCTTGAAGCGCATCACCGTTTCCCGGCACTTTTTGTTGTACTCGGCTACGGTGATTTTTTTGCCAATGTCTTCCTTGGTGATGCCCAACTCCTTTTCTACTTGAAGTTCCACTGGGAGTCCGTGTGTATCCCATCCCCCTTTGCGCTTGACTTGAAATCCGCGTAGGGTCTTGTATCGACAAAAGATGTCTTTCAGGGTGCGGGCCATCACGTGGTGGATGCCGGGCGTACCATTGGCAGAAGGAGGCCCTTCAAAAAAAGTAAAGGTCTTGGATCCCTCTCGGTTGGAGATGGATTTCTCGAAAATCTGATTTTCTTTCCAATACTGAAGGACCGATTCCCCGATGTGTGGGTAGTCTACCTGCTTAAATTCCTGGTACGTTTTCACTGCGTCTATTCTGGTGAACTTGAAGAAAAGAATGTATTGCGCTATCCCGACAAATATAAATTGGGGCGAGCCTTGCACTCAAGGCTAGGCATCTTGCTCAAAACAAGCCACAAAGATAGAAGAATTGGCCGTTCTCGGAAAGAAAATGACAGGAGGATTCTAGAGGTAAAGCTCTGTAAGCATTCATTTTCTGGTGGAGTTCAGAAGACTTCGAGGTGGTTTTGGAAGGTCACCTAGAATCGGATAAAATTTTATTCGCTTCATTCCTAGCAATTGTGACCCAATTGGCCTCATTTTTGAGTTGGTGTCGAAAGGAAAAAAATTCGTGTTCTGAACCTCATTTTTCACCCCAAAAAAACCACTGCGATGACCGAACAACAACTTGCCTTGGAAGAAGCCATTTCCGCTTTGAAAGAAAAGCTAACCGGTGACATGTTTGCCGATATGGAAATTCGTGATGAGATCCACAACCTAGAAATGCAATTGAAGGGAGTAAAGCCTTTGGACTCACATTTTGATTGCGTGGGCTGCGGAAGCTAAGTAGCAATCGGGCCGTGCCACAGTATTTTATTGCATACAAACCCTTCGGGATGCTCACCCAGTTTAGTGGGGAGGAATATACCTTGGCCGCTCTGGGAGATTTTCCGAGGGAAGTATATCCCGTAGGTCGACTGGACAAGGATAGCGAAGGATTGCTACTCCTAACGGATGATAAGGCATTGAATCACCAACTGCTGAACCCTAGATTTGGCCACCAGCGCACCTACTATGTGCAAGTGGAGGGAATCCCTACCTCCGAAGCCTTGGCACAATTACAACAAGGAGTCACCATTCAAGTGGATGGCATGTCCTATCGCACCAAGCCCGCCTTGGTCAAATTAGTAGATCCGGCGCCTATCCTTCCCGAACGAAATCCCCCCATCCGCTACCGTGCCTCCATACCAGACTGTTGGCTGGCACTCACCCTAATTGAAGGGAAGAACCGCCAAGTACGGAAGATGACTGCTGCGGTAGGCTTTCCTACCTTGAGGCTGGTTCGCTTTTCCATGGAAAAAATCACCCTGGATGGCATGGATGCTGGGGAAGTGCGGGAGCTCAGCCAAGAGCTGGTGTACCGCGCGCTGGGACTGACCGGATTTGCCAAGCCAAGGCCAGGAGGAAGTACAAATCGTAGGTCTTAAAAATTCCTAAAAATCAGGCAGACGCTCGGGATTGCGCTCGGGAAACTGTAAGATTGGGGATTGGTACAATTTCTCCTAATTTAGCCATCCCAAATAAGTACACTTAAAGACGAGTCACATGCATCAGGAAAAAATTGCTGAAGTCATTCAGGAAGTGAAAAAAGTAGTAGTAGGTCAAGACAAGATGATCAATCGCTTGTTGATTGGCTTGTTTACCAATGGACACATCCTCTTGGAAGGTGTGCCTGGACTTGCCAAAACCTTGACTGTGAATACGCTTGCCAAGGTGCTTCATTTGGATTTTAACCGCATTCAGTTTACCCCCGACTTGTTGCCTTCTGACTTGATTGGAACGATGATTTACAATCAGCAGAAATCCAACTTTGAAGTGAAGAAAGGGCCTATTTTTTCGAACGTGATTCTAGCGGATGAGGTCAACCGTTCTCCTGCCAAGGTGCAGTCGGCTCTCTTGGAGGCGATGCAAGAAAAGCAGGTGACCATTGGGGAGACTACTTACCCCTTGGATCGTCCTTTCTTGGTACTGGCGACCCAAAACCCCGTAGATCAGGAAGGTACTTATCCCCTTCCTGAAGCGCAGGTGGACCGATTCATGATGAAGGTGCATATCGATTACCCGAGCAAATCGGATGAGATGGAAGTGATGCGCAGGATGTCCAATATGCAGTATTCTGCTGACGTGAAGCCCATCCTTTCCAAACAGGATATTTTTGACATACGAGATCAGATCAATGCGGTCGCCTTGGCTGAGCCATTGGAACATTACATCATTGAATTGGTATTTGCTACCCGTTTCCCTGCAGACTATGGATTGAAGGAAGAAGCGAAATACATCCTTTTTGGGGTGTCCCCTCGTGCGAGTATCAACTTGAATTTGGCAGCTAAGGCGGTAGCCTTTATGGATGGCCGCGATTATGTGTTGCCTGAGGACATCAAAGAAATTGCCGAAGACGTGTTAAATCACCGAATTTTGCTCAATTACGAGGCAGAAGCGGATCAAATAAGCACCCGTGATCTCGTAAAAACTTTACTTGAAAAAGTGCCGATTAATAAGTCCGTAACATTAAAGTAACACGAATCCGCTGTTAGAAAGGGCTTCTCGAATGAGAAGCCCTTTTTTTTGTCCCTGCTGTTAATTCAAGGTTAATTGCGGCCTATTTTTTTAAAAAAAGGATAATTCGATTTTTTCTTGGAGGCATAAAATCCGCTGCACATTTGTATCATAATCGCTTCGCAAATTCTTAATCACACATACCCAATGAAAAAGTTCACGTACGCACTTACTTTGTTAACTGCATTTACACTTGTGTTTACAAGTTGTAAAGAAGAAGAAAAGCCGGACAATGGTGTAACCATTTCTGGTATCCCTGCCACTGCAAAAATTGATGCAGGTGCAAAATTAGGCCCCGTAACTGGTACTGCTGAAGGTCTTGACGGCCTAGTTTCTTTGGCTATCACCAAAGACGGCGCCCCGTTATCTACGCTTCCATTGACTGGTACTAGCGCAACTTTTCCTTTCGAGTACACTGCTGTTGCTGCTGATGCTGGAAAGAACTTAGTTTTTGAATTTACTGTAACGGATACAGACGGTGACGTAGCGAAAGCGACTCACGTGTTATCAGTAGGTGCTGAGCCAACTACCATCCGTGTTACAAGCAATATTACCGCAAACACTACTTGGGTAACTGGTAAAACGTACATTTTGGGAAGTAGAATTGTAGTTACATCTCCTGCCAAATTGACTATCCAAAAAGGAGTTATTGTGAAAGGTGAAGCAGGAACTGGTGCTAACGCTACTGCTTTGGTGATCGCTAGAGGTGCTCAAATCGACGCGCAGGGTACTGCAACAGAGCCGATTATCTTTACATCTGTAGCGGACGAAATCGCTCCAGGTCAAGTTGCTTCTCCAAACTTGGAGCCTACTCAAGAAGGACTTTGGGGTGGTTTGATCGTATTGGGAAGAGCAAAGTGTTCCTTGGCAGGTGACGTAGCTGAACTTCAAATTGAAGGTATTCCAGCTTCTGATACCAACGGACTTTATGGTGGAACGAACGATGCCGACAATTCTGGTATTATTAAATTTATCTCTATTCGTCACGGTGGTGCTTTGATCGGTGCTAGTAACGAGATCAACGGCTTGACCCTTGGTGGTGTAGGTTCTGGAACTGTAATTGAAAACGTAGAAGTAGTAGCCAACCAAGATGATGGTATCGAGTGGTTTGGTGGAACAGTTTCTGTAAAGAACGCATTGATCTGGAACTCTGGTGACGACGCAGTCGATACGGACCAGTCTTGGGCAGGTACTTTGGATAACTTTATCGTGATCTCTGGTGTCAACACTGACCACGCACTTGAAATCGACGGTCCAGAAGGAGCATATAACGCTGCACACACTGTAAAGAATGGTTCAGTAAAAGGTCACCCGGCTACTGAAATGGGTGACTTCAGATCCAAGGCAAGAGGTACTTTCGAAAACCTCTACTTCTTCAACTTCCCTGCTCCTGCTGATACGTATAACGGAGTAGCCAACGCAGGTAGAGGTGATTTCGGTCTTGATGCTGCGACTGTGCCTAACTTCACTGGAACTACAGGTCCCCTAGTTTTCAACAAATTGGAGGCTACGCTTAAGTCAGGTGTCACTTTGACTACCGCATTCAGAAACGGAACAGATGTATATGCTGCTGAAGTTGCCTTGAAGGCAAACACCGTGGGCGCTAACAAAGCTGCTTTCGTAGGTTGGACTTGGGCTGAAAAAGCAGGTCAACTTGCTGATTTTAAATAATTGAATTTCCCACAAGGAAAGGAAGGTCTTGCAAGGATCCTTCCTTTCCTTTTTTACCATTATAAGAGAATATTACCTAACGCTGTATGAACAAGAAAAAACAAGAATTGCCAATTAAACCCCTGGTCGTTCTACTCCTTATCATTGCATTTCAATTGATTACGGGCTTTGTATTTGCCCAGAATGGCACCCTTCGTGGCGCCATTTTTGATGAATCCACCGGCGAGCCGCTTTACGGGGTTTCGGTGTTGGTCAAAGAAACAGCTACAGGTGCTGTCACTGATTTTGATGGAAAGTTTGAAATTCAACTTGCTCCTGGATCTTACACCCTTCAAATTTCCTACATCTCCTTCGCTACGGTCAACTTGACCGAGGTAGTAGTAGAATCTGGAAAAGTGAATGTACTTTCCGATGTACTCCTCAAATCAGAGGAGTCTGAATTGGAGACAGTTACCGTATCTGCTGCTGCGATCCGTACCACGGAATCGGCTATGATGTCTGTGAAGCGAAATGCGCCCAACTTGTTGGATGGAATTTCTTCGGCTACCTTCCGTCAAATTGGTGATGGGGATGCTGCTTCTGCTGTGAAGCGTGTCACAGGCGTATCTATCGAAGGTGGTAAATACGTCTACGTACGTGGTCTAGGTGACCGATACACCAAAACTGTATTGAATGGCGTGGATATTCCTGGTCTGGATCCAGACCGAAATACCATCCAAATGGATATTTTTCCCACCAATGTGATTGACAACATTGTGGTGTCCAAATCTTTTACGGCTGAACTTCCTGCCGATTTTACCGGTGGTGTCGTAGATATTGAAACCAAAGATTTTCCGGAGGAAAAAACTTTCCGATTGAGCCTTTCTGGAGGAGTCAATCCATCCATGCACTTCAACAAAAATTACCTGACCTATCAAGGTGGAAAAACCGATTGGTTGGGATACGATGACGGTACTCGCGCCAATCCTACAGGTGGAAGAACAAATATTCCACAGTTTGCAGAAGTAATTGGTAATCCAAACGGTGCAAAAGGACAGGAATTTCAGCAATTGCTGAGAGGCTTCAACAAAACCTTAGGAGCTTCTACCCAGACTTCCATGATGGACTTTGGATTGGGACTTTCCTTTGGAAATCAAATCGTAAGACCTAAGGCTACCTGGGGTTACAATGCAGCTCTGACTTACAAAAACGACACTGAATTTTATCAGGATGCTCAATTTAACTTGTTTGCCAAGCCAATCGATTCTAACCAAAATGAATTGGAGGCACTCCAAATCCAGTCTGGTAACTATGGAGTAAATAGTGTGCTTCTCGGTGGAATTGCAGGAATTGCCTTAAAAACGAAGGCATCTAAATTCAAACTCAACTTTTTGCACCTTCAAAATGGGGAATCCAAAGCCGGTATTTTCGATTACGAAAACTCCAACTTGGGCGCTAACTATGAAGCCAAGCAGTATAACCTAGAATACAGCCAGCGTGGTCTTTCTAGCATCTTGCTATCTGGAAGTCACTTCCTAAAAGGGAACGCATGGGAAATTAACTGGAAGTTAGCTCCTACCCGCTCAACCATTGAAGATCCAGATATCCGCTTTACCCGATTTAGATTGCCAACCAATACCATCTCTCCAGAAGTAGGTTTGCCTGCACGTATCTGGAGAAATTTGGAGGAAAACAACTTGGTGGGTAAGTTGGACCTTACTAAAAATTTGAACCTTTGGAACCAAGATGCCAAGTTTAAATTCGGTGGTTCTTATGCCTTTAAAGAACGTGATTTTGAAATCCAATCCTTCCAATTCCCAACAGGAACAACCCCTTTGGACGGAGATCCTAACTCAGTGTTGAAAGAAAGTAACTTGTTTTCTTCAACCAACCGTAACGGGGTTCGCTACAACCCAGATTTTATTCCAAACAACCCAAATAAATTTCAGTCCAACCTATCCAACCTCGGAGGATATGCGAGTGTGGAGGCCAATCCGCTCGCTAAATTGAAAACCATTGTAGGTCTTCGTGTGGAAAAGTATACGCAATACTACTCTGGAACCAACCAAAATGCATCCATTGTATTTGATCAGGAAAAGGTATTGGATGATTTGGACTTCTTCCCAACCTTGAATTTGGTTTTGGCACTAAAAGAATCACAGAATCTTCGTTTTTCTGCAGCAAGAACCATCGCAAGACCTTCGTTTAAGGAACTTTCTTTCGCTGAAATCATTGATCCGATTACCGGAAGAACTTTCGTTGGAGGATTATTTCAAGAAACTACCAATGCAGGCACTGAAATCCTTTGGGATGGTAATTTGAGATCCACGCGAATCAACAACTTCGATGTGCGTTGGGAAATGTTCCAGCCTAAAGGTGAAATGTGGTCTTTGGGGGCGTTTTACAAGACCTTCGAAAATCCAATCGAAATCGTACAGTTCCTTTCTGACCCTGGATCTTTCCAGCCAAGAAACGTAGGAAATGGTACGGTATTGGGGGTTGAATTGGAATTCAGAAAATCCTTGAAGTTTATCAGCACTCGTTTAGAGAAATTCCTTTGGACGAGCAACTTGACGCTGACAGAGTCTCAAATCTCCATGTCTGCTACAGAGAAAAGATCTCGTCAATTGACTGCTAGAGAGGGCCAAAAAATCGGTGATACGCGTGATATGGCGGGCCAGGCGCCCTACATTGTGAATACCGGAATCGCTTATTCTGACTTCAATACGGGCTGGGAAGCGGGTATCTACTACAATGTGCAGGGTCCTACCTTGAACATGGTTGGTTTCGGTAACCGTACCGATACTTATGCCGTGCCTTTCAATTCCTTGAACTTGAATGTCAACAAGACTTTCGGTGCAGACGAGCGCATCCGTACCAGTCTTGGGGTACAAAACCTACTCAATGACAAGCGCGAATTTATCTTCAGTTCCTACGGTGCTCAGGATCAGTTCTTCACCCAATTGGCTCCAGGCATGCGGGTCAACTTTAGTGTAGGATTTTCCTTCTAACACCTATTCATTTGTTTCAAATCAAGCCATCCTTCGGGGTGGCTTTTTTTATGCGCGGAAGGATCTAAGGAATGACTTTCTCCTAAATTTTGGTACTTTCCCAACTATGAAAAATACCACCCTATCCTTTGCAGTTGTATTCCTGTTCACAGGAATCCTTTCTCAAGTTTTCGCTCAAGAGAAAACTCCTTCTCAGCAATTTTGGGAGACCTTGTCTAGCCACTGCGGAAAAAGCTATGAGGGCAAATTGGTATCCCCCGAGTCTGATCCCCGTTTTGCTGGGAAGTTGGTGATGCATGTGCGTAGCTGTGAGGATGGGCGTCTTCGGATTCCCTTTTTTGTGGGGGAGGATCTTTCCCGCACTTGGGTGCTGACGATGGATGAGCAGCAGTTGATCCAACTCAAACACGACCACCGGCATGCCGATGGATCTGAGGATGCAGTGACGCAGTATGGGGGTAAGGCTACGAATACGGGTTCCGCCAGCACGCAATTTTTCCCAGCTGACGCCTTCACTGCGGGTCTACTTCCTGCAGCAGTGGGCAATGTGTGGTGGATTAGTATGGACGAAACTTCATTTACCTACAACCTGAGAAGGCTGGGATCGGCTACGCTATTCTCAGTAAAGTTTGACCTGACCAAGCCCATCGATACTCCCCCTGCTCCCTGGGGCTGGGTAGATTGATGGAGATGCTCTTTGTCTCTTAGGGTATGAAAAAATAATTTCACGCAAAGCCGCAAAGAAGGGAAGGCGCAAAGGGTTATTTCTTCGCGGCTTCCCTTCTTTGCGAGACATTCTTTTTTTTGTTCACGCAAAGGCGCAGAGGAGCAAAGCCGCAAAGGGGTATTTTCTTTGCGTGTGCTTTCCGCATTTCCTTCTTTGCGAGAGTGTTTTTTCGTTAATGTGAAAGAGCCTTAGCTGTAATGCTGGAGCAAGATATCCACGATGCGGTCGGCGGTCTTGCCATCCCAAAGCGGGATCCCCTGGTACTGTTTCCACTCTCCTCGGAGAATTTTATCCAAGTAAGGCTTCAGATTTTTGGGATCCGTGCCCACCAGCACATTCGTGCCGAGGTGGATGGTCTCTGCGCGCTCTGTACTATCTCGTAGCGTAAGACAAGGCACATTCATCACCGAGGCTTCTTCCGTCACCCCACCTGAATCCGTAATGATGCCCTTGGCGTGCTGCACGAGATAGTTAAATTCCAAGTAGCCCAGTGGGCTGATCAAGTGTAGATTCGGCGCTGAGATTCCCAAGCGCTCCAGGTTTTTGGCGGTTCGGGGGTGCACAGGGAAAATCAAAGGCAGCCCAACAGTTCCATCCAAAATGGCTGCCATCAGCTCCCGTAAGGAGTCTTCATTATCCACATTGGCAGGACGGTGCAGGGTTACTACAAAGTATTCTTTAGGGATCAGTTGGTCAAAAGGGCTTCCTTGAGGTTTGGTGAATCGAGGCTGCTGCGCGAGCAGCGTATCGATCATCGTATTGCCCACAAAGTGAATTTTTTCTTCCGGCACGCCTGCAGCTCGCAAGTTGGTGTTGGCGATTTCGGAGGTGGTAAAAAAGTGATCCGTGATGGAGTCCGTCACCATGCGGTTGATTTCTTCGGGCATGCTCAGGTCACCGGAGCGGATGCCCGCTTCCACGTGTGCCACAACGATTTGTAATTTTTTGGCTGCAATGGAGCAGGCAAGGGTGCTGGTCACATCTCCCACAACCAATACCAAGTCAGGGCGTTGGGCCATCAATTCCTGTTCAAAGGCTACTAGGATTGCAGCAGTTTGCTCGGCCTGTGTGCCTCCTCCTCCTCCCAAGTTGGCATCGGGCGCTGGGATATTCAACTGCTCAAAAAAGGCCCCAGACATGTTTTTGTCGTAATGCTGTCCCGTGTGCACGAGTCGAAATTCCACAGCAACTCCTTCGCGCTGCTTCTTTTGCAAAGCATGAATAAGAGGAGCGATTTTCATGAAATTCGGCCGGGCACCGGCCACTAGCGTAAAAAGAGGCATAGCGGAATGAGTTGGAACAGTAAAAGTAACCGATTATCCCTTATTTTTTGAAAAAGCCAGGTGGAGACAGGTTTGATAAATGAATTGCGGCCAACTTTTAGTTTGGATAGGAGCTATTGAAATGGGAGAATGTCCTTCGTAAATTGGAAGAAATGCCTCGTTTTTTGTTTCTTTGTTTGATCAAATTTTTAATCACCCCCTACTCCATGGGAAAGTTGCTGCGTAGCCTTCATCTTTTTGCTTTATTGTTGTTCCTCGGATTGACCTCCTGCGTAGAATCTGTTGAAAATCAAGTTCAAATCTACAACAACAACTTTTCAAAATTGGATCTGGCCAACTTTGAAAATGGGCGTCTATTAGTCTGGAGAAACGATACCATTGCAGGATGGTACCACAATGAGGAAGTAGCCGTTACGCTTTACGACTTGCCTGCGCACAACTATTTAAAGTTGACTGCTGAGATTTTTATTCACGACAGCTGGGACGGCAACTGGGACGATGGTTATTCTGGACCAGATTACTGGTTTATGGGAATCGATAGCACGGATGTCGTTCGCACTACCTTTTCAAACAGCCCTTGTGAATCTTCTTATTGCTTGTACCAGTCTTACCCTAATGAATTTTTCCGGCAGAATACCCCCAAAACAGGGGCGATAGAAACCAATCTGCCAAGCTTGTGCCTTGGAGGACAAACCACCACCAGCCGCTACCGAGTAGAGAAGCTCATTGAACATTCAAAGGTAGATTCCGTACGGTTTTTTATGCGGGATGAATTGAAGCAAACCAATAGCTATTCGCCCAAGTGTGATGAGTCCTGGTCGATTGGCAAAATTTCCATTTTAGCCATCCAAACTAACTCCTAATGCAACTACGACTACTACTAGCGGCGATTGGACTGTTTGGGATGCTATCATTCAGTCAGAGCACTAAGGCTCAAAGTATTGCTGTGGGAGCTCCTTCCTTGGAAGACTACCTGCGGAGACTGCAGTTGACCGGCAAGGTGGATTCGGCGTCCTCATTTATGATTCGCCCGTTGATTCCTACGGCCGCTTTTGGGCTTGCTCATGGCTTTGATCTGGATGGGGGCTTGGTGGATTTGGATTCTTCTAGCTACCACCAACGTATCGGGAAGCGAAGCAAAATTTTGCTCCTCCCAGCACTTTACAAAAGTCAATTTA